>JASIAN010000150.1 GCA_030042035.1 Alphaproteobacteria bacterium | reverse complement strand
AACTGGTCGAGCGCGGCCTTGCTTTCGGTCTCGGTTGGCTCGATCAGCATGGCGCCGTGCACAACGAGCGGGAAATACATCGTCATCGGATGAAACCCTTCGTCGATCAGCGCCTTGGCGAAATCGAGCGTCGTGACGCCGGTGTCTTTGAGAAAGCCGTCGTCGAACAGCACCTCGTGCATGCAAATGCCGGGATAAGCGAGGCTGAGCGCGTCTTGGAGGCCGGCGCGCACGTAGTTGGCGTTCAACACCGCATCCTCGGCGACCTGGCGGAGGCCGTCGGCACCATGGCTCATCATGTAGGCGAGCGCGCGCACGAACATGCCCATCTGGCCATGAAAGGCTTTCAGTCGACCGATTGCCTGCGCCGAGGGCCCCTCCGCATGCTCAAGCAGCGCGAGGCCGTCCGGCCCGTGCACGACCCACGGCAGCGGCGCATGGGGCGCCAGCGCGGCCGCCAGCGCGACCGGTCCGCTGCCCGGCCCGCCGCCGCCGTGCGGCGTCGAGAACGTCTTGTGCAGGTTCATGTGCAATGCGTCGATGCCGAGATCGGCCGGTCTGACGCGGCCGACGAGCGCGTTGAAATTGGCGCCGTCGCAATAGAAGAAGGCGCCGGCGGCATGCACCGCCGCGGCGATTTCCAGAATCTCGTCCTCGAACAGACCGCAGGTGTTGGGGTTGGTCAGCATCAGCGCCGCAACATCGCGGCCGAGCCGCGCTTTCAATGCCGCAAGATCGACGCGGCCGCGCGGGTTGTTCGGGATCGCTTCGATCTCGTAGCCGCACGTCGCGGCGGTGGCCGGGTTTGTGCCATGCGCCGATTCCGGCACCAGGATATGCCGGCGTGCATCGCCCTGCGCCTCCAGCGCGGCGCGGATCGCCATGATGCCGCACAATTCACCCTGCGCCCCGGCAGCCGGCGACAGCGCGATTGCCGGCATGCCGGTCAATGTCTTCAGCCAATGCGCCAGCAGATCGATCAGTTCGAGCGCGCCCGGCACGGTCGATGGCGGCTGCAGCGGGTGAATGTCGGCGAAGCCCGAGAGGCGCGCCAGTTTTTCGTTGAGCCGCGGGTTGTGCTTCATCGTGCACGAGCCAAGCGGGTAGAGGCCGCTGTCGATCGCGTAATTCTTTTGCGACAGGCGCGTGAAATGGCGCACGATTTGCGGCTCGCTGAGACCGGGGAGGCCAATGGGCGCGGTGCGTTCGAGATCGCCGAAGCGCGCGGGCACGGCCGGCGGCTCGGGCAGATCGACACCGCAACGGCCCGGCGAATCCTGTTCGAAGATCAGCTTCTCCTCAATCTGAAGGCCGCGATTGCCGCTGATCGTGCGCGTGTTGCCTCGTTCGCCCGCGGCAGGATGGGCGCTGGCCGCCTGGCTCCAGTCGTTCATAGGACGGCCTCCCGGAGCGCCGCCGCGAGGCGTTCGATATCGTCTTCGGTGACGGTCTCTGTCGTGGCGACCAGCAACAGATCCGCAAGGTCGCCGCGGTCGGGGTGGAAGCGGCTGACCGGGATGCCCGCGAGAATGCACTCGGCGGCGAGGCGTTCGACGACCGGCCCGGCCGGGCATGGCAGGCGCAGCGTGAACTCGTTGAAGAAGCGGCGATTGACGAGTTGGACGCCGGGGATCGCGCCGAGCCGTTCAGCGCTCGTCACGGCCATTGCATGGTTGAGCCGCGCCAGGCGCGCCAGCCCGACCTCGCCAAGCAATGACAGATGGATCGTGAAGGCGAGGGCGCACAGGCCGGAATTGGTGCAGATGTTGCTCGTCGCCTTCTCCCGGCGGATGTGCTGCTCACGCGTCGCCAGCGTCAGCACCCAGCCGCGCTTTCCCTCGGCGTCGCGCGTCTCGCCGACGAGCCGCCCGGGCATCTGCCGTACGAATTTGTCGCGGCTGGCGAAGAGGCCGAGATAGGGACCGCCGAAATTGAGCGCGTTGCCGAGCGACTGGCCCTCGGCGGCGACGATATCGGCGCCCATGTCGCCGGGCGGGCGGATCGCGCCGAGCGATACGATCTCGGTCACCGCGACGACGAGCAGCGCGCCGGCGCGATGGCAATTCTCGGCCAATTCCGAATAGTCGCGGATCGCGCCGTAAAAATCGGGGTTTTGCACGACGATGCAGGCAGTATCGGCGTCGATGAGCGCAGCCAGATCCTCGCCGGCGCCGGGCGCCGGGTCCTGCGCGGCGATCGTCTCGCCCGAAAAGCGCGCGTAGGTTTCGCAGACCGCGCGGTAGTGCGGGTGCAGTCCGCCCGACAGGATCGCTTTTTTGCGCCGCGTGATGCGACCGGCCATTGCGACCGCCTCGGCACACGCAGTCGCACCGTCATAGAGCGAGGCGTCGGCGACCTCCATGCCGGTCAAGAGCGCGACCTGGGTCTGGAATTCGAAGAGGTATTGCAATGTGCCCTGCGCCAGTTCCGGCTGGTAGGGCGTGTATGAGGTTAAGAACTCACCGCGCTGGATCAGATGATCGACCGCCGCCGGCACGTGGTGGCGATAGGCGCCGCCGCCGAGAAAGCACGGCGCCATGCCGGCCGAGAGGTTCTTTGCGGCCATCGCGGCGAACCGGCGCTCGACTTCCATCTCGCCCATCGCAAGCGGCAGATCGAGGAGGCCGTCGCGGCGCGCCGCCGGCGGCACATCGGCGAACAGCGCCTCGATCGAGGGCGCGCCGATCGCCGCCAGCATCGCTGTGCGGTCGGCGCCGGTCAGCGGCAGGTAGCGCATCAACCCTGCTCCGCGACGAGAGCGGCGTACGCGTTCTCGTCCATCAATCCGGCGAGCTGTCGTGGGTCGGCGAGGCGCACTTTCATGAACCAGCCCTCGCCCATCGCGTCCTCGTTGACGAGCGCCGGGTTGCCGAGGATCGCTTCGTTGACCGCGACGACTTCGCCCGATATCGGCGCGTAGACCTCGCTTGCCGCCTTCGCCGATTCGACGATTGCGGCCTCCTTCCCCTGCTCGACCTTGCGACCAATCTCGGGAAGTTCGACGTAAACGACATCGCCCAGCTGCTGCTGCGCGTAATCGGTGATGCCGATCACGGCGACATCGCCCTCCTGGCGGACCCATTCGTGGTCCTTGGTATATCGCGTCACGCTCATCGGCTTCCTCCCGGAAGGTGTCTGCGGGTCAGCCCCGGTAATAGCGGGTCGGCACAAAGGGCAGCGGCGCGACATGCGCCGGCCGCGGCACATCGCGCACGACGAGCGACAGCGCCGAGCCGGGTGCAGCGCGGCCTGCTGCGACATAGCCCATCGCGATCGGCGCATTGACGGATGGGCCAAAGCCGCCGCTCGTGACATGGCCGAGCGGCCTGCCCTCCGGATCGCGGATCGCGGTGCCTTCGCGCGCCGGGGCGCGGCCGTCGGGCCGGATGCCGACCCGCTTTCGCGCCGGACCTTCGGCCAATTGGCGCAGGATGATCGCCGCGCCAGGAAAATCGCCAGCCTCCCGCCGCCGCCCGCCGATCGTCCACGTCAGCGCGGCTTCGACCGGGGTCGTCGTCTCGTCGATGTCGTGGCCGCAAAGGCAGAGCCCCGCTTCGAGGCGCAAGCTGTCGCGGGCACCGAGGCCGATCGGCGCGACTTGCGGCTCGGCCAAGAGGCGCTCCGCCAGCGCGACGGCATCGTCGCCGGCGACGGAAATCTCGAAGCCGTCTTCGCCGGTATAGCCGGAGCGGCTCACAAAACACGGCACCCCGGCGACGGCAACCTCGCTCGCCGACATGAACGGCAGCCGTTCGACGCCGGCGGCATGGCGGGCGAGCACGGCGGCCGCCGCCGGTCCTTGCAGCGCGAGGAGCGCCCGGTCGAAGCGCGGCTCGATCGTCACGGAGCGCTCGAGACGCGCCTGCAGGTGTGCCAGATCGGCCGCCTTGCGCGCCGCATTGACGACGAGCATCAGACCGCCTGCGACGCGGGTCACGATCAGGTCGTCGAGGATGCCGCCCCGGTCATTGAGCAGCAGCGTGTAACGCATGCGGCCCGGCGCCAGCGCCTGCAGATCGCCGGGGACGAGCGCTTCCAGGGCGCCGGCCGCGGCGGCGCCATGGAGCATGATTTGCCCCATGTGCGACACGTCAAAGAGGCCGGCCTGCGTGCGGGTGTGCAGGTGCTCGGCAATGATGCCGAGCCGGTATTGCACCGGCATTGCGTAGCCGGCGAAGGCGACGATGCGGGCGCCCCGCGCAACATGCAGATCGTAGAGCGGCGTGTGTTGCAGCGGTGGCGAATCGGCGGTATCGGGCACAGGCGCACCTCCCGCTAGGGAACGCGCAACGCGTTCCCGGAGATGCCCCCTCTGTCTCCTACCCTGAGAGATTCACCATCGTCGCCCGCGAGGGCGGCGCGGCTTACTCCTTCGGTGTGCGACCCGGCATTCGCGGCCGGCCCGCCGCTTTCCAGAGCGCCCTTGCGCCCGCAGTCCTTTCGCCTGAGAGTTTCCGGGGCGGTTGCTCCTTCGGCGCCGCGGCATCTGGATCAGACCAGGCCACGGCCTCTCCTGCGGGCGTGCATACGGCTGTTTCCGTTTAGCACCGCCCGGCCGCCGGCGCCAGCCGCTAGATCCCGATCTCCTTGCGGACGCGGGTGGCGATCGATTGCCGCAGCTTGGGCATGTCGGCCCAGGGGTCGGCTTTGAGGCGCTTCAGCCGTGCGGGCACCGTCGCGATCGTGAACGACGCCGGCCGCGCGCCGTTCTCGACCTCGTCCCACGCCAGCGGTGTCGCGACCGGCGCGCCAGCGCGGGCACGCGGCGAATAGGCGCCGATTGCGGTCGCGCCGCGGCCGTTGCGCAGGTAGTCGATAAAGATGCGGCCGGCGCGCGCCCGCTTTGCCATCGTCGCGGTGAAGCGGTCGGGATGGGCGTTGACGAATCGGTCGGCGACCCATTTGGCGAATCCCTTGACCGCCTCCCACTCGAGCCTCGGCGTCACCGGCACAACGACATGCAACCCTTTGCCGCCGGTGGTTTTCGCAAAGCTTTGAAGGCCGATGCCGCTGAGTGCTTCCCGCATATCGATCGCCGCCTCGGTCACGTGCTGCCACGGCAGCCCCTCGTCGGGGTCGAAATCAAACGTGATGCGATCGGGCGTTTCGAGGCGGGCGACCGTCGATCCCCAGGGATGGATTTCCAGGATTCCCATCTGCGCCATCGCGACGAGCCCGCCGGCGTTTTCGATGACGAGATGCGTCTCGGTCTTTGATCGCTCGGTGATCGTGACGCGGCCGAGCACATCCGGCACGCCGCTGGCGAAATGCTTCTGATAAAAGCAGTCGCCGGTGTAACCCTCGGGGCAGCGCACCAGGCTCAGCGCGCGATCCGCCAGGTGCGGCAAGGCCCAGTCCTGCACCGCCTCGTAATAGCGCGCCAAATCGAGCTTGGTGATGCCGGCCTCGGGGTAGAAGACGCGCTCGGGGTGGGTCAGCCGCACCCCGGCGAAGGTGATGCTGCCGTCGCGCGCGGTTGTTACCGCCAAACTAGCCTCATCCGGCTGCTGCGCCGCCGAACCGCTGCCGATCGCAGCCCGGTCGTAAACGACGTCGGCCGCCGGTTTGTCCTCGCGCAGGCCGATAAAGGCCGGGTGCCGCAGCATGCCGTCACTGGTCCAGCCGGCATAGCGAACCTCGGCGACGAGCCATGGTTCGGCCCAATGCGCGCCTTTCTGCGACACGCCCTTCGGCACCGGCGCCGGCGACTCGGCGCGCTGCATCGCATCGAGCCGCGGCCGCAGATCGGCGAGCAGCGCATCGCTGAACCCGGTGCCGCAGCGCCCGGCGTAAGTGAGGCGGCCTTGCGGGTCATAATAGCCAAGGATCAACGCACCGAAGCCGCGCCGCTGCCCGGCCGGTTCGGTAAAGCCGATGATGATGAATTCGTCCCGGTTCTGGCATTTGATCTTCAGCCAATCGGCGCTGCGGCCGCGACGGTAGGGACGGTCGCGGCGCTTCGAGACGATGCCTTCGAGCCGGTAGTTGCAGGCCTGCGCGAAGAACGCCGGTCCCAGTCCTTCCTGATGATCGCTGTAACGCAGCGTGCCGCTCGCCTGCGGCGGCACGATCGCCGCAAGCGCCCGCTTGCGGTCTTCCAACGCCGCGCCGGTCAAATCGTCGCCGTCAACGTAGAGCAGATCGAACGCATAAAAGACAAGTTCGCCGGTCGCGCCGCGCGACAGCGCCTCCTGCAACGCGCCAAAGTCCGACCGGCCGTCCGCCAGGAGCGCGACAATCTCGCCGTCGATCAGCGCCTGCTCAACCGGCAATGTCGCAAGCGCCCGAGCCAGCGCCGGAAACTTCGCGGTCCACTCGAGACCGCCGCGGGTGATCAGCGCGACTGCCCCATCCTCGATCCGCGCCAACAGGCGGTAGCCGTCGTATTTGATTTCGTGCAGCCATTCGTCGCCATCGGGCGGCGCATCGGCCGGCATTGCGAGCTGCGGCGCGAGGCGCTGCGGCATCGCCTGCTTGCGCGCACCGCGGGGCCGGGCGAGCCGCAGAATGTCGGGCTTGGGGTCGAGGGGAACCTCGCCGCCGTTTGCCGCATCCCAGACGCGGTCGCGGTCGGCAGCAATCGCTTCGATCGAGCGGCCGGTGGCGACGCTGTGCGGATTATCCTCGACGACCGCGGCATCGCTGCCCGGCACCGCGGCCACGTCGCGCTCCTTGATCAACAGCCAGTTCTCGCGGGCTTCGCGGGCCGCCTTGCCGCCCATCCGCACCAGCGCCCAATTGCCGTGCAGCTTCCGTCCGTCGAGGCGGAATTTGAGCGAACCCTTCCTGTAGGCCGCATCGGGATCGGCATCCAGCGGCGTCCACGTGCCGCGGTCCCACAGCATGACCGTGCCGCCACCGTATTGCCCCGCGGGGATCACCCCTTCGAAATCGCCGTATTCGACCGGATGATCCTCGACATGGACGGCGAGGCGCTTTTCGCCGGGGTCGAGGCTTGGCCCCTTGGGCACCGCCCACGACAACAAGACGCCGCCCAATTCAAGCCGGAAATCGTAGTGCAGCCGGCGCGCCCGATGCTTCTGGACGACAAACGACAGCGCCGCCGCCGGCTTCGGCTTCACCGCGCGGCCGCCGGCGGGTTCCGGCGTCTTTCGGAAGTCGCGTTTGCGCTGATACTCCTCGAGCGCCATCGCCGCCGCTGCGGTCAGGTGCCGAGTTGCGCGGCGAGGTCCTCAAAGCTGGTCGCGACAAAGGTGAAATTGTGCTCGGCCTTGAAGTCGCGGCTCTGCTTGCCGCCGTGCTCGGTGGGGCGGCTGATGAACGCCGTTTTCATGCCGTATTTCGCGGCATTGACGAGGTCGTTGTTGTGCGCCGCGACCATCATCACCGCGGCGGGATCGCCGTTGCCGAGGAATTCGATTGCAGATTGATACATCTCCGCATCGGGCTTGTAGTGCTTGACGAGATCGGAGCCGAGCACGGTATCCCATGGCAGGCCGCAATATTTTGCCATGTCGGTCAGCAGACGGACCGTGCCGTTGGACAGCGTGGCGATGATATATTTTCTTTTGATGCGGGTGAGGCCGGGGACGGAGTCGGGCCACGGCTTCAAGCGGTGCCAGGTCAGGTTGAACCAGACCTTGTCCCTCTCGCT
>JASIAN010000020.1 GCA_030042035.1 Alphaproteobacteria bacterium | reverse complement strand
CCTGCTGGGCGTCACCGGACCGGCCGGCGAGGGCAATTTCTACAACAAATACGAGACGCTGGCCCTCGCCAACCTGATCTGGAGCCCGGTGCCGTTTGTCGATACCGGCTTCGAATTCTTCTACGGCAACCGCGGGACGCTGGGCGGCAAGTTCGGTCAGGCCCTCGGCCTCGACTACACGTTCGTCATGAAGTTCTGAACCGTTTGAAACCGGGCGGCCGCGTCGGTTTTGCGACGCGGCCGATCCGCAACCCCCGCCGCGATCGGGCGGCGGGTTTTTTTATATTCGCGGCTTCCTGCCCCACCGCGTCGGGCGACGCCGGCGCACACGAACGGATCAGCCGCTCCCGCGAGCCGTTATGGTTAAGCCGCCCCACCGGGCATGACAGCGATCGGGCCGAGCGTTATGCTCGTCTGCCCGTCCGCGCGGCGGCCGATCGCACGCGGCCCGTACCGAGCGGGGCGGTGCTTCAAGGGGTGGGGCATGCGTCGTTCCGGGTTGCACTCTCTTTGCCTGACCGTTGTTGCCGTTGCGCTGTGCGGCCTCGCCGCGTGTCGCACCGCCATCGCGCAACAGCGGGTCGGGGTGAGCAGCGCCGTCAATCCGGAGTCGTTGGGGACTGCGCCCGGTGCAACCGCGCGGCCGATCGTTATCGGCCAGACCGTCGTGTTCAACGAACGAATCACAACGGCAGCCAAGGGACAGGCGCAACTCTTGTTCGTTGACGAATCGTCGATGACGATCGGACCAAATTCCGACCTGACAATCGATCAGTTCGTCTATGACCCCAAAACCGGTACCGGCCGGCTGGCGATGAGTGCGACTCGCGGCCTGCTGCGTTATGTCGGCGGCGCGCTCAGCAAGCACGAAGGGGCGGTGACGCTGCGCACCAACACGGCGACGCTGGCGGTGCGGGGCGGCGCCTTCATCGTCGACATCACCGCCGGCGGCACGACCGACGTGATCTTCATCTACGGCCGCAGCCTGACCGTCGCCGGGGTCAACGGCGCGCTGCAGACGCTCACCCGGCCCGGATATCAGATCACGATCACGCCGACGGGAGGGGTCTCGTCGCCGCAGAGGGCGACGGCGGTCTTGCTGAGCACGCTGACGACGCAGCTTGATGGGCAACCAGGTGCGTCGGGCGGCGCCAAGACCGTCCCAACCGACGCGACAGTCGACCAGCAGACGCAGCCGCTGAGCAATACATTGTCGCAATCCTTGAATAACATCGTCAACAACACGCTCGGCGCGGGAAACATCAACAATTTTCAGCAGAATTACATCATCACGGGTGCCCTGCTCCCCTCGTTTTCCACAACTTCCATTACGTACAGCGGCCAGGTGAAAGGCACCGCGAACCGGTCCGTCGGCTTTGCTGCCCTCGGGCCGCCGGGTTCCGCGACCGATATCAACGGCACAGTCTCCTATGCGATGGGGACGCTGAGCTTTCCGTCCGGTACGCCGCAGAGCGGCGCGTTCAGCGGCACGTTCGGCAATTTCGGCGCAATCTCGTTTCCGTTGCCGCTGTGCTCCAGCGCCTCAAGCGGCGGCTGCACGGCGCGCTTCGGGCCGGCCGGCACATCAAGCCCGTTCGGCACGTTCAGCGGCACGACTTTCATGTCGGCCGATGACGGCTTTTTCTACGCCACGATCACCCCCACCAGCAATCCCGCCGCGCAACTCTTCGTGTTCGGCGGCGCCCCGGTCGACCCTGGCTTTTATGCGCCGACCGGCAACACGCGGATTTTTGCCTTCACCGTGCAGCCCGACTCGGCGCTGCAATCCAATATTCCGTTCCTCCGCGGCCAAGCCGGCGGCAATCTGCGGAATGCCGCGGTATCGCCATTCTATATCGTGGCGCCCCCGACCACCCCGATCGGCGATACATCGACGCTCGCGGCCGCGCACGGGTTGCAGGCAAGCCTCGCGATCAACGGACAGGGCGCCAATCAGCAGTCGGCGATCGCCGTGACGACCGGCATCGTCAGCACCGGAAGCAACGGCCAGCCGGTATTCAACGGCGCATTGCGCGGCTCATCGCTGATTTCGGCGAGCGGCACACCGACCAGCGTGCAGGGCTCGGTTGCCTCGACAGTGGACGGCAATGGCGTCAGCCTGTACGGCGGCACTGCAATTTCCGGCGTGGTCTTGAGCCAATCGGCGTCGGGCGTGGCGGAAGTCTCGCTGTCCGGCAGTTCCACTTCCTACGGCTTTGCCCAACCCGCGCTGTCGACCAATGTTCCCGCCGGCGTCGGCGCCAGCCGTACGACCCAGGCGCTCAACGGCTATTTCGGCGGGCTGATGTACACGAACGCGCAGGCGACGCCTTATGCCGTCGTCGGCGACGCGCTGATCAGCACTGACGCTCCGAACAATCGCGTCCAGGCGACCTTTGCCGGCAGCGCGGACGCGTCATCCTCCGGCGGCGTCAGCGCGCTGACGCTGCAGTACGGCGGCGGGCTGGCCCGCTCCCCCGTGGGACACTCGGCGTTTGTCGATGATAATGATTTCGCGGCGATCGAAAGCGTCGCCGACCCGCAATCGATCACGATCAACGGGACGACGAGCCAGCCGACCGGACAGCTCTATCTTGTGAGTTCCGGTGCCACCACCGCCCAGCCGGCGAACCCCGCAACCGGCCAGGCGGCGGCCAACCCCGCCGACGCGCTTTTGCCGCCCGGAACCTCCTACTGCCAATGCCAATATCTGCAATGGGGTTATTGGGGCGGCACGCTGACGACCAGCGATGCCGATCCGCCACGCATCGACGCCGGCCACATCAACACCTGGGTCGCCGGCAGCATGACGCCGCTCGCCGATCTGCAGACCCTCGAGACGCAGGGCATCACGGCACGCTATACCGGCGCCGCGATCGGCTCGGTGTTCAACAATGGGGCAAGTTATCTGGCCGCCGGCGGCTTTAATGGCACTTACAATTTCGGCATGCAGAGCGGTTCATTTGCGATCACCAATTTCGACGGCCATAATTTTGCCGCCTCAGGCAGCGCGCCGCTGACGGGCGCCAGCTACAGTTTCGGGGCGACCGCCAACGGCTTTGCCGGCACGGTCAACGGCAGTTTCTTTGGCCCGAAAGCGGCCGAAACCGGCGGCAATTTCGCCTTCCAATCGATCGCCGGCCCGACCTACATCGCTTCCGGCATCTTCGCCGGCAAGCAATAACCGCGGCCGCCCTTTTCGACCGGCGCGATCGTCGAAGCCGCCGCCGGGGTCGCCGCGCTGCTGGCGCCTTCGCCCTTTCGCCGGCTGTCACCGGCGCCTATAGTTGATCAGCAATACCGGTGCCGGCACCGGTGAGACGAAGGGACAGAGCAGGAGAGGAAGCACGATGACGCAGATCGAGGGGCGGGCTCAAATTCCCTGGTATCGCACGCTCGACCGCAATCAATGGCGGGTGCTGATCGCCTCCAACCTCGCGTGGCTGTTCGACGGGTTCGAGATCTACGCGCTGTTCCTGACGATCGGGTTTGCGCTGCACCAGCTGCTCGCCGCCGCGCAATATAAAGACATTCCGGAATACGCCGGATATGTTCTGGCGACGACAGTGTTCGGCTGGGCGACGGGTGGCGTCATCGGCGGCATTATCGCCGACTATATCGGCCGCAAGAAGACGATGATGCTGGCGATCCTCGCCTATTCGCTGACCACCGGGCTCTCGGCCATTGCCTGGGACTGGCAGTCGTTTGCGGTTCTGCGGTTTCTGGTCGGCGTCGGGATCGGCTCGGAGTGGGCGACGGGCGCCTCGATCGTCTCCGAATTGTGGCCTGACCATGCCCGTGGCAAGGGCGGCGGCCTGCTGCAGAGCGGCGCCGGGATCGGAAGTTTCGTCGCATCCGGCGTTTGGCTGTTGATCGGCGGGCTCGGCCCTAACGCCTGGCGCTATATGTACCTCGTCGGCATCCTGCCGGCCCTGCTCGTGCTGTGGGTCTGGCGCGGCATTCCGGAGTCGTCGCGCTGGGAGGAGGCAGCCGAGCAGCGCCGCGAGGCGCGCGCGCTGGCGGCGACTGGCACCCCGCTCGCCGGCGAGGCCGCGGCGATGACGCGATTTACGGTGATCGACATGTTTGTCGATAAGAGTGTGCGCTGGCGGCTCATCGGCGCTTTTCTAATGATGCTGTCGGTGACGTTCGGCTTTTGGGGCGTGGCTACCTTCGTGCCGACCTATGTCGGCAAGGTGGCGGCTGGCATGGGTCTCTCGGCGCCGTACTACACGGCGGTCGCCGGGCTGCTCGGCACCGGCGTCGCGATCTTCGGGTTTATCGCGCTCGGTTTTCTTGCCGATTGGATCGGCCGCAAGCCGACGGCGATGCTTTACTACCTGATGTGTCTGGTGTTGACCCCGGTGGTCTATCTGTGGACCCACACAATGGGGTCCATCCTCGTCGCGGTCACGATATTCGGGTTTTTCACCGGCGGCATCTGGGCCTGGGCGCCGGTGTGGCTGCCGGAATTGTTCCCGACCCGCATGCGCGGCACGGCCGTGGCATTCTGCTTCAACGCGCCGCGCTGGGTTTCCTGCATCGGTCCGCTGATCGCTGGCGCGTTGATTGTCGGCCTCGGCGGCTATGGGTATGCCGCCACGATCGTCGGCCTGTTCTTTATTGTCGGCGTTGTTGTTGCGCCGTTTCTGCCGGAAACCAAGGGGAAGCCCTTGCCGCATGCGTTGTGGACTCAGTCTCCACGCTCGGCGGCCACCTCATAACGCTCCGCGCGCCGCCATGGCGGCGCGCCTCCCTGACGCCCGGCAAATGGCCTGGCAGCCGTTCCGGCTGCTGGGCCCTCCTGTTAATGCGGTTGCGGCTCTTCCGGCAGACCGGCAATGCGCTAGACTGGCCCGCGAAACCGGCAACACGGCAGATCGGGCGTCTGGCCCGGGGAAGGGAAGGATATGCAGGCGGACTATGTCATCGTCGGCGCCGGCTCGGCCGGCTGCGTTCTCGCCAACCGGCTGACTGAAGACCCGGCGACGCGGGTATTGCTGATCGAGGCGGGCGGCAGCGACTGGAACCCGCTCATCCACATCCCGGCCGGCTTCATGCGCATGCTCGACCATAAGACGCTGACCTGGGGTTTCACGGCCGAAGCCTGCGACGGTCGCGAGATCATCTATCCGCGCGGCCGCGTGCTTGGCGGCTCCTCATCGATCAACGGCCTCATTTATATCCGCGGCCAGCCCGAGGATTACGACCACTGGGCGCAGCTCGGCAACCGCGGCTGGTCGTGGGATGATTGCCTGCCCTATTTCAAGAAGGCAGAGCGGTGGAGCGGCGGCGCGGACGACGTGCACGGCAAGGACGGGTTTCTGTTCACGTCAGCCATGGAGCACTCCGAAATCTGCGCCAAGGTGATCGAGGCCGGCCTAGGACTCGGCCTCGAATACCGCGAAGACGTGAACAACCTGCCGCCCGGCGCTCAAGACAGCATCGGCTGGTGCCAGCAAACGCGCGGCGGCCGCCGCCGCGCCTCTACCGCGCGCAGCTATCTGCGACCGGCGCAACGGCGCCCCAATTTGCAGGTCATCACGAAGGCGCTCGTGCATCGCGTGATCTTCGACCGCAAGCGCGCGATCGGCATCGAATTCTCGCGCAACGGCAACACTGAGCGCGCCGATGCGCTCTGCGAGGTGATCCTCGCCGCCGGTGCGGTCGGCTCGCCGCATCTGTTGCAGTTGTCCGGGGTCGGCGAGCCCGAGCACCTCGCGAAAATCGGCGTGCCCGTGGTGCACGGGTTGCCCGGCGTCGGCGCCAACATGCAAGACCATTACGTCGTCCGGGTGACCTATCCGATCCACGGCATGCCGACCGCCAACGAGCGTTCGCGCGGCCTGCCGCTGGTCGGCGAAGTCTTGCGCTATGTCATGACCGGCAAGGGCATCCTGACCTACAGCGCCTCGTTGATCGCCGCCTCTGTCAGGATATTGGAGGAATCGGCGACCCCCGACGTGCAGATTTCGTTCGCTCCCGGCAGCTTCAAGGACGGCCAGATCGGCCAGCTCGAAGAACAACCAGGCCTCACCGGCGGGCCGTGGCAGATGCGGCCCCTGTCGCGCGGCTATGTGCGGGCGAGGTCGTTGGACCCGCGCGCAGCGCCCGAGATCAATCCGCGCTATCTGACCGAGGAAAGCGACCGCCGCGCGATCGTCGGCGGCCTCAAATTCGCCCGCCGCCTGTTCGATGCACCGGCGCTAGCGCCCTATGTCGGCGCCGAGCGGCTGCCCGGCGCGCACGTGCAGACCGACGACGAACTGTTGGATTACGCAAAGCGCAACGGCAACACGGTCTACCACGCGAGCTGCACGTGCATGATGGGCCAGCATCCGATGAGCGTCGTCGACAGAGAGCTGCGGGTGCACGGCATCGAGGGCCTGCGCGTCATCGACGCCTCGGTGATGCCTTCGGTGACCTCGACCAACACCAACGCGCCGACGATCATGATCGCCGAGAAGGGCGCGGTGATGCTGAAGAGCGCCGCGCGACAGCGCCTCGCCGCGTAAATTTTACCCGTCGTCCCGGCGAAAGCCGGGA
>JASIAN010000149.1 GCA_030042035.1 Alphaproteobacteria bacterium | reverse complement strand
TTTCCACTTGGGCACGGTGACCGCGCCGCTGTTCCCGGTCGGCAACATCCTCACCTATTCGTTGACCGGCGGCCAGCTCCTCTATGCCGACACCGACACCCGTCTGTCGCTCACCGAAGCGCTCAATCGCACGGGCTTCACGGAGAAGGTGCTCAACGGCAGCTTCACGCTGCTCCAGCAACGCTACGACTGGGTGGCGCTGGGCGGCGTCTACAACCGGACCCTCAATCTTGGCGGCCTTCCGGGCAATCTGACCGGTACGGCTGCCGTGAACCTCGGCGTCTCCGGCCCCTCCGGCACCTTGTTCGATGGGATACCAGGGGTGCCCACCCCGCATTTTCGCTATGCGACCGCCTCGGCCGCCTATAAGCAGCATCTGCCGCGCGGCTTCGATCTCGACCTGACCGGCCAAACCCAGTGGGCGCTCAATACCCTCCCGGCGGCGCAGCAATGGACGCTGGGCGGGTTCGGCAATCTGAGTGCGTGGCAGCCGGGGATCGTGGTCGGCGACAGCGGCTACCTGGCGCACCTGGAACTGAGCGCGCCGAGCCCGGTGGTGCTTCATAGTGAAGCGCGATTCGGCGTATTCGTGGAGACCGGCGGCTCGCGGTTGACGACAACGCCGCCAGGGACCCTGACCTGGCAGACCCTGTCGGACATCGGTCTCAGCCTCCGGCTGACGCTTCCCTACCAATTCACCGCGACCGCCACGGCAGCCTTCCCGGTAGCGAGCGACGGGTTTACGGCGGCGGGCGAAACCAACCTGCGCCTGGGCCGGGTCGAGGCATTTTTCGTGGTTGAGAAAAGGTTCTAGTACATGCGAACGCTGTTGATCGCTGCTACGATAGCCGCCGGCCTTCCCTGTGCGGCGCTGGCTCAGGTGTTGGCGCAGGTCGGCGGGGTATCCATCACCCTGCAACAGGTGGTGGCGGCTGATCCGGCTGCGGCTAAAGACAAGGCGGCGCGCGAGAAGGTGCTGCTCACGCTGATCAATCGACAGGCTGTCTTGAATGCTGCCGAGCGCACCGGCATCAAAAATACGCCAGCGTATAAGCGCGCGTTAAAGCAAGATGCGGAAAATATCGCCATACAGCTAGTGGCGCAGCAGTTTGTCGCTGCCCACCCGGTCAGCGATAACGAGCTGGCAGAAGCCTATCGGAAAATGCTCAAGGTGGTGGCGCCGGAGCAATATCGGCTGCGAGAAATCACAACCGATACTTACCAGGCGGGAGAGGCCGCGATTGCCGAGATCAAAGGCGGCAAATCCTTTTCGATCGTGGCGGCGGAGAAGTCACAGGACGTGCAAACGGCTGCGATCGGCGGCGAAACCGGCTGGCTTGCCTCTTCCCAGCTGCTTGCGCCGATCCTGAGGGCGGTGCGGCCGTTAAAGGTCGGGGAGGTGACGGGGCCCGTCGCGGTGCCCAAGGGCTTTGTTGTGCTGCAGCTGCTCGGCAAGCGACCGACGCCAAAACCCGCCCTCGAGCAAATCAAGCCGCAGCTGACCGCAGCCGTTCAGCGGCAGCAATGGGAGAAATACGTGCTGAAGTTGCGTAGTGAACAGGACGCTCATCTTATCGTGCCATTGCCCGGGAAATGACTTGCCATGCGATATTGCATCACGAGCTTCGCCATCTTTATCCTGCTCGCTGGATGCGCAGGTCAGCAGCAGAGCCCGATTGAGATAACGCGCCTTGCTGGCTGGGGTGCCTATCCGCCGCAGGCCTTTATCGAGGTGCTGAGCGCGCCTCCGGCCGGATCCTATGTGC
Organism: Alphaproteobacteria bacterium; assembly: GCA_030042035.1. Lineage (GTDB taxonomy): Bacteria > Pseudomonadota > Alphaproteobacteria > ATCC43930 > CGMCC-115725 > DATARH01. Next base: position 17,688 of record JASIAN010000149.1, on the reverse strand, counting down.
CGATCGCACGCTTGGTTGTAAATGGCGCGGCCGGGCTGGATCGCGCGCAGGCGTTAACCGCGATGGAACAAAAAGCGCGCGATCTCGGGGCGAACGCGCTGATCCTGACCGAAGAGACGGGGCCGCCATCCCCGACGCTGACCTTCAACCCGTCGGGCGGATCTTATTCGCTAACGCCGCCGCAATCGGGGTCTCAGGTCAGCGGCGAAGCAGTCCATCTGGGGTCCGCGAATAACCAGAATTAGAGCAGAGTCCGATCGCGTCTGGGCATGGCCGGAATTGATCGAGCAGTATCGCGATCTCGAGTCCCGCCAGCGCAGCAGGGTCCCGCTGCAGCGCGGATGCGCCGCCGCTGGGTGCCGATTTCGGCCACTTCACCGCGGCGAAGCAGGGCATTTCTCCCGACCGCGACGATGATGCGCCGCGGCCGACTATCGCGGCCGCGGGTGCGCCGCGAGAAACTGATCGATGAACCCTGACAGCGTCGGTGTGCCGTCTTCGGCGTAATCATAGCGGGCACGGATGACCGGCCGGTCGATCCGAATCAGCCGGCCGAGGTCGACCGGCGTCGCGGAAACGACGATTTCGCCGGCGCTGTTGTTGATCGTCTGTGCCAGCGCCGCCAATTGCCTCGGCCCATAGCCGATGGCCGGCAGCACCGCGCCGATATGCGGATACTTCTCAAACACCTCGGCGATCTCGCGAGCGGCGGACCGGCGGGGATCGACGATCGCCGCGGCGCCCGCCGCCTCGGCCGCAACAAAACCCGCGCCGTACGGCATCCCGCCGTGCGTGATGGTCGGGCCGTCCTCGACGACGAGCACCCGGCGGCCGGCGACCGCGCCTGCATCATCGAGCCGCACCGGTGAGCGCGCGCGCACGATCGGCGCCTTGGGGTTGACGGCGCGCAGCGCGGCGGTCGTCGTTTCGATCTGCTCCGGCGAGGCGCTGTCGGTTTTGTTGACGACGAGCACATCGGCCATGCGGGCGACGGTCTCGCCCGGGTGATGCGTGGCGACCTGGCCGGGGCGCAGCGCGTCGGCGACCGCAATGTGCAGATCGGGGCGGACGAACGGGAAATCGTTGTTGCCGCCGTCCCACACGATGATGTCGGCCTCGCGCTCAGCCGCCTCGAGGATCGCGGCATAATCGACGCCGGCGAAGACAACGGTGCCGAGCGCGATATGCGGCTCGTATTCCTCGCGTTCTTCAACCGTACAGTTCGCCGCGTCGAGATCGGCAAGCGAGGCAAAGCGCTGCACCCGCTCGCGGACGAGGTCACCGTAGGGCATTGGATGCCGCAGCACGGCGACGTTGCGTCCCCGGTCGTGCAGGCGACGCGACAGCCAGCGCGCGATCGCCGATTTGCCGCAGCCGGTGCGCACGGCGGCGACCGCGATAACCGGCAAGGCGGATCGCAGCATCGTGCGGCGCGGCCCCAGCAGCGCGAAATCCGCCCCAGCCGCAAGCGCGCGCGAGGCCACATGCATGACCTGTTCGTGCGCAACGTCGCTATAGGCGAAGACGACCGCGTCGATGCGCTCGCGGCGGCACAGCGCATCGAGTTCGGTTTCGTCGACGATCGGGATGCCGGCGGGATAGAGGCGTCCGGCGAGTTCCGCCGGATAGCGCCGGCCGGCGATCCCGGGGATCTGCGTCGCGGTGAACGCGACGATCTCGAACGCCGGGTTGTCGCGGTAGACGACGTTGAAGTTATGGAAGTCGCGCCCGGCAGCGCCAAGGATCACAATACGGCGTCGGTCGGCTTGCTGCGGCATTACGGTCAGTGCTCCCATCGCCGCGTCTGCATCGCGTGGCGGAGGCGCGCTTCGGCTTCGGCGGTGCAGGGGATGTTGGCACCCGGCGCGACGAGCTTTGTGTGCAGCGGCGCGACGTTATCGGCGCGGTTGATGTAGCGCAATAGAGCGGGCGGGGGCGTCACGCGTCGATCTCCTTACCCGCGCGCAGCGCGATAAAGGCGGCGCCGAACGTCGTCAACTCGCCGAGCCAGGGATCGAGCGCCGCCATGACGCGCGCCATCGGCGCGGCGGGCTTGCGATCGTCGTCGTTCGGTAGTGCCTCAGTGCGAAATTGAGCGGGTCGCTTGAGAGCGTGGGCATGCCGCAGCCGGTGGATAAGGTTAGACTTGACTTGTGGACAACCTGTCGCAATCGGAGCCTTGCCTAGCCGCTCAAGCAAGCGGGCGCTACCGCAACGCCGCGACGGGCCAGCCGATCGACCTGCCCCTGATGCCGTTCAGGATCGCTCGCTCCAGGCTGCAACGCCCTTCGATCAGCGAGGCTGCGGCGCTTCAGCAGCGGCTCGCAGCGATCAGCAGGCCATTCGGCGTCAGGCTACGAGTTGACCGAAACGGCTTTTTGACTGCCCTTCCCGGACAACCGGCGTCGCCCGCCGCGCGCCGGGAAAACCTGCCTTTTGAGCGAAGAGCCGATGAACTTGCCGTTGTTGGTCACGCCGGCAATCGCCTCTTCGTCGAGTTCGATTTCGGCGCGCAGCCAATGTTCCAGGTGCTTGCCGTAGGGTCGACCTTCTTCTTCCCACAGGAGGTAGGCTCTTTCGCGGATCGCCTGTTCGCGCTCGCCCTGCATGCCGTTCTCCATCGCCGGCCCCGTGAAATCCGTGCAGAGGATGGCTGAAGCTCTTCGAGGCGCCTTGATCGGGGTCAATCCTGCGGCAGCCGATCGAGCCGATCTGCCTCGGCGTCGAGATCTTCGGCGGTGCGCAGCCTGGCCTCCCAAATCACCGGGTTGCCTGCGCGTTCGGCGAACTCACGATACCACCCCGCCAGTTCCCGCAGCCGGCGCGGCGCGGCGCGCGCGCCCGTTTTTCGTAGGAGCAGACTGCCGGGCAGATCGTTGCTCGATGGTATCGTGCGCCGATTTCCACGCTGCCTCGCATCGCTCATGGTCCTTCCTCCAGCAACGGTTTCCGCAGGGAATTCACGCGGTCGCCCGCCCGTACGAGCTGGGTCAGCGCCTCGCCGAGGCGTTCGGCGCGTTCCGACTGCAAGAGCCTGAGGCTGGCCATGTAATTGTTCGCGGCGGTCAGCCGTTGCCTCAGCTCATGCAAAGCGGCCGCAACAGCATCCCCCCGTAATTTCTGGATGGCGCCGGTGCGATCGTCGCCGCCGACCTGTGTGCAGGCGGGCGCGTTCATTCGAGGAGTGCTCCGGCGAGGGATTTGTCTCGGGCACGAAGGTCGCCCGAGGGCCGACGGTTTTGCAGCGCCGCTTCAGTATTACGGATCAATTTCTCGATTGTGTGGCGCTTCGCAGGGTCAGATTCTTCTTTCAATAGGCGCGTGAAACGTTCGAGGTTCATTTTCAGAATTGCTGGATCTTCCATCGGAGCACCTTTGGCGCACGTTAAGTCGATCAGCGGCAAGCCGTTGGCGTTATCGGGCTTGGCGGCCCGTCCCCACACGGGGTGGTTCGCGGTGGCAAAACAAGTTAAGTGCAGGCAATCGCGACCTGCCTTAACATTGGTTAAGTGCCGACCCCTCGACAGGACCGACCTTCCGCCGGAAGTCGTCCCAGCACCGCGCGCGGCGCGCCTTCCAGATGGAGATAGCCCGCGTCGAACTCGCCCGCCGCCTTGAGCGCCTCCGGATCCCGTAGCCGTATCGCACGATGATCGGCGTGGATCAGCCCTTCCCGTTGCAGCCGGCGCATCATGCGGTTCGCATGCACCTCGGACATCCCGAGTGCGTCGGCCAGCTCCACCTGGGTGACCGGAAGGTTGTAATGGTGGTCGAGCGTCTCGCCGATCAGTCGAAGGCGCTCGAAAATCTCGCAAAGCAGGTGCGCCACTCGCGCATACGCGTCCCGGCGTCCGATTGCGGCGATACGCTCGCGCAGGATTGCCTCCTCCTGCAGCGCGCTCCACCAAAGGGCCAGGGTTACATAGGGCCGATCGATGATCTCCGCTAACAGCCGCTCGCGATCAAGCCGCGCTATCATCGTGGGGCCGAGGGCGAGAATTCCGTGATCGGTTGTCCGCAACAGGAAACTGTGCAGGCCGCTCATATCTCCAGGAAACATGAAATCGAGGATTTGACGGCCGCCATCAGGCAGGATTTTGTATCGGCACGCGTGCCCGGCGCTGATGACGAACGCCCCGGCCAGGACCTCTTGCTGGCGAACGATGTCCGCATGCGGCGGAAATTCATCGGACCGGGAGACGAGGCTGTTGAGCCAGTCCCTTTCCGAGTCAGGCAACGGAAGGAAATGCGCAAGCTTTCTGATCAGCGGCTCCAGCATGGCGCCCCCCGGATCTGGCCGGTTTCAAGGTGCTTGGCTGCAAGCCCGGCTCTCGGACTTCAATGACGAGTCGATCACGATAAGCGCATTTCCCGCAAGCGGCGCCGGCGTGCGGCCGCGATTGAGTGGTGCTGCGATCCGGCTGTCCGTCGTCGGTCGTTCGTAATCCGCGTTGAGCACGCCGCGGCGGGGAGATCGGCTGCACCGCGCAGTCCGGCTTGAACAAGGCCCGCGAGAACCTATGGCCGATCGCGAACCGTTGCAGCGATAAAAGGTTGCAGCGATAAAAGAAGGAGAAGCAGGCGACAGCCGTAGCGTCAGCGTTCCTGGCGAAGATGGGTCTCGAACCAGTCGCCAGCCAGCCGCGCGGCCTCGGACGCTATCTCCGAGCATGCCAAGCCTTTGCCCGCGCCGCGAAGCACCGCCAAATCGCCGCGGCAGCGCAGCTTATTCAGAGCGGCGCGGTTCAAATCGCATGCCAGCTCGTCGTCTTCGACGATGAACAGCGTCGGGGCGCGGATCCGCACCAGCTCGGCAGAGGCAAGCTCCGGCCTCGCATTGCACATCACAATGGCGGCGGCAGGGCAATCCGACCGCGCGGCGGCGACGGCCATCGCAGCCGCGTCGGTGCTCGTGCCAAAATAGCCGATCGGCAGGTCCTCCACCGGCGCCTTCCGATGCAGGCGCTCGGTGACCTCGCCGATCCGGTCCGCCAACATGTCGAAGTCGAAAGTATGATAGCCGTGTTCGGTTTCCGCGGGGGTCAGCAACTCGGCGAGGAAGGTCGCGAAGCCGCGGTCTTGCAATTCCGCCGCGACCTGCCGCAGCCCGCAGTTTCCCGGGCTTAACGGGACCGTCACCGGCAGGATTATCACGCCCATAGGTTTTTCGGGCACCGAGAGCTCCGCGGTACTACCTTCCGCTGCGCCGCGCGCCCAGAAGGGAGCTTCCTTCCGGTCGAACCGGGGCGGGACTTTCATCTGGTCCGAGTGTCGCATCCCGCTTCTCCGGACGAATACCTGTGTATGAATAAAGCAATCGGTCCAAGGCGCGTTGACCCAGGTCAAGCGACAGGCCGCGGTGATCCTCTATTCTGCTGGCCGGCTGAGACCCATGAGGTCGCCCGCACATGGCCGATGCAGCGCTGGTGGCTTTCCTCAGGTCCTGGCTGCCGCGGCTGGGTCTGCGTTGGCCGGGTTACCGTAAGGTGCGCGGGATCATCGGGAAGCGCTTGAAGCGCCGGCTCGCTGAACTCGGCGTCCCCGACCTTTCCGCGTACGAGGGCGTGCTGGTTCGCGATCCTGACGAGCAGGCCCGCCTCGATGCGATGTGCCGCATTCCGATTTCCCGCTTCTACCGCGATCGCGCCACTTTCGACGTCATCAGCCAGCGACTGCTACCGGAAGCCGCGCAGCGGGCGACGGCAAGAGGCGACAACGCGGCCAGATGCTGGAGTGCGGGATGCGCGTCAGGCGAAGAACCTTACACGCTGTCGATCGCATGGCATTTCAATGTCGCGCCGGGCTGGCCGGCGCTCAGGTTCACGGTGACCGCGACCGACGCCGACGAGACACTGATCGAGCGGGCGAAGGTTGCCTGCTACAATTCTAGCTCGCTGAAGGAGCTGCCGCCCGCGTGGCGGCAACAGGCCTTCTTCGCGCGCGGACCGCTATTTTGTCTGACCAACGACTTTCGCCAGAATGTTCACTTCGAGCTGCAAGATATACGGCGGGCCATGCCGGCCGGCCCATTCGATCTCATTTTCTGCCGCAATCCGGTATTCACTTATTTCGACGAGCCGCTGCAGCAGCGACTAACCGGCGAATTCAACTCTAGGCTGCTGCCCGGCGGCCATCTCGTGGTCGGCAGCCACGAAATCCTGCCGGGCGCGGCCAGCGGGTTTGCCCGCCTGGCGCCGGGCTTGCCGATCTATCGCCGCGAACCGCGGGATCCGTAACGCCTGGGTCTTCGAGCCATGGCCATCTGCCTCACTTCGGCGGCGTCCAAATCACCCGTACGAAATAGCCGTCTTCCTCGAAATGATCTTCGACCTCGCCGTGGAACGCGCGCTTGATCGTCTCGCCAATCCGCCGCGGCAGGTGGATGTCCGTGGTATTAATCGTGATCCCTTCGGCGTCGTCTTCGATGCTGATGATCCGGTTGAGCGGGTGCTCGTTCCTTTCGACGTCCTCCTGGTGGCGCGCCAGGCGAAGCATCTCCTGCTTGTGCTCCGCGGCAAACGGGCCGCGCAGCATCAAGATGCCGGCGGGGTAGTTGTCGTTGATGCGCCGGCAGGCGGCGCACAGCTCTTCCACTGCGCCCGTCCCCTTGGCCACCCATTGCCAGCGGGCGTCATGAAAGACCGCGCCACATTGTGGGCAGACTGTGCCCTCATGGAGCTTTTTCTTTCCCTGATAGGGATCGAGGATGCGATCGAGTTGCGCATGTCCGGCGATGCGACGGTCCCGCCGCGCGACCACCGGTCGGTGCTGCGGTATGTTCGTGGTCTTCATATCGGCTCCTTTTGTTTCCGCTGACCTTACGTGGAGGGGCCTCGCAGCTCGGCGGCGCCGATCTCGTACAAGCCCTTCATCAGCCGGTCGTGCAGGTCGACCTCGTCCGCGAGATCGTTGATGATGTTCGCCTCCGACATCACGGCGGCAGCCGCCAGCGCTGCGTCCCAGTCACCCCTCGCATAGTCGCCGCAGCCGATGCGCATCGTCGCCCAAAGCTTGCTCCGAATACCTGAGGGCAGGCTTTCGATGGCTTGGCGCAAGGCCTGGTATGGCGCCATGTCGGCCGGCAGTGCGCCGAAACCGAGCGCACCGGCCGGGTGATGCTGGCCGCGCGCCGGCGGCGGTTCGCCCAACTCGGCCTCGGGCACGGCGGCGAGTGCCTGGTTACGCGCATCGCGGGCTGCTGCGGCCAATTCCGCAATATGCCGCGCTTCGAGAATCTCGATCTCATGTAGCATTAGTCGCCTCGCTCATTGCCAGTGAAATGCCGCCAGCCGCTGTGGCGGCGCCGACACCGCCTCCTCGGCGCGGTACTCGTATTCCGCATGCGCCACGCGCCGGCGAAGCTTTCGCGCGATATCTTCGGCCTCGGCTCGGTCGTCGAAGAGATACGCCGTGTCGGCCGGCCCGAAGGCGAGGTCACGAAGCCCGTTGCGTCCGACCAAGGCGAAGTTTCGCAGGTAAGTTGTCGCCAGCTCGCCGCGGCGGTCTTCTCGGGCGACGACAAAGCGCGGCATCTCGGTGTCCATCGGCTTTCCTTTGTTGCCTTCATGTGTCTTGCACTGCGCTCCCGACCCTGTTCGTCAGTTTTTCGCGACAGGACGGGCAAAATCGTTCGCTCTTCCGATCGGCATCGGACAGCGAGTTGCTGAACGACATGACGCACCGCGTGTCAAAACAATGACGAAGGCCGAACGTATGACCGATTTCATGCAAGGCCTCCTTCAACAGCCGTTCCCGCAACAGCCTAGCATTGGCCCCCGACCGCAGCCGGTGCAGCGAGACCACCGCGGCCCGGCCGGGAAGTTCCGCCACGCCGAAGACGAAATTGAGGTCAGAGACGTAGAGATCGGCATCCGTCACGGCGAGGACCCGCCCGTCGATGGCCCTGCGGGCCTGTTCAAGCAGCATGTCGGCGCGGTACTGGCCGCGAGAGGGCGTATAGGCGCCGGGATCGAGGCTTTGGCTCGGCGCAATCGTCGTCGCAACGCCGGACCGCGCGAGGTCGTGCGCCAGAAACACCAATTCCTGCCCTGACGCGCAGCCGACCGGCAGCAAGGCCAATTGGCGCGACAGGTTCGATCGGAAGGCGGGGGAATATGGTGCGCTATGCATCATGACCGGGTGCGCCGGAGGAAGAAAGCCCGGGGCACCTTGCGGGTGCGGGTCGAGGATCGCTTTGATGTGGGTCAAGCCCGATGCAGACTCGGGCCGCTTGAGGCGGCGTAATTCGGGGGGCACTCGCCCAGCTCAACGAGCGTGAGCGCGAGATTGTCCGCGAACGGCGGCTGCGGGATGAGCCGCTGACGCTGGAAGAGCTGAGCGGGCGCTTTCATGTGTCGCGCGAGCGGATGCGGCAACTCGAAGTGCGCGCGGTCGAAAAGCTGCGAAAAGCGATGCTCGGCGCCGCCGTCGCCCCCGCCGCGCCGGCCGATTTGGCGGCAGCAGCCTGAGCAAGCCGCCAATCGGCCAGGCGCGCGAGCAGCAGCGCGGCCGCCGCGGGTTGACCTGCGTCAAGGCGCGCGCGGCGATCCTGCGTGACACACAAGCTCTAAGGCCAGCAGCCTGTTCGTGAGTGAGAGCCGCGGATGTTCGCATATCGCCTCAAGCTTTTCTCCCTTTTCGGCTTCCAGGTCTGGGTCGATGCCTCGTGGCTCTTGATCGCCACACTGATCGCCTGGACGCTCGCCGTCGCGGTCTTTCCCGCTGTCGTTCAGGGCCTTGATGCCGTGACCTATTGGTGGATGGCGATCGCCGGCACGATCGGCTTGTTGTTTTCGATCGTGTTTCACGAAACGGCGCACTCGCTGGTCGCGCGCCGGTACGGCATCGAGATCCGCGGCATCACGCTGTTCGTCTTTGGCGGCGTCGCGGAGATGCCGGGCGAGCCAGGAAGCGCGCGCGCCGAATTCCTGATGGCGCTTGCCGGACCTGTCTCCAGCCTCGCCTTGTCGGCCGCACTGCTTGCTTCCTCCACGGCGATCGAGGCGGTGGGTGGGCCGCGAACCATTACCGGTGTCGTCGGGTATCTCGGCGGGCTCAATCTGATCCTGGGGTTGTTCAACCTGGTACCCGCCTTTCCGCTCGATGGCGGCCGCATGCTGCGGGCGGCATTGTGGGCCTGGTGGCAGGATGTCGCCCGCGCGACACGGGTTGCCGCCGCGGCCGGAAATGGCTTCGGGCTTCTGCTGATCGCGCTCGGCGTATTCGAGGTGTTGCGCGGCGATTTCATCGGCGGCATGTGGCAGTTTCTGATCGGCATGTTTCTGCGCGCGGCGGCCAGCGCCGGCTACCGGCAGACGATGGCCCAGCGGCTGTTGGCCGATGTTTCGGTGGCGCAGGTCATGACGCCGGATCCGATCGCGGTGCCGCCAGACGTCTCGGTCGAGAGCTTTGTTGAAGAATACCTTTACCGCTTTCATCACAGGGAGTTTCCGGTCGCGCGCGGTGGCGTGCCGCTCGGCCGCATTGGCACGAGGCAGGTCGCCGCGCTCGATCGCGACCTCTGGGCTGGGACCGCGGTCTCCGCGGTAGCGCTGGGGTGTACGCCCGAAGACATAATCGCGCCCGACGCCGGCGCGCTGCAGGCCTTCTCGCAGATGGCCGGTTCCGGCCGCGCTCATCTGTTCGTGGTAAGCGGTGGAAGGTTGGTCGGCATCGTGTCGCAACACGACCTGATGGGGCTTCTGTCGGTCAGGCTAGAACTGGCCGGCGAACGCGGCTCGGGGCCAAAAAGGCGGCCGCTTTCAGGCATGCGGGCGCCGGTCTGATGACGCTGACGGCGAGCGTCCCCCGGCGTCGCGGCGAAACCCCTGCAACTACATCGCCATTTCCGGCGCCAGCGCGCGCTCTTTTTTCTCTTCCGGGATCTCGGTCATCGTCGCCTCGGTCAGCAGCAGCACACTGGCCACCGACACGGCGTTTTCAAGCGCGACCCGCACGACCTTGGTGGGATCGATGATCCCGGCCTCGACCAGGTCGACATACTCCTTCTTCGCCGCATCGAAGCCGTAATTCCCTTCGCCGCCGACCATGCGGGCGACGACGACGCCGCCATCGACGGCGGAGTTTTCGGCGATCTGGCGGGTTGGCGCTTCGAGCGCGCGTTTCAGGACCTGCACGCCGGTCCGCTCGTCGCCGTCGCACTTCGCCTCTTCCGTTGCGACGGCGTCGATGCAGCGGATCAAGGCCAGGCCGCCGCCGGGGACGATGCCCTCGGCGACCGCCGCCTTGGTCGCGCTGATCGCATCGTCAAGCGCCTCCTTGCGCGATTTCATCTCAGCCTCGGACGGGGCGCCGACCCGGATCACCGCGACACCGCCCGAGAGTTTCGCCAACCGCTCCTGCAATTTCTCGCGGTCGTAGTCGCTTGTCGTCTCCTCGATCTGCTTGCGGATCTGGTTGCAACGTCCATCGATCTCGGCCTTGGCGCCGGCGCCGCCGACCACCGTTGTGTCCTCGCTGGTCACGACGACCCGCTTGGCGGTGCCGAGCATTTCCAGGGTCGCATTTTCGAGCTTGACGCCGACCTCCTCGCTGATGACCTGGCCGCCCGCCAGCACTGCCAGGTCTTCGAGCATCGCCTTGCGCCGGTCGCCGAAGCCCGGTGCCTTGACCGCGGCGACCCTGAGCCCGCCCCGCAATTTGTTGACGACCAGCGTCGCCAGCGCCTCGCCCTCGACGTCCTCGGCGACCACCAACAGCGGTCGGCCGGCACGCACGATCATCTCCAGGAGCGGCACCAGCGCCTGCAGCGCGCCGAGCTTCTTTTCGTGGATCAATAGGTAGGGGTCTTCGAGTTCGGCGCTCATCTTCTCCGGGTTCGTGATGAAATAAGGCGAGATATAGCCGCGGTCGAACTGCATGCCCTCGACGACCTCCAGCGTCGTCTCGGTGGTCTTGGATTCTTCGGCAGTGATGACGCCTTCGCCGCCGACTTTTTCCATCGCATCGGCGACCAGATCGCCGATCGCCGGATCGTTGTGCGCCGAGATCGTCGCCACCTGCGCCTTCTCCTTGCGCGTCTTGACCGGACGCGATAGGTCGCGCAGCGCCGCGGTCGCCGCCCTGGCGGCGCGGTCAAGGCCGCGCTTCAGATCGATCGCGCTGGCACCGGCGACGACATTGCGCACGCCGTCGGCAAACATCGTCTCGGCGAGAATCGTCGCGGTGCTGGTGCCGTCGCCGACCGCGTCGCCGGTCTTCTCCGCCGCCTGGCGCAGCATCTGGGCGCCGAGATTTTCCTCGGGATCCTTGAGATCGAACTCCTTCGCGATCGTCACCCCGTCATTGCAGACGACGGGCGATCCCCAGCTCCTCTGGATCAGCACCGATTTCGATTTCGGCCCCAAAGTGACGCGCACCGCATCGCACAGTTGCGTCGCTCCGCGCAGGATTTTCTCGCGCGCCGCCGATCGGAACAGAACTTGCTTGTGTGGCACGGAAGGGCCTCCTCGCCTTTCGCTCCGGGGTGGTACACCCCATCGCCCGCTGCACGGCTTCGGAACCGTGGCATTCGCAATTACGATTACGGCTTGCCCTTTACCGCGCGCCGGCGCGACCTGCGTTGATCGAGGTCAAACCCGCGACCACCTTTCGCGCGTCCTCATCTCAATGAACCAGAGAAGCCGGCCGACCCGCAACGGCACGCGCCGATTTGAGATCAGATCCCGCGTCGCCGAGCACAGAGGACCGCCCCGTAAAGGGCGGCCCTCCTCAATTCGGAGGTCAGGTAGCCGGACGGGCGACGCCGACCAGTTTCTTGCCATCCGGAGAGCGCAGATACGCGAGGGATGCGCCATTCGGCCTCCGGCGGCTTCCGTGCCAGGCTTCGACTGATGCGGCCGGGGCGACACAAAGGCGCGGCCGACTGCATTGAAGGCCAGCGCGACGATTGACGCGCTCAATCGGACGTGAGTTAGTTCGCCGAGCCGCTGCCAAGCGAGCCCGATATCGGAGGAGGCCCATAATGCCGCTGGATGCCGCTGTCGCCCCGAAAACCCTCACCTCGACTCTCTATTATCTGAAGCGCAGCGCCGAAAAGCCGGCCCGCTATCGCATTGAGCCGCCCGCAGGCGTACCGAAGTGGAACGGCGTCGACGATCCGCGCCAGGTCACGATCGAGGACGCTCGCGGGCGCGAGTCCGAGTTCACTCTCGACCAAAACGGCTTCGCCCTGCTCAAGGCGCCGACCGCAGTTGCCGACTTCTATTCGGAGGACGAGATCAGACGGGTCTACTATCCCGAGATCGAGCGTCTGCTGTGCGACCGGCTCGGCGCCAGCCGTGTCCACGTCTTCGACCACAACGTGCGCAACGCGACGCGGCCTGGCATGGCCGTGCCCTCGCGCCAGGTGCACAACGACCACACGGTGAATTCGGCGCCGCGCCGGGTGCGCGACCATCTCGGTGCCGAGGCCGAGGAGCTGCTGAAAGGCCGTTTCGGCATCATCAATGTGTGGCGACCGATCCGCGGACCGGTGCTCGATTCGCCGCTGGCGCTGTGCGATGCGCGCAGCTTCACAGACGACGACCTGATCGCCAGCGATCTCGTCTACGCGCATGTCCGCGGCGAGACCTCGCGCGTCGAGTACAGCCCGCGCCACCGTTGGCATTATTTCTCGGACATGCAGACCGACGAAGTGCTGTTAATCCGGGTGCATGACAGCGCCAATGATGGCCGGGCGCGGCTGTCGTTCCACACCTCGTTCGAGAACCCTCTGACCCCCGGCGCGCCACCGCGCGAGAGCATCGAGGTGCGCACGCTGGTGTTCTTCCCGCCGGCGGCCTGACAGCCGCAGCACCCGGGTTTAGGGTAGTAGCGCAGGCAGGGCGCCTCCGGCGCCCGCGACTGACGCCGCTATTGGCTTGCAGGAGCGACGGCGCATGTCCGACAGATTGATGAAAGAAAAACTGGCCGCCGGCGAACTCGTGCTGTGCATGAACCTGCGGCTGGCGCGATCGGTCGATATTGCCATGGTGGCCAAAGCCGGCGGCTATGACGCGCTTTATGTCGACATGCAGCACGCGCCTTATTCGATCGAGACGACGGCGACAATCTGCGCCGCGGCGCTCGGGATCGGCATCACGCCGCTGGTGCGGGTGCCGAACCACGAGGCGCAGTGGATGAGCCGGGTCCTGGACGGCGGCGCTCAAGGGGTCATCCTTCCCGACGTCAACACCCGCGCCGAGGCCGAGACGATCGTCAGCGCCTGCCGGTTTCCGCCGCTCGGCAAGCGTTCGGTCATGGGACTGGGGCCGGCGCTCGGGTACCGGGCGGTGCCGCTTGCCGAGCTGAACCCGAAGCTCAACGCCGAGACGGCGGTCGTCGTCATGCTCGAGACGGCGGAGGGAATCGAGAATTGCGAGGCGATCGCCGCCGTCGACGGGCTCGATGTGCTCCTGATCGGCTCGGGCGATCTGACGACCAATCTCGGCATTCCGGGACAGGTCGATCATCCGCGACTGCGCGCCGCCTATGAAAGAGTCGCCGCCGCCTGCAAGAAACACAAAAAGGCGCTCGGCGTTGGCGGCATCCGCCACAACACGGGCCTGCAGGGTGAGCTCATCCGGCTTGGCGCGCGCTTCGTGATCGCCGGTACCGACACCAATTACGTGCTGGCGGGAGCGCGCCAGGACACCGCCGCGCTGCGCGCGATCAAGCTGGACTGAGTCCGCGAGCCGACCGGCATTTCCCGGGCCGATCCGACTGAGCGGCGCTCTGCCGTCTCGGCCTTCGGGCCGGCAGGAAGCGCTCGAGCACCTGCCCCGGGCCCTTCGCAAGCCGCGCGTAATCCTTGCCGTCGAAGACGCGTGCGCCGTTGACGAAGACGCCGTGCACCCCAAGCGGGTCGCGGATCGTGCGGGGATCGCCGCCCGGCAGGTCCGCGACCCGGCGCGTTTTCGAGATGCCAACTTCGGCGGGGTCGAACAGCAGCAGATCGGCCCAGGCGCCGACGGCGATGCGGCCATTCTGGACCGCGACATCCGCCTGGATCGGATCGTGGCCGAGCCCGTCGACGACGGTCGCACCGCGGATCACGAGGTCATGCATCGCAATCTCCTCTGCTTTTTCTCACTTGCGCGCTCCGGACGGCTTGTAGCGTGTTAAGCTGGTCGGCGTCAGCCGCCTTGGGAATTTGCGCATGGTTGCCCTGCAGGCGGTTTCCGGACAGGCAGAGATGGAGGCGGCTTTGGATTTCGACGCGATCGTCATCGGCGCCGGCGTCTCCGGCCTCTACCAGCTCTACAGGCTGCGCGAACTCGGCCTTTCGGCGCGGGTGTTCGAGGCCGGCAGCGGCGTCGGCGGCACCTGGTACTGGAACCGCTATCCCGGCGCCCGCTTCGATTCCGAGAGCTGGACCTACGGCTACTCGTTCTCGCAGGAGCTGCTCGACGAGTGGGACTGGGAAGAGCACTTCGCCGCCCAGCCGGAAACCGAGCGCTATCTCAACCACGTCGCCGACAAGTTCGACCTGCGCCGAGACATCCAATTCAAGAGCCGCGTCGCCGCCGCGCACTACCGGGAGGATACACGGGACTGGGACATCGCGCTGGAGGGCGGGCGGCACTACACCGCGCGGTTTTTGATCACCGCTGTCGGCGTGCTGTCGGCCGCGACGATGCCGACCATTCCAGGCCTCGCGAGCTTCCAGGGCCAGTCCTGCCACACGCATTACTGGCCGAAGGAACCGGTCCGCTTTGAGGGAAAACGCGTCGCGATCATCGGAACCGGCGCGACCGGCATCCAGGCCATCACCGAGATCGCCAAGCCCGCCGGACACCTGACCGTCTTCCAGCGTACGCCGCAATGGGCCGCGCCGTTGCACAACGCCAAGATTACCAAGGCGGAGATGAGCCGCATCCGGGCCAACTACCCCGAGATTTTCGCGCGCTGCCAGGAGACCGCCGGCTGCTTTATCCATGCGGCCGACCCGCGCGCCGCCCTCGATGTGTCTCCCGAGGAGCGCGAGGCGTTTTGGGAGAAGCTGTACGGTGAGCCGGGCTTCGGCATCTGGATGGGAAATTTTCGCGACATCCTGACCGACCGTGCGGCCAACGCACTGATCTCCGATTTTGTCGCGCGCAGGATCCGCCAGCGGGTGAAAGATCCCGCCGTCGCCGAAAAGCTCATTCCGAAGAACCACGGCTTCGGCACTCGGCGGGTTCCGCTCGAAAGCGGCTATTTCGAGGTCTACAACCAGCCGAACGTCGAACTCGTCGATATCAAGGAAACGCCGATCGAGCGCATCACCCCGGCCGGCATCAAGACCAGCGAGCGCGAATACGAATTCGACATCATCATCTACGCCACTGGTTTCGACGCGATCACCGGCGCCTTCGACCGCATCGACATCCGTGGAGTCGACGGCGTCGCGCTGAAGGAGAAATGGCGAGACGGGCCGCAGACCCTTCTCGGCATCCTGGTCGACGGTTTCCCCAACATGCTGATGGTAATGGGCCCGCATGCGGGGCTCGGCAATTTCCCGCGCGCCGCCGAATACAGCACCGATTGGGTGACCCGGCTCATTCGCTTTGCGCGCGAGCGCGGCCTCACCCGGATCGAGGCCACCACGGCGGGCGCCACGGCCTGGACCGAGCACGTCCTCGAGGCCAGCAAGGGCCTGCTGTTCACGGAGGTCGACTCCTGGATGACCGGCGTCAACCGCAATGTAGAAGGCAAAGAGGTCCGCCGCATCATGCGATACAGCGGCGGCCACCCCGCCTTCCGCGAGCGATGCGAGGCGGTGGCCGCCGACGGTTACCGCGAGCTTGCGCTGGCCTGATGCGGTTCCTCTAGAGACGATACGGAAAGGACTGCGCGATGGATATCGGTTACATGATGGTGTTCGCCAGCTACGGCTGGGACAACTGCTCCGACCGGCGCGTCTGGGACGAGGAAATCCGGCTGGCGCGGCTCGCCGCCGATCTCGGTTTCAACTGCCTGTGGTCCGCCGAGCACCACTTCAATGACTACTCGTTCGTGCCCGACAATCTGCAGCTGATGACCTATCTGACCGCGCTGTGTCCCGACATCGATGTCGGCACCGCGGCCGTCATCCTGCCCTGGCACGACCCGCTGCGCGTCGCCGAGCAGGCGGCGGTGCTCGACATGCTGAGCAAGGGCCGGCTGCGCCTCGGGCTCGGGCGCGGTCTGGCGCGGCGCGAATTCGCCGCCTTCCGCCTCAGCATGGACGAATCCCGCGAGCGCTTCGACGAGGCGGCGCCGATAATCGTCGAGGCGCTGAAGACCGGGTTCATCGAGGGCGACGGCAAATTCTACAGGCAGCCGCGGACCGAGCTGCGCCCGCGGCCGCAATATTCATTCGACGGCCGCATCTACGCCGTAGCGTCGAGCGAGGATTCGATCGAGTCCGCCGCGAAGCTCGGGGCCCATATCGTCATGTTCGCCGACCGGCCGTGGGAGATGCGGCTGCCGGCGATCGAGCGCGGGCGCGAACTGCACCGCAAATACCACGGCACCGCACCGCCGCAGATCATGCTGACCGAGTTCTGCGTCTGCGGCACCGATCTGGCGCAGACCGAAGAGGAAGCGCGCCGCTACCAAGGGAAATTTGTCGAAAGCAATTTCTACCACTATGAATTCCTCGGCGAGCACTTCAAGACCGTAAAGGGCTACGACGCCTATCAGCAGAAGGCGGAGATCGCCCGCAAAGGCGGAATCGAAGGCGCGGTCAACGGCTTTATGCAGGCCGCGAGCTGGGGCACGCCCGACAAGATCCTGCGCGGTCTCGAACAGCGCCGGAGGGTCGTCGGCGATTTCGAGCTCAATGTCGCCTTCCGCTTTGGCGGTATGCCCTATGAGGTCGCCGAGCGCGGGCTCAAGCTCTTTGCCAAGGAAGTCCTGCCGGTGCTCAAGTCGGAGTCGTTTGCTGCGGTCCGTGAGGCGGCCGAATAGCTTCTTGAAGGGCCCATCGATCGGGCGGCGTTTTTGAACGCCGTTCGGGCTTTTCATTACCCTCGGCGCGCGAGCGGCGCAAGCTGGTGGCGGAAGAAGATGACCTGCCACTTCAGAAAAGCGTCACGCACCTCCTTCACCTGCTGCGGCGACAGGGGCTCGTGGAACGGATCGCAGACGCCCTCGCGGTTGCGAGGGCCCTTCGTCGAGGAGTGGACGCGATTGGGACAGCCAGCGAGCCTGGCCGACCGCACGACTCATGCGCTTGCGCGGTTAGCCAGTCGTCACGTCTCTCGACACTAATACCGGCTCCGTCTGCCCGCTGCTCTTTCTTTCTCCTAGAAGAAGACAAAGGACCGGACGACGACGTTCTTGCGGCATGGAGCGTCGAGGGGCACGGTCGGGTCGATACAGGCCGTATGGAAAGACCAGCGCGAGACGGAGCCGTCGGTCACCGAGTCGTAGCACTTGAGCATCGAGACCTCGGTCGGCTTCTGCCGGGGGAACCAGTACCACTCGTGGTCGGGACGGTAGGTGAAGCGGGTGGTCTCTCCGACGCGGTCGTCGTAGATCCGGTAGTTGGTGATGTACGGCTGGTCGGCAAAGGAAGGCCAGGCGCAGAGCACAAACGGGAACTGCTCGATCGTCTCGATCGGCTTGGCGAGGTTGATTGACATAAACCGCCGCGACATCTTTGCGTCGGCCTCTTCCTCCGTGTAGTGCTGCTGGCGCCCGAAATTACGCAGGTTTTTGGTG
>JASIAN010000019.1 GCA_030042035.1 Alphaproteobacteria bacterium | reverse complement strand
GCACCTTGCGCACGTTCGCGGAATAGGTCTCGAGCGTCGCAAGCCCGGTCGACATGAAAAGCGCGTCGCAATTGCGGATCGCGAAGGCCTGGCCGGTCGCGGACGCGCCCGCATTCATGATGAGCGGCCGCGCGTCGCCATAAGGCTTGGGCCAGGCGCGGATCTTGCGCAGGGTGAAGAACCGGCCCTCGAAATCGAACGTCTCCTCGCGCGACCAGGCGAGCTTCACGGTGTCGAGCCATTCCTCAGCGTACTCATAGCGCTGCTCGTGCTCGCGCAGGGTGGCGCCGAACATGTCGAACTCGCCCTCGTTCCAGCCGCACACGAGGTTGAGGCCGAAGCGGCCCTCGCCGATATGGTCGGCGGTGACGAATTCCTTGGCGGCGGCGAGCGGCGCAAAGAGCGGCGCGTGGACAGTGCCGAACACGGTCAGCCGCGCGGTCTTGGCCAGGAGGCCGCAGGCCCAGGTGATGGTCTCCCAGGTCTCGCCCTGGTAGTCGGTGTCGCCGCCATAGCCCTTCCAGCGGCCGATCGGCAGCATGAATTCGATGCCGGCGTCGTCGGCCATCCGCGCCAGGCGGACGCAATCGGGCCAGCTGCCCGACCACCGCTCCGGCACCATGGTCACGGCGCGGCCCGACGAGCAATTGGCGCCGAACAGGCCGAGCTTCAGCCGGTTCGTCGTCCCCATTGCGGCCCGCCCGCCGCAGCCGATATCGAAATGATGCACCATGTCGCGCTCGCCCAACATCGCCGCCGCGATCATATTACGCGCCAACCGCAATCACAGGAGTGACCGCGATGGACGGCGCGATCCTCGTGCTGAATGCCGGCTCATCGAGCATCAAGTTCTCGCTGTTCGCGGCCGCCGGCCGACCGACGCGGCAGGCGCTGTTATGCGACGGCGAACTGGAAGGGATCGGCCACCGCATTCGCTTTTTTGCTGATGATGGCGTCGGCCGACGCCTCATCGAACAGCACCTCGCGGAAGGTGCCGATCACGCGGCGGCGCTGGCGCATTTGCTCGGCTGGATCGCACAGCAATTCGCTGCCACACGCCTTGCGGCGGTCGGGCATCGGGTCGTGCATGGCGGCACGCGCTACGCCGCACCGGTCAGGATCGATGCCGCGGTCGTCGCCGAACTGCGCCGGCTCATTCCGTTGGCGCCATTGCACGAGCCGCATCATGTGGCGGCGATTGAGGCGATCACGAAATTGCATTCCGGTCTGCCGCAGATCGCCTGCTTCGACACCGCCTTCCACCAGACCCAACCCGATATCGCCCGCGCTTTCGCACTGCCGCGCGCGCTGGCCGAGGAGGGGGTGAGGCGCTACGGCTTTCACGGCCTCTCCTACGAATACATCGCCGGTGTCTTACCGGAGCACCTCGGCGCGGCGGCCGACGGCCGCGTTGTCGTCGCCCATCTCGGCGCCGGCGCCAGCATGTGCGCGCTGCGTGGGCGGCGCAGCGTTGCGACGACGATGAGCTTCACGGCCTTGGACGGGCTGATGATGGGCAGGCGCTGCGGCGCTCTCGATCCCGGCGTCATCCTCTACCTCCTGCAAGAAAAGGGCATGACGGCCGACAGGGTGGCCGATCTCTTGTATCACGACAGCGGCCTCTTGGGAGTTTCCGGCATCAGCGACGACATGCGAGACCTGTTGGCCAGCAACGACAAGCGCGCGGCCGAGGCGATCGACCTGTTCATCTATCGCGCCGGCCGCGAGCTGGGGTCGCTCGCCGCGGCGCTCGGCGGCCTCGACGCGCTCGTCTTCACTGCCGGCATCGGCGAGCATGCCGCACCGATCCGCCGCCGCATCTGCGAGGGTGCGGCGTGGCTCGGCATCGACATCGACGACCGGGCCAACGACGCCGGCGGCCCCTGCATCACCCGGCCCCAGAGCCGCGCCTCGGCCTGGGTCATCCCGACCGATGAAGATCTCGTCATCGCCCGCCATTGTCGGGACCTTGTCGGCTGAGCCTTGCCGCGCTCGGCCCGCCGGTCTAGCGTCCCCGCCGCCCGTTTGAGCACCCTTTGGGCATCTCCTGCGAAAGGAATCGCCATGATTGTCGAGTTTCGCACCTATACGCTGCAGCCCGGCACCGTCGCGCAGGCCGAGGAACGCTTTGCCGCCGGCCTGCCGAACCGGACGAAAGTCTCGCCGCTCGGCGCCTTCTGGCACACCGAGGTCGGGCCGCTCAATCAGATCATCCATGTCTGGCCGTATGACAGCCTGGAGGCGCGGACCAAGGCGCGCGCCACAAAGGTCGATGGCTGGCCGCCCAATATCCGCGAGTTCATTGTCGATCAGACCAGCCAGATTTTCGTGCCGGCGCCGTTCTCGCCGAAGTTCGAGCCGGCGCAATTGGGCGGAATCTACGAAATCCGCTATTACACGATGCGGCCCGGCGCGATCCCCGACACGATTGCGCGCTGGGCGACCGCAATCGACGCCCGCACAAAACTGTCGCCGCTGGCGTTTGCCGGCTCATCGGAATTGGGCGACCTCAACATCTGGTGCCATATCTGGGCCTACAAGAACGCCCAGGAACGCTTCGACATCCGCGAGAAGGCGCGGCGCGACGGCATCTGGCCACCGCGCGGCGGCACGCCCGGCCAGCTGTTGAAGCAGGTCAACATGCTCGTCGTGCCGGCGTCGTTCTCGCCGCTGCGCTAGCGCTTTGGCTTCTCTCCGCCCGCCGGGCTCGCTCGGCGGCGGAGAGGGATCGGCCCGCCGATCGGCGCGGCGCGGCAAACCGCATATCGGGTCTTCCAAAGCAGCCACGGAGGGATCACTCGGCGCAGTTCGATGGTGGTGCCGCGCGGCCACGCCCTAATTCGCGGATGCCGTTCGGCCGGGGTGAGCGAGGGCGGCGCCGGGCCATAGTTTGGGGCGGGCACGTTGGTACTGCGGCGGGCATGCAGCCTCCGCGCCGAGGGCGTCGGCGGCGTGCCATGCCCAGCGCGGGTCGTCGAGAAAGCCGCGTGCCAGGGCGACGTAATCGGCGCGGCCTTCGGCTACAATCGCCTCGGCCTGGTGCGGATCGGCGATCATGCCCACCGACTGCACGATGATCTTGCTCCGTTGTTTGACGGTCGCCGCAAACGGCACCTGATAGCCCGGCGCCACGTGGACATGCGCCTTTGGGCTGATGCCGCCCGACGACACGCAGACATAATCGAAACCGATGTGGTGCAATTTGTCGGCGAAGACCGCGGCGTCGTCCGCGGTCAGCGCGCCGCCCATCCAGTCGGAGCCGGTGATGCGCATGCCGAGGGCCTTGCGCCGCGGCCACACCGCGCGCACCGCCGCCGCCACGTCGAGCGGAAAGCGCATGCGGTTGGCAAGGTTGCCGCCGTAGTCGTCGGTGCGCTGGTTGGACACAGGCGAGACAAAGCTGTGCAGCAAATAGCCATGCGCGCCGTGCAACTCGACGAGGTCGAAGCCCAGCCGGTCGGCGCGTTTGGCGGCGGCGACAAAGGCCTCGCGGATGCCGGCGAGACCGGCTTCGTCGAGCGCCAAGGGCACCGGCCATCCATCGTCGAATGGGATCGGCGAGGCGCCAATCGTCTGCCATGCGCCTTCACCCGCCGTGAGCGGTCCGCCGCCCTGCCATGGCACCTTGGCCGATGCCTTGCGGCCGGCATGGGCGAGCTGGATGCCGAGCCGCGCGGTTCCCCAGCGCCGGCACAGCGCCACGACCGGCTGCAACGCCGCCTCGTTGGCGTCGGAATAGAGGCCGAGACAGGCCGGGGTAATGCGCCCGGCCGGCTCGACCGCGGTGGCCTCGAACGTCAAGAGCCCGGCGCCCGACATCGACAACGAGCCGAGATGCTGCACATGCCAGTCGGTGGCCGACCCATCGACCGCGCTGTACTGGCACATCGGCGACACCGCGATGCGGTTTGCCAGCGTGACGCCGCCGATCGTGATCGGCGTAAAGAGATGGCTCATGAAATATCCTTGCTATTACCAGGCCATGACGATGCAGGCTGATCATAATCGGCGCTTCTCCGGCGCGCGTACTAACGGGAGATGACCGGCAGCTCGACAAAGGATGGTGTGGGCGGCGCGTGGTGGACAGTGTTGGCGGCGATCCGGATGGCGTCTTCACCGTCCTGGGCGAGCACGGCATTGCCGCTGTTCGTGTTGCGCGCCCGGCGCGGGAAATTGCTGCTGGTGACGTCGATCTCGACCCGGCTGCCGGCGCGGAACGTATGGCAGATGTCACCGAGATCGATGACGAGCGGATAGATCCTTTTCGGCTGCAGCGGTTGCGCGCCGGCGACCGGGTCGCGGTACATCGCCCGCGTGATCCCGTCCATCAGCAGCATCGCCCTGCCATCCGGCAACACCTCGACAAGCTTGGCGACAAAGTCGGTGTCGGGACAATCGGAGCCGACATGGAGCGTCACGCGGACATTGCCGGCGATTGTCATGTCGGCGGCAAGCGGCGCACCACGATAGATCAGCCCGTAATCCGGCAGCGCCTGTGCCGGGCGCTGGTCGCGCGGCCCGCCATCGATCAGCATGTTCCGCCCGCCGAGCGTCGGAACGGGCTTGCGCGGGTCATAACGGTAGTGGCGCGACGCGCCGCCCGGCGCGTCGCCGAGACCGCCGTCGCCGCGGAGATAGAGCCGGTGCGGCGCGACGCCGGGTGGCGGCCAACGCTCGGCGCGCTGCCAATCGGTCGGCGCGTACGAGGCGCGATCGTCGACCCAGGCGCGCGGCGAATAATAGACTGCCGGCTCGTCGACGACGGCGCTCGGCGCATCCTTCAGCCAATGGCCGAACCACTCGAAATACGGATCGCGAGGCCAGAAATTGCTGGCGTAGACGAAATAATGCTCGTTCGGGCCGACCCATAGTTTCTGGGTGCCGGTGCGCGCCTGGATTTCCTGGAAGGCGGCGATGACGCTGGTCTGGAAGATGTCGAACCAGCTTGTAACATGAAAGCCGGGTAGGTTGATCGTGCGGCGGAAATTGTGCCGCGCGCGGAAATCGTCGGGCGCGGGGTGGCTGATGATCTCATCGAGGAACGGCTGCCAGGTGGCAAAATCGGGATAGCCGGTCAGCGGCAGATGCAGCCAATCAGGCGAGTTGATGAACGGCGGCTCTGCCTGCCGCGCCGCGTCGAGCCGGTTCCAGCGCTCGGCGGCCGCAGCGGCGGCGCGCTCGAGCGCGGCGGCGCCGATCCCGCTCCGCGCCATGATCGCCTCGCGATGCGATGCGGAAAGGCCGGGAATGTTCTTCGACACCCACAGCCACAGCCGCTCCATCTCGATACCTTGCCCTTCGCAGACAACATCGTCGTAGATGCTGGAGCCGCCCGCCTGTGCGAAAAAGGCGCGGAGGCTCGGATGGCGCGTCGAGGCGGCGGCGAAGGTCGTCGTCGCCCCGGCGGAAGAGCCGGACATGCCGACCCGCCCGTTGCTCCACTCCTGCGCGGCAATCCAGTCGAGCGTGTCATAGCCGTCATTCGCGTCGTCGGCATAAACCCGGTCCTCGCCTTCCGAACCGTGGCGGCCGCGGCAATCCTGGTAGACCGCGGCATAGCCGTGCGCGGTGATCGCCCGCCAGCCGCGCAGGATCGATCCGCGCATCGGTTCAGCGGGGTTCGGCAGCCACGCCCGCGTGTGGTCGAATTTATCGGGCGCGTCTGCGGCGGCGATGCCGTAGGGCGTGCGATGGAGGATCACCGGCCAGCGCGGCCCTCCCTCCGCGGGCAGAAAGACGAACGTGTTGAGCCGCACGCCGTCGCGCATCGGCACCATCGTCTGAAACGATTGAGCGGCCATTCGCCTCACCCTCCGATAAAGTCGCACGCCAGCCGAGCGAGGCTCTGCGGCGCCTGCAAGTGCTGGAAATGCCCGGCATCTTCCGCTGCTGCCTTGCGCGAGGCACGTCTGCACCGCTGCTCCTATACCTCGGTCGTGCCAGCAGGACCGGCGACGGCACCCAGCCGGGTGGTTCGCGAAGCGACGGCGTGGACATCGCGCAGGCAGCGCTGTAGCTCATTTCCTTCGAACAGCACGTGCGAGCCGGCGGCACGAAACAGCCGATCGGTCGCGCGCAGCGCATAAAGCGTGGCAAAATGACGGTCACGCGCGACCAGCTCGACCAGCGCGCGCGGGACCGGCTCGATGCGCGCCTTGCCAGCGCGCTCGATTTCGCAGACGGTGCGGCGGATCAACAAGCGTGCGGCGTCGACTTCGGTCGTCGCCTCGGCGATATCGTGGCGGATCGCCTCGCGCTCGACGGAGCTGGTGCGTCCCACGCCCATCCGGTCGAGATGGGCAGTGCAGTAATCGACGGCATGCTGGGCGATGCCCACCCCGGCCATCGCCAGCGACAACGGACCTGGATGCGCATAACGGCTCAGCCGATAAAGGTGGCAGTGATCATGCAGCGAGCGGCCTGGGCCGGTATTGCTGAGGAACTCGCGATCGGTGAGGCTGCGCCACTCCGGCACAAACACCTCTTCGCCGCGCAGCGATTTGCTGCCGGTGCCGGCAAGGCCGAGAACATGCCAATCATCGACAATTTCGAGCGCCGGGATCGGCAGCAAAAAGCGGCGGCGCGGGCGGCGACCGGTCTCGTCGGGCTCCTCGGCATCGGCGCCAGCGACGAGGTATGCGCAATAATCACAGCCGCTCGAGTAGCGCCAAAAGCCGCTGACGAGATAGCCGCCATCAACGCGCTTGAAGCGACCGATCGACGACAGTGAACTGGAGGCGAGCGCGCACGGATCATCGCCCCACACCTCCTGCTGCGCACGCTCGGAGAAATTGGCAATCATCGCGGCGTGCGCGCTGAGCACCGCATAGACCCAGCCGCTGGCGCCGCACGAGCGCGCGATCTCGTCGGTCAGGTCGATCTGACAGATGAAATCGGCTTCGAAACCGCCGAATGCCGTCGGCTGGACCACCCGCAAGATGCCGGCGTCGTGAAACTCTTGCATCGTCGCTTCGGGCAGGCGACGCAACCGCTCGGTCTCCTCCTGGCGCGTGACAAGCACGGGCCGGAGCCGCACCCCGCGCTCCAGCAGCTCCGCGGCTGAGAGAGGTTGCCTTCTCCCAAGTTCGGCCGCTCGCGGCATTGCCATTCCTTCCTCAGCTTGGGGTCCGGGTTCAATTGATCCACCAGATAACCGTCGGCGCAACGATAACGGTCGCGAGAAATTTTCTGACGAGCTTGTCGTATCGAGCGGCGACGCGGCGGAAGACGTTGAGAGCGAGCGAAGGAGCGATAGCTGCGGCTACGGCGAGGATGAGGACTTTGGCGGCGAGAGGTCGGATTTTGGCCGTCCGGGCTGACGGCCAAGGCGCTTACCGGGTGCTTTTGCGGCGGCGGCAATGCCGGAATGAATGCGCTCCTCGATCGACTTTATTTGCGACAATCTGCCATGCGCCGAGATCGTGACAATGCTGCTGCACGCGTGGCGTCGCCGTCTTGTTGTGCCCGGCCCAATCGTCGTCGGTCAACTCGTCTCCGCGGCTACGATGATCGGCCGAGCGGCCTCGCTCCGGATGGATTCCGGCCCCTTCGCGCGCTCGCTGCGATCACGGCTCATGCCGCACGATGTTCTCGGTCTGTCCGCTTAGCGTCAATCCAGCGCCCGTTCTATGGCCTGACCCCCTTGATATCGGCGGCTCCCCGACGCCACCGCAGACCGGCAACCGACGGGCTGCTACGTGTTCCAATCAGTCCGGTTGACCCTACCGGCCCAAGTCTCTATGTCTGGCGCCGCATACGCCGTGGCCCGCTCACGGGTGGAGGGGTGGCCGAGTGGCTGAAGGCGGCGGTTTGCTAAACCGTTATACGGTTAACATCCGTATCGTGGGTTCGAATCCCATCCCCTCCGCCATTTCTCTGGGATTTCTGGGGTTTTCCATTCTACCCATTAGTTAACCCACACTTTGCAGCGCCCTCGGGCTGCTAAGAGTTGCCAACTCAGCCCGGCGATCAGCGACCGGTTCGTCGCTCGATTTTGACGCCAGATCGGCCCCAGGCCCGCGTTCGCAGGATTTGGGTGTCTCCCACGATCCGCATTTCGCTTCGGGCTTTTGCTCCGTAATTCCTAAGTAAAAAGCACCAGATTTTGGCTTACGGCAAGCGTTAATGTGACATAAACCGTACTCCCCCTCTGTGACCCAAAATTGCGGGCCGCTACGCCGGAAGCCTGCCCGACCAAGGCAACGACGGACCGCTGACGATGCACTCGCGCGAAGCGGTTTCCGGCGCCTGAACTGCGGATGACAGGTTGCGACAGGACGCCGCAACCGTTGGTCGAAAAGCCGACTGTCAGATTTCTTTACACTGCCTTGCGACGACGGCGGCGGATCGCAACAAGGCCGAGCAATGCGGGGGCGAATGTGGCCGCGGAAGCCGGTCCCGGCACGCCGATGTTCAAGACGAAGCTGTCCGCATCGGCTCCGCTGCCCCAGGTCCATGTGTAGGTGCCGGGCGTAACGCCGAGGCTGCTGAACGTGGCATTCTCATATGTCGATGTATCGGAGAGTGAATTGCCGGAAACGTAGCCCACCGGCACCAGCAAAAACGCCTGAGTGGTCGCGCCCTGCAAGCCGACAAAGTCTCCGGTGCCGCTCGCAGCATTGCTTACGCCCCCAATCCCGAAACTCGATGGTCCAGTGAAGCCACCATAATGGTCGCTTGCCGCTGTCCCGCCTGTAAATATGATCGCTGAGGCTGGAACAATAAAGGCACTAAGGGCGGCACCGCTCGGGAGTGAAGTCAGGTCGGTCAGATCGATTGTGCCGCTGCCCATTGCTACAATGTTGCTGCCGTCCTGGTACATGTTGACGACGAACTCGGCCTGCGCCGAATTATTTGCGGCCCCGATCGCAAGGGCGGCCAGAGCGCCCAAGCCAAACGCGATCCCTTCGATACGACGACGTAGCATCGCTCTACCTCCGACAGCGCTATTACCGTCGGAGCAATATTCGTGCCTCACAATGATTGCTCCTGTTTTCAATGGGTTGGACCAAACCGGTTCGGCGCAGGCTGCGATTGTGTAAAGAATACCGACACAGCCGGTCCCAGGACGCCGTCAGGATCCGCCCTACAGCACCGGGAGGCTGAACCCTATCTCGGCAGCCTGAAGCGCACCGAGGCCCGACAGGCGGACATCCCCTCCGCCAGCGCGTCTTTGAAGGCTTCGTTCAGCAATGCGTCGCCCTGCCTGCGGCCAGTCATGTCCAACGCCGTCAACGCGTCGATCAAATAAGCGACCGGCTCTTCGCGCTCTTTCGCTCCTCAGAGCGCAAAAGAGCTTTCGACTCATTAGCCGTCATCGACTCCCTCGGCATCAGAAGTTTCTTGGTCGCATTCCTCGCGGCTGAGCAGATCGCGGAGCACTACAGCTTGGTTGTGAAGTTCGTCACGAGCGCCGAACACCAGTGTCACCCGCCCTGACTGCGCCAGCTTCTGAAGTCCTTTCCACAGATCGGGATGATGTGACAATTCGGCGATGTACCTGCGCCGGAATTCGTCCCAGCGGCGAACATCATGCCCAAACCAGCGACGCAGCTCGCCGCTAGGCGCGATGTCCCGAAGCCAATGGTCGATCGCCGCGTCCGCTTTGGAAAGGCCGCGAGGCCAGAGGCGATCAACCAGCACCCGTATGCCGTCGTCGGGCGACGGCGGAAGGTAGGCCCGCTTAAGCCGGATACCGAATGGCGGTGGGCAGCTCATGCGCGATCTCCCAAAGCTTGCCCCATGGCCGCGCGGAACGCTAGAGCATGATCGCTTCAGGTCGAACCATCCTCCGTCGCCCCCGCGAAAGCGGGGGCCCAGAGCTTGCCGGCAACAGCACGTCGCCCGCCCCTGCCGCTGCCTTCCGGCGTGAATCGCAGATCGATCTGTTGCGCCTGGTCGGGCGTCAACTCCCCGACGATCCAGGAAAAGGCGAGGTGGCGCGGCGGATCATAGGCGACGACACTGCCCCATAATGTCTCGCGGCCGTCGGCGGCGCGCTCAAACACGCGGCCGCCGACCCGCGGCTCAATCGTGCAATCGACGGGCTCGGGGCCAGTGTGAAACTGCGCCAGCGGCCACCACCGGGCCATATCGCCGACGAAATGCGCGAACGCCCGCTCCGGCGTTGCACTGACCGACACTGCCTTCACGACCGCCGGCACGGCGAATTGGGTAATCGTCATCGCTCCATCTCCTCGTCGATGCGCGCCGCCATGCCGGCCAGCGCTTCGCGCCACATCGCCTCGATCGCCGCCCGCAATTCGCCCAACGCCTGCGGGTTGGCGACATAAAGGCGCCGCGTGCCCCGCCGCCGCTCATCGACCAGCCCGGCTTCTTTCAACACCCGGAGGTGCTGCGACACCGCGGGACGGCTCACTGGCAGCCCCGCGGCGATCAGGCCGACCGGCTGCGGCGCCGCCAGCACCCGCTCGAAAACCTGCCGTCGCGTCGGATCGGACAGCGCCGCCAGTGCCATTTGGTAAGTCATAACTAACGTTAGTCAAGGCTAACTGATAGAGTCAAGCCACACTTGATGAGATCGCCGCCGCCCGCCGCCGTGACCGGCGCTCCTTGCGAAGCAGGCAAGCCCGCCGTACCTAACCGATATCCGGGTCACGCGCGGGCAGGAGGGCGCGATGCAGCTCAACGACGAGAGGCTGTTTCGGCAGCATTGCTATATCGACGGCGAATGGGTCGACGCGATCGGGCGGGAGACGATCGCCGTCAAAAACCCGGCGACCGGCGAAACGCTCGGCACGGTGCCGAAGATGGGCGCCGAGGAGACGCGCCGGGCGATCGAGGCGGCCGAGCGCGCATTGCCCGCCTGGCGCGGCAAGACCGCCAAGGAACGCGCGCAGATCCTGCGCCGCTGGTTCGATCTGATGATGGCGAACCAGGAGGATCTCGCAACGCTGATGACCGCCGAGCAGGGCAAACCCTTGACCGAATCGCGCGGCGAGATCGCCTATGCCGCCGCCTTTATCGAATGGTTCGGCGAGGAAGGAAAACGCGTCTATGGCGACACGATCCCGGCGCACGGCACCGACAAGCGCATTGTCGTGTTGAAGGAGCCGATCGGCGTCTGCGCCGCGATCACGCCGTGGAATTTTCCGGCCGCGATGATCACGCGGAAGGCCGGTCCGGCATTGGCGGCCGGCTGCACAATGGTGCTGAAGCCGGCGACCGCGACGCCCTTTTCGGCACTCGCGCTGTGCGAGCTGGCCGAGCGCGCCGGCGTGCCGAAGGGTGTCTTTTCGTGCGTGACCGGCCCCGCGACCGAGATCGGCGGCGAACTGACCGGCAACCCGCTCGTCCGCAAGCTCACCTTCACCGGCTCGACCGAGATCGGCAAATTGCTGATGGCGCAGTGCGCCGGCACGGTGAAGAAAGTCTCGCTCGAACTCGGCGGCAACGCGCCGTTCATCGTGTTTGACGACGCCGATATCGAGATGGCCGTCAAGGGCGCGATCGCGTCCAAATACAGGAACGCCGGCCAGACCTGCGTGTGCGCCAACCGCATCCTCGTGCAGGACGGCGTCTATGACGCGTTCGCCAAGCGCCTCGCCGAGGTCGCTGGCGCGATGAAGGTCGGCAGCGGCTTTGAAGCCGGCACCGTGATCGGCCCGCTCATCGACATGAAAGCGGTGGAGAAGGTCGAAGCGCATATCGGCGACGCCGTCAAAAAGGGCGCCCGGATCGCGGTGGGTGGGCATCGCCACGCATTGGGCGGCAGCTTTTTTGAGCCGACCGTGCTGACCGGCGTGACGACCGACATGCTCATCACCAAGGAAGAGACGTTCGGGCCGGTAGCGCCGCTCTATCGCTTCAAGAGCGAGGCGGAGGCGGTAACGATGGCGAACGACACGGAATTCGGCCTCGCGGCCTATTTCTACAGCCGCGACATCGGCCGCATCTGGCGGGTCGCTGAGGGGCTCGAATACGGCATTGTCGGCATCAACGAGGGCATCATCTCGACCGAGATCGCGCCGTTCGGCGGCATGAAGGAGTCCGGCATCGGCCGCGAGGGATCGAAGTACGGCATCGAGGAATTTCTCGAGGTCAAATACCTCTGCCTCGGCGGCATCGACCGCTGACGGGGCCACGTAAAGGACGCTTCGCCGTGCCGAGTTTCGATATCGTCTCCCGCGTCGATCTCGCCGAGGTCGACAACGCGCTTGCCGGCATCGCCCGCGAAATCGCGACGCGCTTCGACTTCAAGGGCAGCAAATGCGCGATCGAGCGGCGCGACGGCGACATGGTGCTGGTCGCCGACGACGATTTGAAGCTGAAGCAGATGCACGAACTGCTGAAGGTGCACCTGACACGCCGCAAGGTCGACCCCGCCGCCCTCGATTATCGCAAGCCGGAAAAGGCGTCCGGCAACTCCTTGCGCCAGACGATTGTCATTCGCCAAGGCATCGGCGCCGACCTGGCGCGGCAACTGCTGCGCGAATTGAAGGACGCAAAGCTCAAAGTGCAGGCGGCGGTGCAGGGCGGCGAAATACGCGTTACCGGCAAGCAGCGCGACGATCTGCAGGCGGCCATCGCGGTGATCCGCCGCCGGGGGATTGAGCAGCCGCTGCAATATGTCAACTTCCGCGAGTGATGCGGGCCGGCGGCGAGCCGCCGGCCATAGATGTGGCCCGAGGATCTCTGCCAGGCGTTCTTCGCGTTCGTGTGCCGGTCGTGGCGCCGGACCGTCGCCTTGGAATTCCGGGCATTGCCGTCAAGCGCGAGAAACGTCGGACCGATCTCCCCGAGCTGCGCAACCCCCCGGTCGCGCCCGCGCATGACCGCTTCCCATCGCGATCGTGGCGACGCTCCCGATCCACATCGTGGTTGCGTTGCGTCGTATGCCACACTCCGTCACGGCCCTGCGTTTTCGACTACATAGCGGCTTAACCCAATGCCGGTCACGCTGGGACGCGAGATTGGACGGCCTGCGCGGGAGGGATCAGGCTGAAATCCGGATCGATACGCGCAATCTGCCTGGCCAGCGGATCATCGGCCCGGCGCAAACTGAGGCAAATGGCGCGAACTTCTTTCAGGCGCTGCTCGATGAGCTGTATTTGCGCGAGCCGACGCTACGACCGTCGAGCAGAACATAATGTCGATCCGCGCCGGGTTGCGTGCGCGCGGGGGCGGCGGTAGCGTCGCCGCATAACATTTCCGCAAACGGAGGCCCCAGTGAGCGCCCATCTTTCCGCAGCGCAGATCAAGTCGCGGCTCGACCATCCGATCATCGACGCCGATGGCCATTGGATCGAATACGGCCCGGTGTTCACCGAGGAACTGCGCAAGGTCGGTGGCGAGGAAGCGGTCGACGGGTGGAATGCGGTGCGCAACGGCACCCGCGGCGCCCTCAGCATGTCGGTCGACGAACGGCGCCGGCGGCGGATCAGCCAGGAGGCGTTTTGGGGCCACCCGTCGCGGAACACGAAGGACCTCGCGACGGCGCTGTTCCCGCGCCTCCTCGCCGAGCGGCTCGACGAGATCGGCCTCGATTTCGCGATCATCTATCCGACCGGCGGGCTACGCGTGCCGCGGGTCGGCGCCGAGGGGCCGCGGCGCGCCGCCGCGCGCGCCTACAACATCGTCACGGCCGACTATTTCCGCCCCTATGCCGACCGCATGACGCCGGCGGCGATCATCCCGATGCACACGCCCGAGGAGGCGATCGCGGAATTGGAATTTGCCGTCAAGCAATTGGGCTACAAGGTCGCGATGCTCGGCTCCTTGATGGACCGGCCGGTCGCCGCGGTGGGCGAGGTTGCGGGCGAGGCCAGGCGGTTTGCCGTGTGGAAGGACGTGATCGGCCTCGACAGCGACTATGATTACGATCCCGTCTGGCAGAAATGCCTGGAACTCAACATCGCGCCATCGTTCCATTCGGGGGCGCGCCGCTCGGGCCTCAGGCTTTCGCCGTCGAATTTTGTCTACAACCATATCGGCCATTTCGCGGCGGCCAATCATGCCGCGTGCAAGGCGATGTTTTTGGGCGGCGTGACGCGGCGCTTCCCCGGCCTCAACATGGCGTTCTTGGAAGGCGGCGCCGGCTGGGCCTGCCTGCTCTATGGTGATCTCCTCGGCCATTGGGAAAAGCGCAGCCGCCAAGGCCTCGAAGAGGTCGATC
The DNA here is from genome assembly GCA_030042035.1 of Alphaproteobacteria bacterium. Classification (GTDB taxonomy): domain Bacteria; phylum Pseudomonadota; class Alphaproteobacteria; order ATCC43930; family CGMCC-115725; genus DATARH01. Next base: position 1,450 of record JASIAN010000019.1, on the reverse strand, counting down.
CGCGCAATATCGACCGCGCTGTGCTGATGGAATTGGCCGAGAAATACGGCGGCGAGGCGTTCACATCGGTGTTGCGGCGCCAGGGCGGCCAGTTCTTCCCCGGCGAAGAGAAACTGACCGGCGGCATCGCCAATCTCGACGACTACAGCGCCTGCAAGATCGGCCGGAAGGAAGACTGGCGCGACCTGTTCGTCACGCCGTTCTATTTCGGCTGCGAGGCCGACGACCCGTCGAACGTGTGGGCTTTCAACGCCCGCGGTAACCCGCTGGGCGCCCGGCTCAACGCGATCTTCCCTTCCGATATCGGCCATTTCGACGTGCCCGACATGACCGAGGTCGTGCCCGAAGCTTATGAAATGGTGGAAGACGGGCTCGCAACAGAAGCTGACTTCCGCGACTTTACGTTTGCCAATGTCGTGCGGCTGTTCGGCCACCAGAACCCGAATTTCTTCGCCGGCACGCGCGTCGGCGACGCGGCGGCTGCCGTGTTGCGCGCGGCTGCGCCGACGCGCGCCGCGGCCGAATAACGCGCAGCGGTCATGGCGAGGGCGGAGACCGACGCGGCAACCCCGTCGGGATTGCTTCGCTAGGCTCGCAATGACATTCTGCCCTGATGAGACTTGCACGGCCCGGACGACGTTAGGGAGGTGAACGATGGCAGACTATCCGATCATCTCGGCCGACTCGCACATCGTCGAGCCGCCGGACATGTATACCAGCCGCATCGCGCCGCAGCTGCGCGACCGCGCGCCGAAGATGGAGCGGCGCAAGACGCCGGGCGGGCGCGAATACGATGCCTGGATGCTCGGCGGCCAGCAGGTCGGCACATTGGGCGCGGTCATGCAGGCCGGGCAGCGTTTTGAGGACCCCTCGCAGATCGATTTTCTCGGCATCTGGGAAGATGTGCGCAAGGGCGCCTACGACGCCCGGGCGATGATCGTCGAGAACGAGGAGGACGGCATCTGGGGGTCGGTGCTGCAGCCGAGCCAGGGCCTCTTTTGGTACCGCATCCCCGACAGCGAGCTGCTCTCCGAAATCTGCCGCTGCTACAACGATTGGATCGCCGATTTCTGCAAGGCCGACCCGCGGCGCCTCAAAGGCATCGCGATGCTCAATGTCGATGATCCGGACGCCGGCGCCAAGGAGCTGGAGCGGGTCGCGAAGATGGGCCTCGTCGGCTCCTTCATCCCGGTCGCGCCGCGCCCGGACAAGCCGTACAGCAGCCCCGTGTACGACCGCTTCTGGGCGACGGCGGAGGCGCACAACCATCCGCTCCTCTTGCATATCGGCACGCCGCGCGACGGCATCCCGGCCAACGAGTTCACGATGGACGTGACGGAACTGACCGGCGCCGGCCGCTCGACGACCGATTACTGGGTGCGCTATTCCCTGGGCTCGATGCTGTTTGCCGGCATCTTCGACAAGTTCCCCGGCCTCAAGATCGGCTCGG
>JASIAN010000148.1 GCA_030042035.1 Alphaproteobacteria bacterium | reverse complement strand
CTGCGGCCGCCTGCGCCGCCTCGACCGCCTGCCGCACGTCGCGCAGCCGCTCCGAGGTTTCGCGATCGAGCAATCCGTCCCACCGCGCCGGACGGAAGCGGCGTTGGAACGCGGCAAGGGCAACGTCCTCGCTCCCCACCGCGACCGGATACCCGATGCGCGCCAGATCGGCGAGCGCGGCGGTGCGCTGCACGATCCCGACGCCGCGGCCGCGGCCCGCTTCCGCCTGCGGGCGCGGCAGCGGCCACAGCCCGATGCCGGCGCGGGCCAGCCGCGGCCAATCGAAGAGTTCGCCGGGATCGGATTTGCGGTCCGGCGCGATGTCGGAATGCCCGACCACCCGATGGGGCGGGATCGGATGGCGCGCCACAATGGCGCGGCACAACTCTTCGACCGCCGTCATCTGCGCCGCGGGAAACGGCCGGTAACCCCATTGGTGGCCGGGATTGACGATCTCGATGCCGATTGACAGCCGGTTGAGATCGGTGTCGCCCTGCCAGTAGGAAACGCCGGCGTGAAAGGCGCGCCGCGCTTCGGCGACAAGCCGCCAGATCGTGCCGTCCTCCTCGACGAGATAATGCGCGCTGACCCGTGCCTGGGGGTCGCACAGCCGTTCCAGCGCCGCGGCGGCGCTGGGCATGCCGGTATAGTGCAGCACCAGCATGTCGACAGGGCGCAAGTTCGGCGGCTCGCCGCGCTCGCCGTGGTTGGGCGACGGCCGGTCGCGGATTGTCAGCGTCATCGCGGTGTGGCGCGACGCCGGGGCTGGCGCCGCTGCGGTCGCGCGGAGCCCTCCGCAGGGCATTTTGTCGCACGTTTTTGTGTCATACTATGGCTGCCGTTCAACTGTCCGGTCCGCTGCCGGCCGGCGTCGCCGTTGTGGCGGAGTGCGGGGTCTACGATGTACGGATCAACCATATCACGGCGCGAGGTATTGCGGCGCAGCCGCTTGTTCGCGTCGCTCGGCGACGGCGAGCTCAACTCGATCCTCGCCCACGCGATGGTTCGCCGCTACGAAGAGGGCGACGAGATTTTCGCGAAGGGCGACCCCGGCAACAGCATGATGGCGGTGTTGCGCGGCCGGATCACGATCACCGTGCCATCGGCCGACGGCCGCCAGGTCGTGCTGTCGACGATGCGCGAGGGCGACGTATTCGGCGAGATCGCACTGCTCGACGGCAAGGAGCGCACCGCTGACGCGACCGCTGCGGCGGATTGCGAATTGCTCGTCGTGCCGCGCCAGTCGCTGCTGTCGCTGCTCGACCGCCACCCAGGACTCTTCATGGATTTTCTCATCGTGCTGTGCGAGCGGCTGCGGCGCACCAACGAGCAGGTCGAGGATCTGGCGTTTCTCGACCTGGGGGCTCGGCTCGCCAAGGCGCTGCTGCGGCTGGAAAACGACAACGACCCGGCGGCCGGGCTCAAAATCTCGCAGCGCGCGCTCGGCGACATCGTCGGTAGCTCGCGGGAGAGCGTCAACAAGCACCTGCAGGATTGGAAGCGCTCCGGCATCATCGCCATCGAGCGCGGATCGATAGTCATCCGCGATCGCGAGGCGCTTGCCGCGCTCGGCTGACGGCCTCGAACACGGGGCAAATTTTTTGCTAATTGTGTGAACCCTCTCACACGGTTTTCCGGTCTCCCTCGCCGATATTGCGCCTCAGAACAGGGGCCGCTCGGGCTCCTGCCGATTGGAGCAAATCGAGAGGGCGAGGGAGCCATGATTACCCGCAATGCCCCATTGACTGGCGAGCTGAAGGCGCGGCGCCACACGCTCGGCTGGACGCTGAAGGAGGTGGGCGATCGCTGCGCGATCGACGAAGGGTTCCTGCGCGACTGGGAGAGCGGCAGCGGCTCGCCGCGGCTCGATGCCTGCGATGCCTGGGCCGCGGCACTCGGCCTGAAGCTGGCGCTCGTTCCGGCCGATCAGGCGACGCGCAGCGGCCTTGCGATCGATTGGCGGCAGCGCACCGCCGCCGTCGACGGCAACCCGGTACGGCTGACCCCGATGGAATGGAAGGCGCTCGAACGGCTGGCGGCGGTGCCTGGCGAACTGGTGTCTCACGAGGAGCTGTTCCAGCATCTTTATGGCGACGCGCGGCCTTATGAGCGGCGCTCGACTGCGATCCGGGTGCTGATCACAAAGCTGCGCCGGCTTTTGCCGCTGCGCATCGAAGCACAGTGGGGCCGCGGCTACGTCGTCGGCGGCATCGCCGCTTCCGGATCGCTCTCCAATGCAGGCGAGGCCGGCGGGCGCACCGCATCGGCGACGCCCGCGCGGCCGACCTCTGAGGGCAGCAGCCCGCTGCCGTTCGCGGCGCAACGCGCTCGCGCCGCAATGCTGCGGCCGGTCGCCGAGCGCAGCGATGCGGCGCCACGCCGGCCGGAGATGTCAGCGAACCGCAGCACCTCGCCGCGCAACGAGGAGCTGCGCGTCATTGAGCGCTTCCTCGCCGAGCGCGGCGCGACCCGCTGCCCCGATGTTGCCGCGATCGAGCAGTCGCCGCTGCCGACCCTGATATGGGACAAGGTGAAGCGCAAATGGGTCCGCCCAAGCATCGACCCGCACTGGCACGCGATAGGATCCTGACGGCAATGCGCAGATCGGCTGCTTCGGCGGGTGCCTGCGATGACGACGCTCGTGCCGGCCCTCGATTGGCGCAGCCTCGCGGCCATGTTCGCCGGCGGCGGCCTGGCCGGCGTCGTCTACTCGCTGCTGGTCGGCTGGCGGGTGGCGCGGCGACGGCAGCTCGCGTGGAGCGATCAGCTCTGGTACGCGCTCATGCCGATCGTCGGCTACGGCGTCATCCTGGCGGCAGCCATGTCGATCTTCCTCAACGCCCTGCCCAGCTTCGCGGCGATCGCGGCCGGCCTCGCGCTGCTGCTCGTCGTCGGCATCCGCAATGCCTGGGACATGATCATTTTCTTTGCCTCGCAGGATCGCCGTTCGGAGTGATGCGTCGGCGCCGGCGAGCGGCTATGCTGCGGCCGACCGCCAAATCGCCAGCCAAGGAGAGCCGCAATGCCCGACACGCCGACCTTCGGACGCTATGCCGAAATCGCCCATGATCGCATGACGCCGGAGCAGCAGGACGCCTACAAGACGCTCGTCGAAACCCGCGGCCGGTTGCCCGGCCCGACCAAGATTTGGGTCGAGAATGCGAAGCTGGCGAAAGCCGCGGCGCCATTGGGCGCGCATTTCCGCACCGGCTATTCGCTGTCGGAGCGCGAGCGCGAGATTGCCGTCGTCGTCATCAACAGCAAATGGCATTCGATCTACCCGACGAACGCCCATGAGCGCGCCGGCAAGGCAGCCGGGCTACCGGCCGACAAGGTCGAGGCGATGCTGTCGGGCCTGCCGACCTCATTCGCCGACACGCGCGAACAGGTCGTCTACGAGATGGCAAAATGCCTGTCGGAATCGCGCTGGGTGTCAAAGGGCCTCTACGACCGCGCCGTCGCGGCCTTGGGCCATGTCGGCATCACCGACACCATCTGCCTGATGGGCTACTACACGATGGTCTCGATGACTTTGGCGTTTTACGACGTGCCCGCAGACGCCGCCGGCATGCAGCGCTGAGCCGGGCGGGGGAGAAACGTCAACCCGGTTCGGCGGCGAGGCTTGCGGGCCGCGCGATCGCGGCGTCGATCTCCTCGATGCTGCGGCCCTTTGTCTCAAACCCGATCAGCAGATAAGCGATGACGGCGAGGACATACCAGATGGCGAAATAGTTGAAGCCGGGGACGATCCCGGCAAGCGTTGCCTTCGGGCTGACGTAGTTGGACGCGCCGATGATCACCGCCAGCCCGGCCGGGCCGATGAATTTGCCGAGGTTCGACATGCCGTAGACGAGGCCGAAGCCGCTGGCGCGCAGGGCGGCCGGCCACATCTCGGCCATATACGGATAACTGATCGCCGAATTGCCGTTGCCGAACAAGCCCTGCACCAGCAGAAGCACAAAGAAGAGCGGGACGCCGCCGAGATAGCCGGCGTGCAGATAGCCGGCAAGCGATGTTGCCGCTGCTGCCAACACGCAGCACAGCGCGCCGGCAACGCGGCGACCGATGCGGTCGGTCAGCCACGAGCCGAGGCCGCGGCCGGCGATCTGCGCGAGGCTGATCCAGATCACCAGAGCGGACGCCTCAGCCGGGGTGATGCGCAGTACCAGCACGAGCAGCGTCACCATCCACAGCGCGAGGCCGACCGCGCCGGTCTGGCTCAATCCGACCAGCGCGCCGGCGGCGACGCTGCGCGGATAGCGGAATAATTCGAGCCAGGACGATTGTTGCGGCGGCGGCAAGTCTGCCGGCAGCGCGATCTGTTCCACCGGCACCTGAAGGGCCCAGGCGAGCGAGCGCCGCGCCTCTTCGTGGCGGCCACGGCCGGCCAGCCAACGCGGCGACTCCGGAACCCAGATGCGGATCAGCAGCGCAAGCAGCGCCGGAACGAGGCCGAGCGCAAACAGCCCCCGCCATCCGACGATCGGGCCGAGAAATGCCGCGAACGTCGCCGCCAGCAACCCGCCGCCCGGCACCAGGGAGATCGACAACCCACTGATCCAGCCGCGTTTTGCCGCTGGCAGGAATTCCTGCAGCAGCGGCATATCGACGGCGGCCACGCCGACCACGCCAAACCCGACGATGAACCGGGCAACCGTGAGATAAAGCCAGCCGCGTTCCGGCGTCAGGGCCATCGCCCCGGTTGCGAGCGAAAACATCAGGATCGTGATCATGAAGACTTTGCGCCGGCCGATCTTGTCGCCAAGCCAGCCAAAGAAGATCGCTCCCGGCACCGCCGCCACTCCCGACGAGAACAAAATCATGCCCGACTGACCATAGGTCAGATGCCAATCGCGGACGAAGAAGGCCAGGGTGAAACCGATCAGCAGGAAATCGAAGAAATCGAGCATGATCGAGAGGATCGATGCAGTGAATATTTTCCATTGATTGGCGGTAAGCGCGCTCTGGCGTTCGAGCAGCTCCAGCATGATGCCCCTCCGTCTGGTGATCGGCCGCCGGCGCCGGTTCGGTGCTCGGCCTTTTTTCCGAGCCTATCGCCCGTCGGCGATGACGGCAATGCCGACGAGCGCCATCGCGGCCACTGACGTGCCGGCATCGCCCCCTATCGCACGGGAAGGGATTTCGCTTAGCATGCGGGAGCCGAGCAAGAGAGGAGCGGCGCCATGCTCATCGTCGATGCGCAAATCCATCTGTGGGCGAACCACCTGCCGACCAATGCCGCGCACCGCCAGGTGCCGAACTATTCGGCCGAGGAATGCCTGATGGAGATGGACGCGGCCGGGGTCAACGCCGCGCTGATCCATCCGCCCGGCTGGGACCCGAACAGCCTCGTCCTCGCCGAGTCGGCGGCCGTCCGCTACCCCGACCGCTTTGCGATCCTCGGCAATTTCCCGCCAGACAAGCCCGAGAGCCGCGATCTCGTCGCGGGCTGGAAGAGCCGGCCTGGCATGCTCGGCTTGCGCTGGGCCTTCACGCAGCCGCATCAAGCCAACTGGATGACCGACGGCACGATGGATTGGGTGTGGCCGGCGTGCGAAAAGGCGGGCATTCCGATCGCGCTGATGGCGTCGAACTTCCTGCCGCAACTGGCGCAGATCGCCGAGCGGCATCCCGGCCTCAAATTGATCATCGATCATCTCGGGCGGGCGCGCGGCGGCCGCGACGACGCCGCGTTTGCGACGATCAACGAGGTCTGCGCGCTTGCGAAGTTCCCGAACGTCGCGCTGAAAGCGACCGGCGCCGCCGGCGAATCGACCCAGCCCTATCCGTTCACGAACATCCACAAATACCTGAAGCAGCTCTACGACGCGTTCGGGCCGCAGCGCTGTTTCTGGGGCACCGACATTACCCGCATGCCGGTCTCCTGGCGGCAATGCGTGACGCTGTTCACCGAGGAACTGCCGTGGCTCAAGGGCCGCGACCTCGAACTCGTCATGGGCCGCGCGGTGTGCGACTGGCTCGGCTGGAACCTGACTTAGGCGCACCTCCCATCGCCGACAGCGCGTAGTTGACGAGCTTGCGGGTCAAGGCCGGCAGCGCGTAATCCGCGAACTCGTCGGGGCGGGCCCAGATGCCGGGAAGCGGCTCGCCGGTCGTAGCGGCGAACAGCACCAGTTCGAGGCGGAAATGGGTGAAGCCGTGCTGCACCGTGCCGGGCAGTTGCGACCACTCGGCGGCGACCGGCGCGGCGGCTAAGGCTTCCGTCTCGCGCCACCGCGCCGCCCGCCACGGCGTCGACGGCAGTTCGATCATGCCGCCGAGGAGACCCTGTTCCGGGCGCCGGCGCAGCAGCACCGCGCCGTCCGCTCGCCGGAGCCAGAACGCCGCGCCGTGGCGCAGCGGCCGCTCCGGCTTTGCCGCCGGCGCCGGCAGCGCCTCCTGGATGCCGGCGGCGGAAGCGGCGCAGCATCGGCGCCACGGACACAACACACAGCGCGGCCGGCGCGGCGTGCAGACCGTCGCGCCGAGATCCATCACCGCTTGCGCGAAATCGCCGGCGCGCGTAGCAGGAACGAGAGCGGCGGCGAGTGCCTTGAGGCGCGGCTTGGCCGCGGGCAGCGGTGCGTCCACGGCATAGAGGCGCGCGACGACCCGCTCGACATTGCCGTCGACCGCGGCCAGCCGGTGGTCGAACGCGATCGCCGCGATCGCCGCCGCGGTGTAGTCGCCGATCCCCGGCAATGCCCGCAATGCCGCCGGATCGTCGGGAAAGCAACCGCCATGCCGCGCCAGGACGGCGCGGGCGCAGGCGTGGAGGTTGCGCGCGCGGGCGTAATAGCCGAGCCCCTGCCAGGCGTGCAGGACTTCGTCGAGCGAGGCGGCCGCGAGCGCAGCGACGGTCGGCCAGCGCGCGACAAAACGAGCGAAATAGGGCGCAACCGTCGGCACCGTCGTCTGCTGCAG
>JASIAN010000147.1 GCA_030042035.1 Alphaproteobacteria bacterium | reverse complement strand
GCCAGCCACCGGTCGCAGCCGCGCGTGTCCCCCACCCCGCCGCCGCGGCAAAAGCCAGCGCGAAAGCACCGAGCACGGCGGCATGCGCCCAGCCGGGCAGCAACGGCAAGAGATCGAACAGTGCGAGGACGGCCAACGTGCCGAGCACGCACAGCGCCGGCCAGGCGGCCGGCCAGATCCGCTCCCACAAGAGGGCGGCGCGGGCGAGAAACAGGCGGGCGCCGAGGCGGGGTAGCGGCGCGGGTGCTTCGCTCATGCTGTCCCCCGCGCGGATCGCGGCAGCGGAACCGCGTCGTCGATCCATTCCGGAACCGCGTCCATCTTCAGCAGATCCTCAAAGCTCGGGCGCGGCCGCACCACCGCAAAGCGATCGCCGGCCGCCAGCACCTCCGGCACCAGGAGGCGGCTGTTATAGGTCGAACTCATCACCGCCCCATAGGCACCGGCGTTGGTCAGTGCGACGAGATCTTCGGCGGCGAGCGGTGGCAGGTCGCGCGCGACGGCAAACGTATCGCCGGTCTCGCACACCGGGCCGACGACATCGGCCGGGCTCAAAACCGCGCCCGCCGCGGGCAGCCGAACCGGCACAATGTCGTGCCACGCATCATATAATGCCGGCCGCAGCAGGTCGTTCATCGCCGCGTCAAGGATGACGAAGCGGCGGCCGGCGCCTTCTTTGACATAAAGGACGCGCGCCACGAGCAGCCCCGCCGGTCCGCATAGCACGCGCCCCGGCTCGCAGGCGAGTTCGAGGCCGAGCGCGCCGAACGTCTCGCGCACCAGCGCCGCATAGGCTTCGGGCGCCGGCGGCGTCTCGGCATGGTAGCGGATGCCAAGGCCGCCGCCGATATCGAGGCGCTCCACAGCGAGACCGCCGGCACGCAATTCGAGGATCAGTTCAGCGACCCGCCCGAACGCGCGGCGGAACGGCGCAAGATCAACGAGCTGCGAGCCGATATGCACGGCAAGGCCAACCGGCGCGATCCCCGGCAAATCGGCCGCCAGCCGGTAGGCGTCGGCTGCGTCGTCGAGGTCGATGCCGAACTTGTTCTCGCGCTTGCCGGTGGCGATCTTGACGTGAGTCAGCGCATCGACATCCGGATTGACCCGGAGCGCGACCGGCGCGGCGCGCCCGATCGCCTCTGCCGCCGCGGCGAGCGCGCGCAATTCGGGGATCGACTCGACGTTGATCTGGCGAATGCCGGCGGCGAGCGCTGCGTCGAGCTCAGCGCGCGTCTTGCCAACGCCGGAAAAGACGATGCGCTCGGGCGGCATGCCGGCGGCCAGCGCGCGGCGCAATTCGCCTTCCGACACGACATCGGCGCCGGCGCCGAGCCGCGCCAGAAGCCGCAGCACCGCGAGGTTCGAATTCGCCTTTACCGCAAAGCAGATGAGCGGCGACGCCGGCGCGAACGCCGCGGCGAACCGGCGATAACGGGCCGCGATCGTGGCTGCCGAATAGATGTAGAACGGCGTGCCGACATCGGCCGCGACAGCCGCCAGCCGCACCCCTTCGGCGCACAATTCGCCGCCCTGGTAGCGGAAGCCGTCAGGCATTGGGATAGATCCGCGGGTAAGTTTTCGGCACGCCGGGCGGCGGTTGCGGCGTCCCCTTCCTGCCGCAGCCGGCGAGCGTCAGGACGAGCAGCGACAGCACGGCGATGCAAGATATCATGCGAGCAGCGCCGACGCGCGGTGCCGATACTCTCCCTCTCCCCCACCGGGGGAGAGGGCTGGGGTGAGGGGGCAATGCTGCGAGGATTGGTGAAGCCCCCCTCACCCTTCCCTCTCCCCCCAATTGGGGGGAGAGGGTTTTGATGGTGCCGGTCATGCGAGGAACCTCCGGCGCGCGGCGGCGGCCGCCTCGCGCACCCGCGAGGGTGCCGTGCCGCCGAAACTTGTGCGGCCGGCGATCGAGCGCTCGACAATCAATGCCTCATAGACGTCCGACGTGATCGCCGGCGCAATCGCCTGCAACTCGGCGAGCGGCAATTCCGCCAGCGCGCAGCCCGTGGCTTCGGCGCGCTTGACGATCTCGCCGGTCATATGGTGCGCCTGCCGGAACGGCACGCCGGCGACCCGCACGAGCCAGTCGGCAAGGTCGGTCGCAGTGCTGTAGCCGCGCGCCGCGGCGGCGGCGAGCCGCGCGCGGTCGGGCCGCATGTCGCGCACGACGCCGGCCGTCGCGGCGAGGCTGAGTTCCAAGGCGTCGGCCGCTTCGAACACCGGCGGCTTGTCCTCCTGCATGTCCTTTTGATAGGCGAGCGGCAGGCCCTTCATGACCGTCAGCAAGGCAACGAGTGCGCCGGTGAGGCGCCCGGTCTTGGCGCGCACCAGTTCGGCGGCGTCGGGGTTGCGCTTTTGCGGCATCATCGAACTGCCGGTCGTGAATGCGTCGCTGAGCCGGACAAAGCCGAACGCGTCGCTCGTCCACAGCACGATTTCCTCGGCAAAGCGCGAGAGATGGGTGCCGGCGAGCGCGGCAGCGGCAAGGAATTCGATCGCGAAATCGCGATCGGAGACGGCATCGAGCGAGTTGGCAGCGGGCCGCTCGAAGCCGAGCGCCTGGGCGGTCATGTCGCGGTCGATCGGGAAGGCCGTGCCGGCCAGCGCCGCGGCGCCGAGCGGGCACTCGTTGAGGCGGCGGCGGCAATCGGCAAACCGGCTGCGGTCGCGCCCGAGCATCTCGACATAGGCCAGAAGATGATGGCCGAGCGTCACCGGCTGCGCGATCTGCAAATGCGTGAAACCCGGCATGACGGTATCGGCATGCGCTTCCGCCTGTCCGATCAGCGCCGCCTGGACGTCGCAGAGCGCCGCGTCGATGCGGTCGATCGCGCCCCGCACCCACAGCCGGAAATCGGTCGCGACCTGGTCGTTACGCGAGCGCGCGGTATGCAGCCGGCCGGCGGCGGGGCCGATGAGTTCGGCGAGCCGCGCCTCAATGTTGAGGTGGATATCCTCATTCGCCGCGCTGAAGCGGAAGGCGCCGCTTTCGATCTCGCCGCGGATTTGTTCTAGACCGCGGGCGATCGCGGCGCCATCTTCGGGCGGAATAATCCCCCGCGCAACGAGCATCGCACAATGCGCCAGGGAGCCGGCGATATCCTCGGCGTAAAGGCGCTTGTCGACAGCGATCGAGGCATTGATGCGGCGCATGATCGCGGCCGGACCGCCGCTGAAGCGGCCGCCCCACAACGTGTTGGCCCGGTCCTCCGGTTCCGGCTGGTCCGTTCTGTTCGGCACCGCGCTCCTCGTGCTCCTTGCACTGTCGGCGGCCGTCGCACACGCCGCCGACACGCTCGGGCTCGGCGAGTTTATCCCGGTCGCGCCGGCGCAGCCAGCGCCCGCGGTGTCGTTCACGACCAATGCCGGGAAACCCGCAACACTCGGCGATTTCAGGGGCAGGCCGACCGTCGTCAATCTGTGGGCGACGTGGTGCGCGCCGTGCCTCAGGGAAATGCCGTCGCTCGTGAAGCTGCAGGCGGCGTTTGCCGGCAAGCTGACGGTTGCGGCGATCGCCGAGGACCATCGCGGCGCTGCCGTCGTTGATCCGTTCGTCGCCGGGCACAACCTCACGTCCCTCAAGGTCTATCTCGATCCGCACCAAAGGGTGGCCGAGGCCTTTGGCGTCAGCGACCTGCCCACCAGCGTCGTGCTCGACGCCAAAGGCCGGGTCGTCGGCCGCGTCGTTGGCGGGGCGAATTGGACCTCGCCCAAGATGCTGGCGGTGCTGCGGCCGCTGCTGCGGACGGGCGGTGCGCCGCCGCTTATCCGCGCGGCGCGCTGAACACCTGCTGCAGGAACGCGCCGCCGCGCTGCAAGCCCTCGGGGCTAATCGCATGCTCGACCCCGCGGCAGACGAGGGTCTCGACCGGGACGCCGGCGCCATTCAGCGCCGCCTCGGCATGCGCCAGCGACGCGAACGGAACGACCGGGTCTGCGGTGCCGTGCACCAAGAGGATCGGCGGGCGCGAGCGCAATTCGCCCGCCAGCCGGTCCTCGCCCATCAGCCGGCCGGAATAGCCGACGATGCCAGCCAACGCCGCGGCGCGGCGCAACCCGACATAGAGCGCCATCATCGTGCCCTGGGAAAAGCCGACAAGCGCGACATCGCCGTTGCCAAGCTCGCGCTTTGCCAACTCCTCGTCGATAAACGCGTCGAGCACCGGCGCGGCGGCGCAGACGCCCGCGCGGATCGCCGGCAGGCTGCGGTCCTGCACGCTGAACCACTGGTAGCCCCACGGCGCGCCATCGCACGGAAACGGCGCATTGGGCGACAGGAACTCGGCGTCGGGAACCAGCCGCCCCCAATATTGCTGCAATCCGATCAAATCGTTGCCGTCGGCCCCGAGACCGTGCAGCAGGATTACCAGGCGGCGCGGCGGGCCGCCGGCAACGGGCGGCCGCGATGGGCCGGACAGTGTCATCAGCATCGTAGAGGCCTTCCTGCGGCGGAACCCTAACATTGATACGCAGGCATACCCGATCCGCCGGGCCGCTGTCATGATGCTATAGTGGCTAGCTGGACCGCAGACGATATCGAGATCGAGTTCGACGCGGAGCTGTGCGAGGGTCCGGTGGTGACCGTGCGCCTCCGGACGCCGGATGGCGTTTTGGTTATTATAACGGATATCGAACGCTTTGATCGTGAACTCGTGCTTGCAGGGTTCCATATTCACGGGGAGGACCTGCAGACTAATCAGTTGGGCTGGCCCCGATTGCGACAGATTGCATTGGCGGTCGCGGAGGTAACCGATGTCGATACCATTGTGGTTAAGGGAGCGACTCGGACCACGGGTGCGGTACGTCGAAGGCTCCCTGGTACGATCCGGTTCGCCCGCGCGGTATCGCCTGAGCGTTGACCGCCCTGTCGAAGCGACCGTCTCGGCGATATCGGCCCTGGCACGGCGGCATGTACCGATCGTGACCGCCAAACGGCAGATCGAGGCGATCATGCTCGGCGGTGAGGTGACGATCGACGTGCCGATGATCGAGGATGCCGCTGCCTTCGAGGGCGAACTGCGCGAATTGGGCATCCGCGCGGTGCCGGTCACACCGGCCGCGGCCGCCGCGGAGGGGTGAGGCGCGTCAACCGCCGGCGGGCGCGTCGGGGCGGCTCAGCAGGTGGCCGCAGCCGGCCTTGTTGGCCCAGTATTCCCAGGTGCGCCAGGTTTCCGGCGAATAGGGACGATAGCCGCGGTTGCGCGCCGCAATCTCGCCTTCCGACAGATATCTGATGTCGCCGCCGAGTTGCTTTGCGCGCATCAAGGCGCGGGCGTTGCGCGGCAGGTAGACCGACATGCGCACGACTTCGATCACCGAGCGCGCCGCCGCTGCAAAGCCGTGGCCGCGCATCAGCGCGACGCTGCCCTCACCGAGGCAGCGCGCCAGGTCGCGCCCCTGCTCGATATTCGTGACGAGCAGGTTCGTGTCGCCGAATCGGTCGGCGATGTCCCACACCGGCACCGCGCCGCCGATAAAGCTGCCGGCATGGATGACCGGCCGCAATTGGGTGCCGTCGGCGATGCCGAACGGCAGCGTGTCCTCGGCGTGGGCATGCACGACCGCCATGACGTCAGGCCGCGCCTCGAAGATCGCGGCGTGGATGAACCGCTCGAGATAGAGCGGCCGGG
>JASIAN010000146.1 GCA_030042035.1 Alphaproteobacteria bacterium | reverse complement strand
GAGCCCTTGCCGGGTTTGTCGACGATTGGCTCGCCGGCTTCCGGCGCCAGTTCCGGGATGATCTCCCAGCCCGGCTCACCGCGCACCAGGATGCGGCCGCACGGCCCCCTATCGCCGATGCCGGCACCGATCCGCCGCGACCGCCAGCGCTTATTGTCCGGCAGGTCGGCGAGATCGGGGCGGTGGCCTTCGCGGGTGTGGAAGACGTAAAAGCCGCCGCGCCGCATCGCCGCCAAGACGCGGCCGATCGGCGCGATCGGCGCGCGGGTCAGCGACAAATCGTAGCCCATCTTATCGACATAGCCGCCGATGCCGCAGAAATCGGTCTGCATGTCGATGACGATCAGCGCCGTGTTTTGCGGCGTGAGCTGGCCGTTATAGGGCCACGGATAGGGATCGGCGGCGACGTAGCGCTCGGGCATCGGCGCTTCCTATTTGGTGATCGACAATTCGGCTGGCGCACCGACCAGCGCGCGCTTCGGCGAGCAGGTGACAATCATGATCAAGAGCGTCAGGATGTAGGGCGCGGCGTTCAAGAGATAGTAGCCACCGTGCACTCCGACCGCCTGCAATGACGGCCCGAGAGCGCCGGCGCCGCCGAACAAGAGCGCCGCGTAAAAGCACAATTGCGGGTTCCACCGCGCGAAGATGACAAGCGCCACGGCGGTGATGCCCTGGCCTGACGATATCCGCTCGCTCCACGCGCCGGGGTAGTAGAGCGACAGGAACGAGCCTCCGACGCCGGCCAGAAAGCCGCCGCAACAGGTCGCGATGATGCGCACCGGGATGACCGGATACCCGAGGGCGCGAGCGGCATCCGCGCTCTCGCCGACGATGCGCAGGATGAGGCCCCAGCGGGTGGCACGGAACGCCCACACGAGCAGCGGCACGAGCGCCACGCCGACGAGAAACAGTTCGTTGATCTTGAGCGCGTGCTGCACATCGGGTGAACTCGCCCACCAGCCGAAATTGATCGCCGGCAATTGCGGCGCGGCAGGCTGGATGAACGGCTTCCCCAGGTAATCCGCCAGCCCGACACCGAACAGCATTAGCGCGATGCCGACCGCGATGTCATTGACCCGCTGCAGCGAGCAGATCGCGCCGTGCAGCAGGCCCATAAAGATACCGACGATGCCCGCCGCAAGCACCCCGAGCCACGGCGAGCCGCTGAGGTATGAGACGGCGTAGCCGCTCATCGCCCCCATGACGAGCGTGCCTTCGAGGCCGAGATTGATGCGGCCGCCCCTCTCGGTGATGCATTCGCCGAGGCTGACGAACAGAAACGGCGTCGACACCCGGACCGCGCCGCCCAGCACCGCCAGCGGCACGATCCACAGCCCGAGGCCGCCGCCAACGCCGGTCATGCCGCCGCGTCCGCCCGCTTGAACCACGGCAGGCGACCGTAAACCGCATCGCTCGCCAGGATCATGACAAAGATGATGCCCTGCAACACGACCGTCGCCGCATCGGGCAGGCCGAGATGACGCTGCAACAGCCCGCCGCTTGCGCCGATGCCGCCGAGCAGCATTGCGACGGGGATGATCGCCAGCGGGTTCTGGCGCGCGAGAAACGCGACGAGGATGCCGGTATAGCCGTAGCCGGTGACCAGATCGGCGCTGGCGCGTTCCTGCACCGCCGCAAGCTCTATCATGCCGGCGAGCCCCGCCGCGGCGCCGCCAAGCGCGCAGGTCAGCATGACGAGCCAGCCGATCGGCAACCCGACCATGCGCGCGGCGCGCAGATTGCCGCCGGCGATACGCGTCGCAAAGCCGATAGTCGTATGACGGATCAGGACATACGCCGCGATGCATACGACGATGCCGACCACAAGACCCCAATGGATCTCGGTGCCCGGGATCGAGTCAATCATGTGGTCATAACCGATCGACGGCGAGGATGGCTTGTTGAGGCTGCGAGGGTCCCGGAATGGCCCCTCGACCAGTTGGTTCAGGATCGCGATTGCGATGTAGTTGAGCAGGAGGCTGGAGATCGTTTCGTTGACGCCGCGCCAGTGGCGCAGACCGCCGGCAAACGCGATCCAGACGGCGCCCGCCGCGGTCCCGGCAAGCGTCATCGCGGCGAGCGCAAGCGGCGCCGGCGCGCCGTGCAGCGCGACGCCAGCCATCGCCGCGGCGAGGCCGCCCATGACAAAGGCACCTTCGTTGCCGATGATCATCAGTCCGGCCTGCGCCGGCAAAGCCGTACAAAGCCCCGTCAGGAGCAGCGGGGCGGCGCGCGTCAGCGTGTTCTGGACGGAAAACCACGAGCCGACCGAGCCCTCCACCATATAGCGATAGACCGCCAGCGGGTTGACGCCGGCGCAGGCGACGAACACACCGAACAGCAACAGCGACAGGATCAGCGCGCCCGCCGGCACGAGCACCGCCTCGATGGCGGTGCCGCCGGCGGCAAAGCCGCGCCGCGGCCTCGGTCCGGGCGCTGCGACAACCGCGGCAGCGTTGCTCGCGATTGCTGCCGCGTCGCCATGCCCCGCGGGCGGCGGCCGGATTAGGGTGGACGCTGTTTCGTCGACCATGGTCGGCTGGCGCGAATGGTCGTGATCAGGAAGGCAGCGCGCCGAGGACGCCGTTGACGAGGAAATTCATCTCCTCGAGCTTGGCGTCGGTGGCGTTCGACTGGATCAACTCCTGCCCCGAGGCAACCACGATCTTGCCGGTATTGTCGTGGATCGGCCCTTTGAAGATCACATATTTGCCGGCCGTCAGCGCCGCTTTCACGGCATCGGCCTTCTTCCGCGCCGCCTCGGAGACGCGCGGGCCATAGGGCGACTGCTTGATCAGACCTTCCTTGAAGCCGCCGCGATAAAAATTGGGCAGTGGCTCACCTTTCATCCACATGGTCACGAACTTGGGGTAAAGGTCGGTCCAATTCCATTCGGCGCCGGTAAGGTAAGCCTCGGGCGCCAGCGCCGCTTGGCTGCAATGATAGCCGCACACCGACGCGCCGCGCTTGGCCGCGGTCTGCACGACGACCTTGGGGCTGTCGACATGCATCGTAACGACATCAACGCCCTGATCGATCAAGCTGTTGGCGGCTTCCGCCTCCTTGACCGGCATCGACCAGTCGCCGGTGAAGATGACCCGCGTCGTCGCTTTCGGATTGATTAAACGGGCGCCAAGCGTGAAGGCGTTAATGTTCTGCAGTACCTGCGGGATCGGCTTTGCGGCGACAAAGCCGAGCTTGCCGGACTTGCTGGTGAAACCGGCGACGATGCCGTTAACGTGCTGCGCCTCAAAGATATAACCAAAATAACTGCCGATGTTCTTCGGATCTTTCGGCGTCCACAGCCCGCCGCAATGCTCGAACCGTACCTTTGGAAATTTCGGCGCCTCACGCAGGATATAGGGATTGAAATAGCCGAACGAGGTCGGAAACAGGAGACTGGCAGCGTCCTGTTCGATCATCGACTCCATTGTCTTGGTGACGGCGACATCCTCTGGCACATTCTCTTCTTCGAGCACCTTGACGCTCGCCATCTTTTTGACGGCGGCGGCGCCCTGTGCATGCGCCTGATTGTAGCCAAAATCGTCGTGCGGCCCGACATAGATAAAGCCGACTATGGTTGTCGCGGCGAAAGCCGGTCGAAGCGGCAGCGTTGCGCCGAGCGCGGCGCCGGCGCCGAGCGCCACGCCCCCCAATACCCGGCGGCGCGAAATCGTCTGTTCGGTCATAAGCTGCTCCCCTGCGATATGCCTGCGCGGCCGTCTACCGTTCGCCCGGCTTGCCGCAAGTGCCGTGCCAAGCGCGGCGGCAGCGGTTACTTCGGGCCAAAGGTGCCCGGCGGCGGGGAGGCGGGGACCATCTTGACCAAATTTTGATCGTTTATGCGCAGACGCTGAGCGATTTCGGGGCTTCGCGGCGATCGAAGCGGGGTCGCGACATCGGAGCACCGGTTCTTGCACGAGGGCGGGTTTGCCGCGAACGGTCGAAGGGAACGAGCGCAATGGACGGGCGTACCGCAGCGATACGTCTCGATGTCGCAAGTCTCAGGCAAGCGATCATGGCGCGCGGACTCGGCGCGGCGGCGGTAATCGACGAAGTATTGCGCCGCATCGCCGCGGCCGGCGGCGACAACGTTTGGATCAGCCGCGTTCCGGAGAACGTGCTGCGGAGGCAGGCCGCCGATCTCGATGCGCGCGCGCGGCGTGACCCCGGGCTGATCCGCCGCTTGCCCCTGTTCGCGGTGCCATTTGCGGTGAAGGACAATATCGATGTCGCCGAGATGGCGACGACCGCCGGCTGCCCCGATTTTGCCTATGCTCCCGCGGCGACCGCACCCTGCGTCGCGCGGCTTGCGGCAGCCGGGGCGATCCTCGTCGGCAAAACCAACATGGACCAGTTCGCGACGGGACTGGTCGGGACGCGCTCACCGTACGGCGTCCCACGCAACCCCTTCAATCCATCCTATGTTCCCGGTGGCTCGAGTTCGGGTTCTGCTGTTGCGGTTGCCTCTGGTGTTGTCAGCTTTGCGCTAGGCACCGACACCGCCGGCTCCGGTCGCGTGCCGGCAGCGTTCAACAATGTTGTCGGCTTGAAACCGACCCGCGGCCGCATCAGTACCCGCGGGGTTGTGCCCGCGTGCCGTTCGCTCGACTGTGTCTCGATATTTGCGCTCAGTTGCGACGACGCCTTGACCATCCTCAAAATTTGCGGGGCCTACGACATCGAGGATCCATTCTCCCGGCCGACACCCGCGACGACTCGCAGCTTCGGACCGCGCTTCCGGTTCGCCGTGCCTGACCCCACCAGTCTCGATTTTTTCGGCGACCATGAGGCAGAAACGCTGTTCGCGACCGCCGCAGCAACCCTCGCAGCCGAAGGCGGTGTGCCGGTTGCGGCCGATCTCGCGGCGTTCAAGGCGACCGGGGAGATGCTCTATGAGGGGCCGTGGGTTGCCGAACGACTTGCGGCCATCGAGGGGTTCTTTCGCCGCTCGCCCGCTTCGCTGCTTCCGGTGACTCGTCAGATCATCGCTGCCGGCGACAGCTACAGCGCGATCGATGCCTACAATGCCGCGCATCGCCTCGCCGCGTTTCGCCGGGAAGCCGACGCGCTGTGGCACACGGCCGATTTCTTGCTGCTGCCGACATCGGTCATTCACCCGACGATTGCAGCGGTCATCGCCGAGCCCGTCGCGCTCAATACCCGGATCGGGCAGTACACCAATTTCGCCAATCTGCTTGATCTTGCCGCGATCGCGGTGCCGGCCGGCTTTCGCGCCTGCGGGCTACCGTTCGGTGTCAGCCTGGTGGCGCCGGCGTTCTACGACGAGGCTCTCGCCGACGTGGGCGCGAGGCTGCATCGCCGCCTCGATCTCCCGCTTGGCGGCACGGCCCATCGGTTAGGTGGCGATATGCACTCTTAGATGACCGGTTACGGCGCGACCTCCCGGCCGCACGGGTGCGCGGCGAGCGGCGCGATGAACGAGCGGGTAAAGTTGGAGCTACCTCAGCGCACCGTAGCGAACTGGGGTACCGTGGCGCTGGGATGCAGAGCGCGGCGGCGGTGCGAGATGGCTGCAGTGTGACAAGATGCTTAACTTGCGAGCGGCGGTTCTCTTTGGCGCGCTGCTGCTGGCGGCGGCGCCTGCCTGTGCCGACGAACTGGTGCTTCCGGCGCCGGCTCTCGGCAGAACGGGGCCGGTCGTGATCGAATACCGGCTCAGCGCCCCGGCGACCGGCGCGGCACGGCTGAGCGTCGATTGGACCGACTCCTACGGCCGCGTAGTTGTTCGCCGCGTGATCCGACGCGACTTGACGAAAGCTGTGGAAATCCCGTTTACGCTCGACCTGCGGCGCGCCGTAGCAATGCGCAACCAATTGCGCGTCCGCTGCGCGATCGCGGAGAGGAATGCGGCTGGCCGGCTGGTGCGCCGTACCGGCGCGGCGAGCGCGACGTTCATCGCTCGCCCGCCCGATCACGGTTGGAACGATTATCAGGTGATCATATGGCAGACCCAGACGCCAGCGCAG
>JASIAN010000145.1 GCA_030042035.1 Alphaproteobacteria bacterium | reverse complement strand
TTCGTCTGTCTCGGCAATATCTGTCGCAGTCCGTTTGCCGCCGCTGCGCTGCGCGCCGGGCTCGGCGACCGGCGCATCGCTATCGACTCGGCCGGGACGATGCCGCAGCCCGGGCGACCGACGCCGCCCTGCGGCATCGCCGCCGCGGCGGCCCGCGGCATCGATCTCGCGGCGCACCGCTCGGTCTGGCTGTCGCGCGAGATGGCCCAATCCGCCTCGCTGCTGATCGTCTTTGACGAGCGCACGCGCAGTGCGCTGCTCGACCGCTATCCCGATCTCGGCGCCCGACATGTCATGCTCGGCGATCTCGCGCAGCTCGGCGAGATCACGGATCCGATCGATGGCGGCCCGGCCGAATTCGCCCGGGTGTACGATCAGATTGCCGCAGGGGTCGCGGCGCTGCTGCCGCTGCTCGGCGCTGCGACCGCGCGCCGCGCGTGATCTCGCCGTCGATACCGGGGACGACCATCGGCAACCTGGCGAACGCGATGACGAGCATGCGGCCGGCCGATCGCCTCCATCCTCTCCGCCTTGCGCTCCGGCAGCTTACGTCCGTAGCCGTTTGACCGCGGCGTCGATCGCGGCGGCGTCGGGCATTGCCGATTGCGCGCCGTGGGCGCGGCAGGCAAGCCCGGCGGCGGCGCTGGCGCGGCGCAATGCGGCCGTCAGCGCCAATCGCTGGTCGAGGCCGGCGGCCAGGACGCCGACAAACGTGTCGCCGGCGCCCGTCGTATCAGCGGCCGCGATCGGCAGTGCCGGCACGTCGATATCGCCGCCGTCGCGCAAAAAGGCTTGGGAACCTGCGGCGCCGTGTGTCACGACAAGGGCCTGCCGCAGGCGCCGCGCGGCGGCCGCCAGGTCGGCGCCGAGCGCCAAGGCCTCGCCCTGATTGGCAACGAGAATGTCGATATCGTCGATGGCGTCGGACGGCACCGGCGCGGCCGGCGCGAGATTGAGGATTGTGCGCGCGCCCGCGGTGCGGGCCCGCCGCAGCAACGCCCAATTCTCCACCGCCGGCACTTCCATCTGGCATACGACGGTCGATCCCGGGGCGAGCAGCGCGTCTGGCACGTCGGCGGCGGCCGCCTCGCGGTTGGCGCCGGAGGCGACGGCGATCAGGTTCTCACCCGCCATGCTCACCATGATTAGCGCGCAACCGGTCGGCGTCGCCGTCCGCCGCACCAGCGCGAGATCAACACCGGCGTCACGCAACCCGCTCAGCGCAACCTCCGCGAAATCGTCGCCGCCAACGGCGCCCACCATCGCGACGGCGGCGCCGGCACGGCGCGCCGCCAGCGCCTGGTTGGCGCCCTTGCCGCCCGGCAACAGCCGGTAGTCGCCGCCGAGCACGGTCTCGCCCGGCTGCGGCAGGCGCGGCACCGGCAGCAGCACATCGACATTGAGCGAACCGAACACGAGGATCACGGGCCGCCGCCTTCGCCGTCAGCGCAGACGCGTGATAGCATGGCGGCAGCCAATCGGGGACAAGCCAGATGCTGGACGCGGCCAAGCTTGGGACATTCGTCGATCAGATGTGGGGCGACGCGATCCTTCCAACCCTGTTCAACTACATCACGATCCCCAACAAATCGCCGGCCTTCGATGCCGACTGGGCGGCGCACGGCTTTATGGAAGACGCGGTGCAACTGTTCGCCGACTGGGCGCGGGAGCGCCTCGCGGCACTGCCCGGCGCGACGCTGGAGATCGTTCGCCTCGCCGGCCGCACGCCCCTGATCCTGATCGAGGTGCCGGGCGCCGGCGCGGATACGGTGCTGCTCTACGGCCACCTCGACAAGCAGCCGGAGATGATCGGCTGGGCGGAAGGTTTCGGGCCGTGGACGCCGCGGCTTGACGGCGACAGGCTCTACGGCCGCGGCGGCGCCGACGACGGCTATGCGATGTTTGCCGTGCTCACCGCGCTGCAGGGCCTCCAGGAGCAGGGCGTGCCGCACGCTCGCTGCGTCATTGTCATCGAGGCCTGTGAGGAATCGGGAAGCGTCGATCTGCCGCCCTATATCGACCATCTGGCGGCGCGGATCGGCCGGCCTTCACTCGTCGTCTGCCTCGATTCCGGCTGCGGCAATTACGACCAGTTGTGGATGACGACCTCGCTGCGCGGTATCGCCGCCGGGACGCTCAAGGTCGAGGTGCTGGGCGAGGGCGTCCATTCGGGCGACGCATCGGGGGTCGTGCCGTCGAGCTTCCGCATCCTGCGCCAGCTCTTGTCGCGCCTTGAGGACGAAGCGACGGGCGCGGTGCGGCCCGCCTCGTTCTATGTGCAAATCCCGGCCGAACGGCTCGACCAGGCAAAGCGCGCGGCGGCCGCGCTTGGCGAGACCGTGTACACGAAATTCCCGTTTGTCGGCGCAACCCGGCCGATGGCGGACGACGGCACCGAACTGTTGCTGAACCGCAGCTGGCGGCCGCAGCTGGCGGTCATCGGCATTGCGGGGTTGCCGCCGCCGGCCGACGCCGGCAACGTGCTCCTACCGTTCACGACCGCAAAGTTGAGCCTGCGCCTGCCGCCGACCCTCGATGCCGAGACCGCCGGCCAAACCCTGAAGGCGTTGTTCGAATTGGACCCGCCCTCAGGCGCGCATGTCTCGTTTGCGCCGGAGGCGGCGGCGGCCGGGTGGAATGCGCCGGCGCTGGCGCCATGGCTCAGCGGATCGCTCACGCGGGCGTCGCAGAGCGCATTCGGCGCCCCGCCGGCCTATATGGGCGAAGGCGGCTCGATCCCGTTCATGGCCATGCTCGGCGAGCGCTTCCCGGCGGCGCAGTTCGTCGTGACCGGCGTCCTGGGGCCGCATTCCAATGCGCACGGCCCCAACGAATTCCTGCACCTGCCGACGGCGCGCAAGATCACCCGCGTGATCGCCCAGGTGCTCGCCGACCACCACGCCGGCTCGACACGTTCCTGAGGCAGGGGGAATGACCCCCGACCAGCTCTTCGCCCGCCTTGACGCGCTGGGCATCGCGCACCGCACCTATCGTCATCCGCCGGTGTTCACAGTGGCCGAGGCCGTGGCGCTGCGCGGACAGTTGCCGGGCGGCCATTGCAAGAGCCTGTTTTTGAAGGACAAGAAGGGTGGGCTGTGGCTCGTCGTCGCGCTCGAAGAACAATCGGTCGATCTGAAGCGGCTCGCCGCGGCGCTCGCTGCGCCGCGCTTCTCGTTCGGCAGCCCGGCGCTGCTGCAGGAGGTGCTTGGCGTCGTGCCCGGCAGCGTCACGCCGTTCGCCGTCGTCAACGATAAGGACGGCCGGGTCGCGGTCGTCCTCGATCGGGCAATGTTGGAGCACGATCCGCTCAACTATCATCCGCTCGAAAACGACAAGACGACAGCGATCGCGCCCGCCGATCTCCTGCGCTTTCTCGACGCCTCGGGCCACAAGCCGCGGATCGTCGACCTCGCCGCGGCCGCCGGAGCGCCGACCGCGGTCTGAAAACGCCGACTGGGCGGCGGGCGGCGCTTGTCATGACGCCGCGCCGCCGCCATTTTTGTTAATCGATCCCCGGGGAGAGGGCCCTATGGCGAATGAACCTTTGATCGGCGGCGCGGCAGGAGCCGCCGCCGGCGCGGCGGCGCCGGTCAAGGACGTATCGACTGCCGATTTCATGGCCGAAGTCGTCGACGCCTCGTTTGAGCGGCCGGTCATCGTCGATTTCTGGGCGCCGTGGTGCGGCCCATGCAAGCAGCTCGGCCCCATTCTCGAAAAGGTCGTGCGCGCGGCGAACGGCGCGGTGCGGATGGTCAAGCTCAACATCGACGAGAACCCGGAAATTGCGCAGCAGATGCGCATCCAGTCGATTCCGGCGGTCTATGCCTTCAAGGATGGCCGTCCGGTCGACGGGTTTGTCGGCGCCCTGCCGGAAAGTCAGGTCAGGCAGTTTGTGCAGCGTCTGGGCGGCGGCCGCGCCGGCCCGTCGCCGGTCGAGGAGGCGCTGGCGATGGCGAAAGAGGCGGCGCAGAGCGGCGACCACAACACCGCTGGCGCGATCTTTGGCCAGATCCTGCAGCGCGAAGCCGGCAATCCCGAGGCGATCGCCGGCCTCGCGCGCGTGCTGATCGCCAAAGGCCAGATCGATCAGGCGCGCCAGACGCTCGCCCGGGCTCCCGCCGAGGTGGCAAAGCACGCCGACATCGCCGCCGCCCGCTCGGCGCTGGAACTCGCCGAGCAGGCCAAGAAGGCGATGGGTTCGGCCGGAAAATTGCGGGCGCGCCTGCAGCAGAACCCGGACGACCACGAAGCGCGCTTCGAACTCGCCACCGCGCTGTTCGGCGCTGGCGAGCGGGAAGCGGCGATCGACGAATTGCTGACCCTCTACAAGCGCGACCGCAACTGGGACGACGAGGCGGCCCGCCGCCAGCTTCTCAAGTTCTTCGAGGCGATGGGACCGACCGACCCGCTGACGCTGAGCGCGCGGCGGCGGCTGTCGTCGCTGATGTTCTCGTGACTGGCGGCAGGGACACCTCGAGCATGAGCGACCAGCCGAACCCGAGCGGACGGGCAGCCCTGCCTGAGGTCCTGCCGATCTTCCCGCTGACGGGCGTGCTGCTGCTGCCGCGCGGCCGCCTGCCGCTCAACATCTTCGAGCCGCGCTATCTGGCGATGATCCGCGACGCGCTCGGCGGCGAGCGGCTCATCGGCATGATCCAGCCATCGGAGCCGCAACGCGACAATCTTGGCCAGGGCGCGCTCAACCCGCCACTTTATCCGATCGGCTGCGCCGGCCGCATCACCCAGTTCGCCGAGACCGACGACAACCGTTTTCTGATCACGCTGACCGGCATCTCGCGCTTCCGCATCGTTGAGGAACTGCCGCTCCTGTCGGGCTATCGGCGCGTCATTCCCGACTGGCAGCCGTTCGCCCACGATCTTGCCGCGGCGGGCGACGCGGACCTCGATCGGGCGCGGCTGATCCGCGGCCTCAAGGGCTATTTCGCGCAGCGCCGGTTATCGGCCGACTGGAAGGCGATCGACAAGGCGCCGAGCGAATACCTCGTGACCTCGATCGCGATGGCCTGCCCGTTTGCGCCGAGCGAAAAGCAGGCGCTCTTGGAAGCGGCCGACCTTGGCGAGCGCGCCCGCCTCCTGACGACGCTCGTAGAGATGGCGGCGATCGAGCCGTCATCGGGCGAGGACAACGGCGGCGTCGGCGGAACGCGACATTGAGACGCGCCGGGGAAAAGCGCCATGGACGAACCCGTCGACATCGACCCGAAGCTGCTCGAAATCCTGGTCTGTCCGCTGACCAAGGCGCCGCTGCGTTACGACCGCGCGGCGCAGGAATTGATCAGCGAGGAAGCCGGCCTCGCCTATCCGATCCGCGACGGCATCCCGATCATGCTGGTGGATGAGGCGCGGCCGCTGAGCGACGAAGAAAAGGCGCTGAAGCGCCTGCCGCCGGTGAGCGAGCGTGGCGAAGGCTAGCGCGCCCTGGCCGGTCGAGCTGCGCCTGCGGCGAGCCGACAAGCGCCTCGACGTCACCTTCGACAATGGCAAACGGTTCGGTCTGCCCGCCGAATATCTGCGGGTCGAAAGCCCGTCGGCCGAGGTGCAGGGACACGGCCCCGGCGAGAAGACGATCGTCGCCGGCCGCGCTCATGTTGGCATCCTCGATTTGGAACCGGTCGGCAATTACGCGGTGCGCATCAAATTCGACGATCTGCACGACACCGGCATCTATTCCTGGGATTATCTCTATCAGCTCGGCGTCGAGCACGACCGGCGATGGAATGATTACCTGGCCGCCCTTGCCGAACGCGGCCTCAGCCGCGAGCCGCCGCGCGGGTGATCGTCCGGGCTACGCCTGAGGCGGTGAAGCGCGCCGCGCAATTGCTGCGTGGCGGCGAATTGGTCGCGTTTCCAACCGAGACCGTCTACGGGCTGGGCGGTGACGCGACGAGCGAGCAAGCCGTCGCGCGCATCTTTGAGGCCAAGGGCAGGCCGCGCTTCAACCCGTTGATCGTGCATGTGCCGGACTTGGCGGAGGCCGAGGCGCTGGCGCTCTTTGATGAGCGCGCCCGCGCCGCGGCGGAGCGCTTCTGGCCGGGGCCGCTGAGCCTTGTGCTGCCGCGCCGGCCGGCCAGCGGACTGTCGCTCTTGGCGAGCGCCGGCCTCGACACGGTGGCGCTGCGCGCGCCGGCGCATCCGGTCGCACAAGAATTGCTGCGCGCCGCCGGCCGCCCGATCGCGGCGCCTTCAGCCAATCGCTCGGGCCGCGTCAGCGCGACGACGGCCGCGCATGTCGACGACGAGTTCGGCGACGCGATCGCGCTGATCCTCGATGCCGGCCCGTGTTCGATTGGCATCGAGTCAACCGTCGTCGACCTGACCGGCGTCGTCCCGTCCTTGCTGCGGCCAGGCGGCGTGCCGGTGGAGACCCTGGCCGGGCTGTTCGGGCGGATCGAGACGCCGGCGCCGGGCGATGCCGCGCCGCGCGCGCCGGGCCGGCTCGCGAGCCATTACGCGCCGAACCTGCCGTTGCGGCTTAACGCGACCGCAGCGCGGCCTGGAGAGGCGCTGCTGGCATTCGGCCCCGAAGCGCCGCCCGGCTTCACCGAAGTGCTGTTTTTGTCGCGGTCGGGCGATCCTGCCGAGGCCGCGGCCAATCTGTTTATGATGCTGCGCCGGCTCGACCGGCCGGAGGAATTCGCCGCGATCGCCATCATGCCGATCCCGGAACAAGGCCTCGGCCGCGCGATCAATGACCGCCTCGCCCGCGCCGCCGCGCCGCGGCCGCCATCGCCCGGCTACAGGCCGCGGCGCTCGGGATCGTAGGCGGCAAAAAAGCGGGCGTAGACCGCGAGGTAGACGGCCTGGAACGCGGCCGCCAGCAGGAACGGCGCGATCAGCGCGCCGGCCGCGAAAAGCGCCCCGGCAAGCGCCGGCCCAAAGGCGCGCGGCACCTGCATCGAAAAGCTGTTGACGGTCGCCGCAAGGCCGCGGCGGTGCGGCCGCACCAGCCCCAGCGCCAAAGCCTGGCGCGGCCCGGCCGAGCCGCGGTTGACGATCATGCGCAGGCTGTAAAGCGAAATCGCGACCCAATAACTCGGCGCAAACGGCAAGGCCACGAGCAGCGCCAAGCCAATCGCCCGCATCCACACGACGATGCCGACCGCGCCGACCCGGCTGCCGAGAAGACCGGCGGCGATCGCGACAAAGCCGCAGACGATCGTCGCGGCGCCAAGCGCCGGCCCGATCGCAGCCGGCCCGACGCCGTAGCGCTGCGCGAACCACCAGGTGAGGAGCGGCCCCATGAGCCCGATGCCGAACCCGTTCAGCGCGTTGAGGCCGGCCAGCCGCAACAGCAGGCCATGTTCCTGCCGGCGCAATGCCGGTTCGGCGGCGGCCGGCGCCGCCCGATCCGCCGCCGCCTCGGGTGGCAGACGCGGGTCGGGCGTGCGCAGCAGCAGCCATAAGCACGCCGCCTCACCCGCCGCCGTGATCGCGAACAGCGGCCGGTATGCCAGGGCGCCCGGTAGCAACGGCGTCAACACGGCCGGCAGACCGCCCACCGCCATGCCGACGGCGGTGCCGAAGAACCCGGCGGCGCTGTTGTTCGCAAATACCCGGCTCAACGCCCGCCGCGGCACCGAACGCGACAGCCACGCCTGCTCGACCGCGCCAAACAGCACCGGCGCGCCGTTGGCGCCGCGCCCCCAGCCGGCCACCGCCGCAATCGCCGCGAGCGGCCAGCGTGCGGCGATGCCGATCGCCGCCAGCGCCGTCGCGATCGCAAACACTTCGTAACCGACGAGAAAGCGGCGCCGGCCGAAGCGGTCGCTGAGCGGTCCGATCGCCGCAGTGGCGGCAGCGCCGACCAGCAGCCCGGCGCCAATGACCCCGCCGAGAAACGAGGGCGACCAGTGCAGCGCCCGCGCGTACAACGCGAAATCGACCGATAGCGCGCCCTGCCCAAGGCTGCGCACGGCGCGCGCGACAACCAGCCGGCGCGCCGCCGGCGACGGTATCGCCTCGCGCCAGGCCGCCTGCGCCCGTGTCAGGGACCGAGGAAGCCCGGCCTCGGGGATCGCCGGGTCAGCCGGCAAGCGCGATGAACCACTTGTCGCGGCCGGTCAGCTCGGAGTGAACGCCGGTGCCCGCCTCAAAGACGCTCGCGACCGCGCAACGCGATGCAGTCGCGCATCGGCTCGGTGATGCGCGCGAGCAGCTTGAGCAGCGTCGATTTGCCGGCCCCATTGCGGCCGATGATGCCGAGGACCTCGCCCTCCTGCACCTCGAAATTGCGACCGCATGCACATAACAGCGTTGTGCAACCGGCGGCCGGTCGCGGATCTCCATGTCCTCAAGCCCATCGCTGTTTGGCGAGGAGGAAAGCCGCACCGCGCGGCGGCAGCGGCTGCAGGCGGCGATTGCGGCCGATGGTGCGGCGCTCGCCGCATTCGCCGCGAGGGGAGCCGAGTAACGACATCGAAATCACCGGCGCCTAGTCTCGCGCGGCCGCGCGCCGCGGCGCCTTGCCGCGACGGATGAGGGCCACAGCGTCACCCCATGAATTGGACAAATGAAAACTTATATAACCCCGACGCTGGCGCGACCGTGCCGCCGCCGGAGAGGTCGCTCCCGCCGCGGGTTCGATGTATCAATCGGCCCCGCTGCCGCTCGCTGTCGTGCTTGGCTCTAGGAGGACCCCGATGCTGTTACCGCTGACCGGCGGACGCCGGATTGCCTACGATCTTGTAGGGGCGGAAGACGGGCCCACCGTCTGCATCACCCATTCCCTGGCGGCGGACGGCGGCAGCTGGGCCGAGCAGGTGCCGGCGCTGCTGCAGGGCGGCTTTCGCGTGTTGCGCATCGATATGCGCGGGCACGGCGGCAGCGATCCCGTCGCAGGCGATTACACGATGGCGGCGCTCGCCGACGATGTCGCCGCGGTGCTCGCCGCTCTCGACATCCCGCGCGTCCATTACATCGGCCTGTCGATCGGCGGCATGCTGGGGCAGGCGTTTGCGCTGGCGCATGGCGAGCGACTCATTTCGGCGCTGTGGTGCGACACATTGCCCGAAAGCCCGCAGGGCGCGCGCGATGCCTGGGACCAGCGCATTGCCACGGTGCGGCGCGCCAATTCCCTGGCGCCGCTCGCCGACGCCACCGTCGAGCGCTGGCTGACCGACGATTTCAAGGCGAGGCATCCCGGCCGCTGGCGGCAGATTCGCGACACCGTCAGCGCCACGACGCCCGCCGGCTATCTCGGCTGCTGCGCCGCGATCCTCGATTTCGATTTCGCGCCGCGCCTGCCCGAGCTGCGGCTGCCGCTCCTCGTCGTGTGCGGCTCCGACGACCCCGGCACGCCGGCGGCCGACAACCGCCGGCTCGCCTCGCTCGTCCCCGGCGCGCGCTATGAAGAAATCGCCGGCACGAAGCATTTCCCGAATGTCGAGCTGCCCGACCGGTTCAACCGGGTCATGATGGACTGGCTCGAAGCCCACAAACGCGCGCGGTAACCCCGGATGGATAAGCTCCTCGAAGCGGCTTTGCGCGCGGCCGAGGCCGGCGGCGAGGCGGTCATGCGCGTCTATGCCGAACCTTTCGACGTGACGCACAAGGATGACAAGACGCCGGTCACCGAGGCCGATCTGGCGTCCGAGCGCATCATCGTCGAGATGTTGGCAGGCGCCTTCCCCGATATTCCGATCGTCTCCGAGGAGACCGTGCCGGAAGCCGGCTTTGCCGAGCCGGCGGCGCGTTTCTGGTGTGTCGATCCGCTCGACGGCACGCGGGAATTCGTCGCGAGGAACGGCGAGTTCGCGGTGCTGATCGGACTTGTCGAGCATGGCCGACCGGTGCTCGGCGTGGTTTACGGCCCGGCGCTCGACGTCACCTACACCGCGCACGGACCGGGGACGGCGATGCGGCGGCGGGGCGCCGGCGCCTGGGAGCCGATCCGGGCGCGCGCGCCGGGCGCCGATGGCCTCGTCGTCGTGCACAGCCGCAGCCATGAGAACAGCCGCCGGCTCGCCGAATATTTCGAGGGCCGGCCGGTGCGCGAGCGCCGGCAATGCGGCAGCGCTCTCAAATTCGGCCTGTTGGCGGCGGGCGAGGCCGATTTCTACCCGCGCTTCGGCACGACGATGGAGTGGGACACCGCGGCGGGACAGGCGGTCCTCGAAGCGGCCGGCGGTCATGTCTTTGACTTGTCGGGCCGGCCGCTGTCGTACGGCAAGCCTGGCCTGAAGAACGACGGATTTTTCGCGTGGGGCGCCCGGCCGGCGTGGTAGGCCGGCGCGGCGACCCGTGGAAGCGGAGGCCTGCACGTTGCATATCGCCGCGACCGCAATTCCCGAGGTGAAGGAGATCCGGCCGTTCCGCCACCAGGACCCGCGCGGCTTCTTCGCTGAGATTTACCGGGAGGACCGGCTGCGCGATGCCGGCATCGACGTGACGTTCGTGCAGGAAAATCATTCGCTGTCGGTAGAGCGCGGCGTCGTGCGCGGCCTCCACTTCCAGATCCCGCCGATGGCGCAGGCGAAGCTCGTGCGCGTCGCCGCCGGTGCGATCCTCGATGTCGCGGTCGATATCCGCCGGGGATCCCAGACCTGGGGCCGGCACGTCGCGGTGGTGCTGAGCGCGGCCGCCGGCAACCAACTTTACGTACCGGAAGGCTTTGCGCACGGCTTCTGCACGCTCGAACCGAACAGCGAGGTCATCTACAAGGTTAACCGGTATTATTCGCAGGCGCATGATTTCGGTCTCGCATGGAACGATCCGGCGCTCGCGATCGCCTGGCCGGTCGGCGCCGACACCGCGATCCTGTCCGACAAGGACCGCCGCCAGCCGCTGCTCGCCGACCTGCCGGCGTATTTCGCCCAATAGGCGCCGGCTGCGATGAGACTCATGGTGCTCGGCGCCGACGGCCAGCTCGGGCATGAATTGTGCCGCGTGCGGTGGCCTGCGGGATATCGCATCGAGGCGTTCGGCCATGCGGCTCTCGACATTGCCGAGCGCGATCGCGTCTTCGAGGCGGTGGCGCGTGCGCGGCCCGATATCGTCGTCAACGCCGCCGCCTACACGGCGGTTGATCGCGCCGAGAGCGAGCCGGAGGCGGCCTGGGCGGCCAACGCCGCCGGCCCTGCCGATCTCGCCGCCGCTTGCCGCGACAGGGCGATCCCGCTCGTTCACATCTCAACCGACTACGTGTTCGACGGCAGCAAGAGGGAACCCTATCGCGAGGACGACCCGGTATGCCCGCTCGGCGTCTATGGCGCCAGCAAGGAGGCGGGCGAGCGGGCGGTGCGCGCGGCGCTCGCCGAGCACGTCATCGTGCGCACCGCCTGGGTCTACAGTGCGCACGGGCATAATTTCGCCCGGACGATGCTGCGCCTCGCGGCCGAGCGGCCGGCGCTGCGGGTCGTCGCCGACCAGATCGGCTCGCCGACCAGCGCCGCCGACCTCGCCGCTGCGTTGGCGACAATCGTCGCGCGCATCGCTGTAGGCGACGGGCGCTGGGGCACTTATCATTTCGCCGGAAGCGGCGCGGTCAGCTGGCACGGCTTTGCCCAGGCGATCGTCGAGGAGGCGGCTCGGCATGGCGCCTTTGGGAGCGGTGCGCCGCCTTCGGTCGAGGCGATTGCGACCGCCGACTACCCGACACCGGCTCGTCGCCCGCACAATTCGGTGCTCGATTGCACAAAGATCGGCGCGGCCTACGGCATTACCCCGCGCCCGTGGCGGGCCGCGCTCGCCGATGTGATCCGCGAGATTTACGGGTCCGTCTAACCCATCGCGCGCTGCAAATTCCGGTCGAGCTTGTCGAGAAACTGGTTGGTCGTCAGCCACGGGTGGTCGGCGCGGATCAGGATCGCGAGGTCGCGCGTCATGTCGCCGGATTCCACCGTGTCGATGCATACGTTTTCCAACGCGTCGGCGAATTTGACGACATCGGGTGTGTCGTCGAACGTGCCGCGGTAGCGCAGCCCGCGTGTCCACGCAAAGATCGAGGCGATCGGGTTGGTCGAGGTTTCCCGTCCCTGCTGATGCTGCCGGTAATGCCGCGTTACGGTGCCGTGCGCCGCCTCGGTCTCGACCGTCCTGCCGTCCGGCGTCAACAATACCGAGGTCATCATGCCGAGCGAGCCGAAGCCCTGTGCCAGCGTGTCCGACTGCACGTCGCCGTCGTAGTTCTTGCAGGCCCACACAAACCCGCCGTTCCACTTCAGCGCCAGCGCCACCATGTCGTCGATCAAGCGATGCTCGTAGGTCAATTCGCGCTTCTTGAATTCGGCGGCGAATTCCTTTTCGAACACTTCCTGAAACAGGTCCTTGAAGCGGCCGTCATAGGCCTTGAGGATCGTATTCTTTGTCGACAGATAGACCGGCCAGCCGCGCTGCAACCCGTAGTGAAAACACGAGCGGGCAAAGCCGCGGATCGACTCGTCCAGATTGTACATGCCGAGCGCGACGCCGCCGCCCGGGAATGTGAAAACTTCGCGCGTCACCGGCGCGCCGCCATCCGCCGGCGCGAAGGTCATCGTCAATTTGCCGGCGCCCGGCACGACGAAATCGGTCGCGGCATACTGGTCGGCAAAGGCGTGGCGGCCGATGACGATCGGCTTCGTCCAGTTCGGCACGATGCGCGGCACATTCTGGCAGACGATCGGCTCGCGGAAAATCGTGCCGCCGATGATGTTGCGCAGCGTGCCGTTGGGCGAGCGGTACATGCGCTTCAGATGGAATTCCTCGACCCGCGCCTCGTCGGGCGTGATGCCGGCACATTTGACCCCGACCCCGTAGCGCTTGATCGCCTCGGCCGCCTCGACGGTGATCTTGTCGTCGGTCTCGTCGCGCTTTTCGATGCCGAGGTCGTAATATTTCAGGTCGACGTCGAGATAGGGCAGGATCAGCTTCTGTTTGATGAAGCTCCACATGATCCGCGCCATCTCGTCGCCATCAAGCTCGACGATCGGGTTTTTCACCTTGATTTTTGCCATCGCTGTCATCCCTGGGCGCTGTGGCCGGCGTGCTGTCGGAGGGGCGCGACGATACCGGCGCCGCCGCGCCGCGGCAAGGCTTGCAGTGCGCTGCGCAATGGCGCGGCTGCCGGCCCCAGTTATGAACAGCCGCCGAAATTTGCCGCAATCCGCCACAAATCGGCGAAAAGTGACTGCTTTATAACGGAAGGTTTACGCTGCATTTACAGCGGCCTCAATGAATTTGGAATTACCCCTTGTTAATCAATAATTTAGGTGTCTGCACAAAAATCAGGCGATAAGGTCGGCCGGCTTGGTGATCGCCGATCGCGCCGGCCCGAAGAATGATTTCTCCACAACCTTTTCCACCGCAATCGTGGATAGCAGCGGTTTCATGCACGATTCCGAAGACGCCTCAAGGTGTTGCCGGCTCACAGCGCGTCCGAGCGCGGCGCGCCGCCGCGCGACGCCGCAGCCAGCGCCGTCATCAGGGTTGCGACATCGGGAACCACGGTCAGCAATCGTGGAATGAGCGGCGCCGCGAACCCGGCCGCAACCAGATGATCGAGAAGCATCGTTAGCGGCTGCCAATATCCCGCCGCATCGACGACAAAGATCGGCTTGTCGTGCAAGCCGAGGTGGCGCCAAGTGACAATCTCGAAGGTTTCGTCGAGCGTACCGATGCCGCCCGGCAGGATGGCGAACGCGTCCGCCCGCTCAGCCATGAGCCGCTTGCGCTCGTGCATGCTGGCGACGACGACGAGTTCGTTGGCGCCGGCGTGTGCCACTTCGGCGTCGCGCAGCAATCCCGGAATGATGCCGACGACCCGCCCGCCGCGGGCCAGCATGGCATCGGCCAGAATGCCCATCAGCCCGATGCGGCCGCCGCCGAACACCAGCTCCATCCCGGCGGCGGCTAGGGCGTTGCCGAGGTCGCGTGCGGCGGCGCGATAGCGCTCGTCGACCGCGCCAGCCGAACCGCAATAGACGCAGAGACGCCGGATCGGCAGCATCTGGCACGCCCGAGCGATGATTACAGGAGGTTTCTCATCTCCCGATTCGCCGGGCGATTGCAAGCCCCGCCCGCCGGGCTTAAAGTCGCGGGCGGACCCGAGCTTACGGAGCCGGCGAGCGTTGCGCGCGATCAGGTGGGCGGGACCGGCCGTGGCGGCCGTGGCAATCGTCGCCGCCGCGGTGGTTTGGCGCGGCTTGGCACCGCAGCAGCCGGTGCGCGTGGGTGTGTCGTTGGGCGAGCGGCCCGCCACGAAACCTGTCGCGGCGAAGCCGCCGCAGGGGGGTGAGGCGGCAGCCAAGGCGACGGCGACGCCACCCAGCTTCGATGTCGTCTCCGTCGCGCCTGATGGGCAGGCGGTCATCGCCGGCCGTGCGAGGCCCGGCGACCGCGTGACCGTGCTCAACGGCAATAAGCCGATCGGCGAGGTCACCGCGGACGCGCACGGCGAATGGGTGCTGCTGCCCAACAAGCAGCTGGCGCCCGGCAGGAGCGAGCTGACCGTGGCAGCGGTCGGGCCGCATGGCGGGCCGACTCTGCGCTCGAACGATGTTGTCGCATTGACCGTGAAGCCGCGCGCAGCAGCCGGCGGCGCGACAGCGCTCGCGGTGCTGCTCCCAGGCAAGGCGGGCCAGCCCGCGCGCATTCTGCAGCAATCGCCGCCGCCTTCCGGCGAGACGCTGACGCTCGACAGCGTCGAATACGGTGCGGGCAACCGGTTCGTCCTGACCGGCCATGCCGATCCCGTCGCGCACCTGCAAATCTTTGCCGGCAACGATTTGCTCGGCGCGACCGTGGCGGACCGCGCCGGACATTGGCAACTCGTCACCGGGCGTCCGGCCGGTTCCGGCCGGATCGCACTGCGCCTCGCCGAACTCGGCGCCGGCGGCGGCGTCGCGCAGGCGGTCGCCGCGCCGGTGGCGGCGACTGCCGGCGGGCCGGTCGGAAGCGGCAGCTATGTCGTCGAGCGCGGCAACTGCCTGTGGCGCATCGCACGCCGCGTCTATGGCAACGGGCTGCGTTATACCGAGATCTATCGCGCCAACCGCAACCAGATCCGCAATCCCAACCTGATCTTTCCCGGCCAGCATTTCACGGTACCAAAGTCGTGAACCGTCGCGGCGCTCGGGGTTAGCGCTATAATCGCGCGGCTGGATTGCGGAGGCCACGATGCACGCGGAATCGTTGGACCCTTGGCGCCACGAGCATGTCTTTCTCGGTGCCCATCACGCGCGCAACGAGCGGCGCAGCTGGGCGGTCGTCGCCTTGTGCGCGGCGACGATGGCGGCCGAGATCGGCGGCGGCTGGCGATGGGGTTCGATGGCTCTCATCGCCGAAGGGCTGCACATGTCGACCCATGCCGGGGCACTCGTCATCGCTGCGCTCGCTTACGCCTATGCGCGGCGCCATGCGCGCGACGAGCGCTTCGCGTTCGGTACCGGCAAGCTGGGCGATCTTGCCGCGTTCGCCAGCGCGATCGTCTTGGCGATGATCGCGCTGCTGATCGGCTGGGACAGCGCCGAGCGCCTCTTGCATCCCGTCGCGATCGCGTTTCGCCAGGCGATCCCGCTGGCTGCGGTCGGCCTTGCGGTCAATCTCGTCAGCGCGCTGCTGCTGCAGGACCCGAACAGCGCATCGCCCGGCCACGCGCATCGCCACGCCCATCATGGTCATCATCATCACCACCACCACCATGACCATGACGCTGATCACAACCTGCGCGCCGCCTATGTCCACGTGC
Source organism: Alphaproteobacteria bacterium (assembly GCA_030042035.1). Taxonomy (GTDB): domain Bacteria; phylum Pseudomonadota; class Alphaproteobacteria; order ATCC43930; family CGMCC-115725; genus DATARH01. Next base: position 8,436 of record JASIAN010000145.1, on the reverse strand, counting down.
TGGCGGATGCGGCGGTATCGGTGCTGGCGCTGGCCGGTCTCAGCGCGGCCTGGGCGCTGGGCTGGTTGTGGATCGACCCGGCGATGGGTATCGTCGGGATGCTGGTCATCCTGAACTGGTCATGGAGCCTGGCGCGAAGTTCGGGCGGCGTTCTGCTCGATATACGACCCGATGCGATCGCGCACGCGATCGCCGAGCGCCTCGACGGCAGCAACGGCGACCGCATCGCCGACCTGCATCTGTGGCGGGTGGGGCCGGGTCACCATGCCGCCGTCGTGTCATTGGTATCGCATGCGCCGCAGCCGCCCGCCTTCTACAAATCCCGCCTCGCCGACATCGCCGGCCTCAGCCACGTGACAATCGAGGTGCAGCCGTGCCCCGGCGCGCATTGACCGGCATCGACCGGCATCGCTCATCGACGAGCGTTATGGGTTCGCTTACTTCCCTGTGCTAGAAACGCGCGCAATCGGGTGCGGCTTGCGGCAGTCTGATGGATTTTTCGAACGCTACGGTTCTGTGCCTTGGCGATGTGATGCTCGACAGGTTTGCCTATTGCGCGACCGAGCGCATCTCGCCGGAGGCGCCGGTGCCGGTGCTGCTCCTCGAACGCACGCAGAGTATGCTCGGCGGCGCCGGCAATGTCGCGCGCAACATCGCCTCGCTTGGCGGCACGGCCGTGCTGATCGGCCTCATCGGCCGCGATCCCGCGGGTGCCGAACTGGCGGCGCTGATTGCCGCAACACCCGGCATCGTCGATCGCCACGTGCCGAGCGCGCGCCGCCCGACCACCTGCAAGACCCGGTTTATGGCTGGCCATCAGCAATTACTGCGGGTGGATGAAGAAAAAACGCACCCGCTTGCGCCGGAGGAGGAAGCGGCTCTGATCGCCGCAGCCGAGCATGCGATCGGCGAATGCGATGCGGTGATCCTGTCCGATTACGGCAAATCGGTTCTTGGGCTGAAGGTCGCCGCCGCGGCGATCGCCAGAGCCCGCGCCACTGGCATCTCGGTGTTTGTCGATCCGAAGAGCGATGATTTCTCGCGCTATCGCGGCGCCACCTGCATCACGCCGAACCAGAAGGAACTGGCGCAGGCGGCACGGTTGCCGGTCGCCGGCGATGATGAGATCGTTGCCGCGGCGCAAGCGGTTCTGGCGGTCGCCGACGCCGGCGCGATCCTTGCGACCCGCTCCGAGAAAGGCATGGTGCTCGTCGAGGCGGCGGGCGCGGTGCATCACGAGGCGGCGCGGGCGCGCGAGGTCTACGATGTCTCGGGCGCCGGCGATACGGTCATCGCCGTGCTGGCGCTCGCCGCGGCCGCCGGGTACGAGCTCAGGGAGGCGATGCGGCTCGCCAACGCCGCCGCCGGCATCGTCGTCAGCAAGCTCGGCACGGCGGTCGTCGAGCTCGACGAATTGATGCTCGAACTGGCGCGCGACGTGCGCGACAAGGAATGGCACCGCGCCAAATTCTACACCGCTGGAGAAGTCGAGACGCTGGTTAGGCGATGGAAGAGCCGCGGTCTCACGGTCGGCTTCACGAACGGCTGCTTCGATATCGTCCATGCCGGGCATGTCGCGCTTTTGGCGGCGGCACGCGCGCAATGCGATCGGCTCGTCGTCGCGCTCAACACCGATGCCGGTGTGCGGCGGCTGAAGGGGCCGGCGCGGCCGGTCAATGCGCTCGCCGACCGCTCGGCTGTCATCGCCGCCGTCGAGGCAGTGGATGCCGTAATCAGTTTCGACGAGGAGACGCCGCTCGAGCTGATCCGGCGCCTCAAGCCCGACGTGCTGGTGAAAGGCGGCGACTACACGATCGACGGCGTCGTCGGCGCGAAAGAGGTCCAGGACTGGGGCGGCCGGGTGGTGCTCGTCGATCTCGTCGAGGGGCGTTCGACGACGCGGCTTATCGATGCGATCCGCGCCCCGGTACAGGAAGACGCCGCCTGATGCTGGTCATCACCGGCGGCGGCGGCTTTATCGGTTCGGTGGTGGCCGCGGCGCTGAACGAAGCGGGCCGCGCCGATCTCGTCATTGCCGACCGTTTCGGCACAAGCGACAAATGGCGCAATATCGCCAAACGCGATTTCTTTGAGATCGTGGCGATCGAGGACCTGTTTCCCTGGCTCGACCGTTGGGGCGAATCGGTCGAGGCGGTGTTTCATCTCGGCGCCAATTCGGCAACGACCGAACGCGACGCCGACCATATGATCGCCAACAACCTGAACTATTCGATCGCCGTGTGGCGCTGGTGCGCGGCGCGCGGCAAACCGCTGATCTACGCCTCGTCGGCGGCAACCTACGGCAACGGCGCGGCAGGGTTCGATGATGCGGGCGGCATTGCCGCGTTGAAGCGGCTGCGCCCGCTCAATCTCTACGGCTGGTCGAAACACGCCTTCGATCTGTGGGCGCTGCGCGAGGCGGCCGCAGGACGGGCGCCGCCGTTCTGGGCCGGCCTCAAATTCTTCAACGTGTTCGGCCCCAACGAAGGCCATAAGGGCGAGATGATGAGCCTCGTCGCCAAGAACTGGCGGCGCGTCGCTGCCGGCGAGAAGGTGCGCCTGTTCCGCTCGCACCGCCCCGATTTCGCCGATGGCGAACAGCTGCGCGACTTCGTCTACGTCAAGGATTGCGCCGCGGTCATGCTGTGGCTATGGCGGCGGGCGCCGACCGCCACGGTCAGCGGCCTCTACAACTGCGGCAGCGGGCAGGCGCGCAGCTTTCTCGATCTGATGCGCGCCACCGGCGCCGCCTGCGGCCGCGCGCCGCAGATCGAATTCATCGACATCCCGGCCGAAATCCGCGCCGGCTACCAGTATTTCACCGAAGCCAACATGCAACGGCTGCGCCAGGCCGGCTACAACGCGCCGTTCACGCCGCTCGAAGAGGCGGTGCGCGAGACGGTCGCGCAATACGCCGCAGCCGACCCGTATCTGTGATCGCGATTGCGCCGCCCGGCCGTCCGACCTAGCTTTAATCGAGCCGGTCCGCGTGCACGCGACGGCTAACCGACCAGGAGCCGGACATGAAGATCGGCGCGGCGATGTTTTTCACCGACTATTCGATGGCGCCGGACGAGCTGGCGCGCGAACTGGAGGCGCGCGGCTTCGAATCAATGTGGGCACCGGAGCACTCACATATCCCGTTGTCGCGGAAGACGCCGTTCCCGTCGGGCGGCGAATTGCCGAAGCAATATTACGATGTCATGGATCCGTTTGTGACGCTGGCGGCCGCGGCCGCGGCGACAACGACGATCAGGCTCGGCACCGGCGTCTGCCTTGTGATCCAGCGCGACACGATCCAGACCGCCAAGGCCGTCGCCTCGCTCGACCAGCTTTCGCGTGGTCGCTTTCTGTTCGGCATCGGCGGCGGCTGGAACCAGGACGAGATGGAAGACCACGGCACGGTCTTTAAGACGCGCTTCAAAAAGATGCGCGAGCAGGTCGAAGCGATGCGCGCGATCTGGACCCAGTCGAAGCCCGAATATCACGGCGACATTGTGAATTTTCCGCCGATGATGACGTGGCCGAAGCCGGTGCAGCAGCCGCACCCGCCGGTCATCGTCGGCGGTGCCTTTCCGCATGCCGCGCGCCGCGCGCTGCGCTACGGCGACGGCTGGATCCCGCATTCGCGCCGGCCGCACTATGAGGACGTGACCGACTATCTGCCGGAATTTCACCGGCTGGCCGGCGAGATCGGCCGCGATCCGGCCGAGGTGCCGGTGACCGTGTGGGGTGTTCTGCCCGACCGCGACCGCATCCGCCGCTACGAAGACCAGGGCGTCGCGCGCGGCGTCGTGCAGCTGGCCGCAGACGGCCGTGCTTCCATCCTGCCGCTGCTCGACCGCTGGGCCGACATTATCCGCAGCCTGTGACCGAGCCGCGGAGGCCCGACCATAAAGCCGCTCGACATCGAACGCATGACCGACGCTCTCGCCCCGATCGCCGCTGCTGTCGCGCGCGACGGATACGCCTTTGTGCATGCCGCCGAGATGCGCGATGTGCTCGACACGGCAGGTCTCGCCGACTGGGGCGGGTTCGCCGCGAGCTGGGACGAGCTCGGCGTCGATACCTTCATGGCCGATGGCGGGCGCTATCGCCGCCGGCGTTTTGCCTGCTTTCGGGCAACTGCCGCCGGCATCGTGCGCAAGCCGCACCAGCCGCATTACCAGAGCCGCGACTACAACCCGCTCAATGGCGGCATCGAGCGCTGGTTTGAGCCGGTCGCCGACCGGATTGCCGTACATCCGGCGATGCGCGCGACGCTGGCCACCTGCCACCGGCTGTTCGAGCGGCTGACCGCGGTGGACCGGCGCCCGCCCACCTGGCACGTCGAGGTCCACCAGTTCCGCATCGAGGCGCGAGCCGGTGCGGAAGGGCGGCCGACGCCGGAGGGCTTGCATCGCGACGGCGTCGATTGGGTGCTCGTACTGCTGGTCAATCGGGTCAATATTGCCAGCGGCGAGACCCGCATCGCCGATCTCGCCAAGCAGCCGCTCGGCAGTTTTACGCTGACCCTGCCGTCTGACGCCGCCGTCACCGATGACAATCGTGTCTATCACGGCGTGACGCCGGTGACCCCGCTCGACGCGGCGCGGCCCGGCCATCGCGACGTTCTGGTTGTGACGTTCCGCCGGGAATAGCTGGGACGGCGCTCGAGCGCTGCGAATGGCGGCGATTTTACTCAATTGCCAGCCGATGATTTTCGCTAAATTCCGTCGATGTAAGGCCTCCTTAACCCTGCCCTGCGCAAGATTCGTCGCAGCAAAAGTTGGGCCGGGTCGATGAAGCGAAGTGATTGTGAGCAGCGCCGGCGATGCGGCATTGCGGTAATGCTGCTGAGCACGCTATCGGCGATTTTCAGCTTGCTGGCGACGCTGGGCTGCAACGGCAACGTCGCCTTTGCGGGCGACGCGTTGCCGCTGGTTGTGGTGCTGTGCGCGCCGACCCTGTTGGTCGTGCTGCGCTATTTTCGGTCCGCGGCGCAGGCTGCCGCGCCTGAGGCGTTGCGGCTCGCCGAGCTGCCCTTCCGCCGCTTTCCCGAGCTGCCGTAATCAGGCGCTGTAATCGATCAATTGGCGCACCGGCGCGCCCGATTTCAGCGCCGCAAAGCCCTCGTTGATCTGATCGAGCCGCAGCCGGCCCGAGATCAGGTGGTCGAGCTTCAATCGGCCCTGCTTCCACAGCGACAACAGCCGCGGCATATCGACCCGGAAGCGGTTGCCGCCCATCGACGTGCCCTGGATCTTGCGGTCGCGCAGGAAGTCAAAACCGTGCAGCTCGATCTTCAGCCCAAACGGCACCATGCCGATGATCGTCGCGGTACCGCCGGGGCGCAGCATCTGAAACGACTGCTCGGCCGTCGCCTTCGTGCCGATTGCCTCAAAGGAATACTGTACACCGCCTTTTGTCATGTCGCGGATTTGCTCGACGGGATCGGCGTTGCTGGCGTTGATCGTGTCGGTAGCGCCCATCTCGCGCGCCAATTCGAGCTTTGACGGTACTGTATCGATCGCGATGATGCGCTCGGCGCCGGCAAGCGCCGCGCCGTTGACCGCCGACAGGCCGATGCCGCCGCAGCCGATGACCGCGACCGTCGCGCCCGGCTCGACCTTGGCGGCGTTGAACACCGCGCCCACCCCGGTCATGACGCCGCAGCCGACCAGCGCCGCGCGATCCAGCGGAATGCCATCGTCGATCTTCACCATCGAATTTTCGTGCACCAGCATCTGTTCGCCGAATGACGACAGGTTGAACGCCTGGTTCATGTGCTGGCCGCCGCGCCACGTCATCCGCTTGGCGACACCCGGCAGCATCTTCACCTCGGTGTTCTCGCACAAATTCGGATGGCCGGTCAGGCATTGCGGGCAGGTGCCGCAGAACACGGAGAGGCAGGTGATGACGTGGTCGCCCGGCTTCACATAGCTGACGCCGTCGCCGACCGCCTCGACGACCGCCGAGCTCTCGTGCCCGAGCACGACCGGAGTCGGGATCGGATAGAGGCCCTCGATGAAATGCAGATCGCTATGGCACAGCCCGGCAAAGGCGGTGCGCAGCAGGACTTCGCGCGGCCCCGGCTTGTTGATGGCGACCTCCTCGATCGTCAGCGGCTGATGCGCGGCATGCAGAACGGCGGCTTTCATCGGCGGGGCTCCCCCAGTGGGCCGATTGTCGGTCGGACGCCCCGATGCTAGCGCAGCCCGCCGCCGCCGTCACGGCGGGAAGCGCCGCCGCGATCGACCCGCGGCACCGGCCGCGCGCTCTCCCGCTTCTGGCAAGGGTCGAAGCAAGTCGGTATGGTTTTGGCCGCAGACAAGACCTCGTCCTGGCAATGATCAATGTCATGCATCTGATCACCGGATTGGAACTCGGCGGCGCCGAGCGCATGCTGTCGCATGTCGTCACCCGCGCCGACCGCCGATGCTTTCATCCGATCGTCGTCAGCATGACCGGCCGGGGCCGCATCGGTGCGCAGATCGAGGCCGCCGGCGTCGCGGTGCGCTCGCTTGGGCTGCGCCGGGGCGTGCCGGACCCGCGGGGCATCACGCGGCTGGGCCGGATCGTTCGCGAGTTTCGCCCGGCTGTGCTGCAGACCTGGCTTTACCATGCTGATCTCCTCGGCCTTGCCACCCGCTGGTTCGGTCCGCCGCGGCGCCTCCTGTGGAACCTGCGTTGCAGCGATATGGCCGACGCGGTGGCGCTGGTTCGGATATTGGCGAAGTGCTCGTCGATGCCGGATGGTGTGATCGTCAACTCGGCAGCCGGGCAGCGGTATCACATGGCACTCGGCTATCGGCCGCGGCGCTGGGTCGCGATCCCGAACGGGTTTGATACCGGGTTTTTTCATCCCGATACCGAGGCTCGGCAACGCGGTCGCGCCGCGCTCGGGATCCCGATGGAGGCCGGCGCGATCCTGCTGCCGGCGCGTTTCCACCCGATGAAGGACCAGGCCAATTTTCTTGCCGCGGCGGCGCGGCTCGCGAGTCGGGCTCCGGAAGTACACTTCGCGTTGGCCGGGGAAGGCGTCGGGCCGTCCAACTGCGCTTTGTCACAGGCGGCGCACGCGCATGGCCTCCACTCGCGCATCCACCTCCTCGGCGAGCGCGACGATCTCGAAACGCTTTATCCCGTTTTTGACATCGTCAGCCTGTCGTCGGCGTTCGGCGAGGGGTTTCCCAATGTTCTCGGCGAAGCGATGGCCTGCGCGGTGCCGTGCGTCGCGACCGACGTCGGCGACGCCGCCGCGATCATCGCCGATTGCGGCGTCACCGTGCCGCCGCGCGATCCCGAGGCGCTCGCCGCCGGCTGGGAGCGGCTGCTCGCATTGGGGGTTGAGGGGCGCCGGGCGCTCGGTTTGCGGGCGCGCCGGCGTATCGCCGAGCATTACGATCTCGGCCGCATCGTGGGCTGCTATGAGACGCTCTTCGCCGAGATGGCCGCGGCCGATCCGGGAGCTGACCGCGGCATTGCCCGCCGGGCCGCGGAAACGGAAAGATAAACGGCGCCAATGGCATCAGTGACGCACCCATCGGCACGCTTGGCTCTCGCAAGTGGTCGCGGTCGCGGTCGCCCGCATCGTTTCGTGCAACAGGAGGCTGGTGATGAGCAAAGAACCAGTTTGGAACAAGTTTCTCACCGAGCGCGACAAGGCAGTGTTTGCCGCCGGCGGGTTCGGCGCCCGCGCCGGTTTCGGCAAGCGGCCAGCGCTCGTCATCATCGACGTGAACTGGGCGTTCTGCGGCGAACGACCGGAGCCGATCCTCGACTCGATCAAGAAATGGCGCACCTCGTGCGGCAAGGACGCGTGGGCCGCGCTTCCCTATATCCGCAAGCTGATCGATGCGGCGCACGCGAAGGGGCTGCCGGTCATCTACACGACCGGCGAAGGGCGCGCCGACAAATGGGACCGCGGCAGCTGGAGCTGGAAATCCTCGCGCGGGGGCGAAGCGGCCGGGCGGCCGGGCAGCAATCTCGACGGCAATGAGATCGCCGCGCCGATCGCGCCCTCGCCGCAGGACATCGTCATCAAAAAGCAGAAGCCGTCCGGGTTTTTCGGCACCAATCTCGCGTCCTACCTGACGCTGCTCGGCGCCGACAGCCTCATCGTGACCGGCACGACGACCTCGGGCTGCGTGCGCGCCACCGTCGTCGATGCCTTCAGTCTCAACTACCGGGTGATCCTGGCAGAAGAGGGCTGCTTCGACCGCAGCGAGGCGAGCCATGCCGTGAGCCTCTGCGACATGCATGCCAAATACGCCGACGTGATGCCGACGGCCGAAATCCTGGCTTATCTCGACCGGCTCCCTTCCGGCCTGTTCTCGCTCCCGCCCGGCTGCCGCACCGCCGCACCTGCGGCGCGCGAAGCCGCCGAATAGACGAGCGGTCGCGGCATTACCCGGCGGGTTCCTGTTCGGCTATGGCCTTCCCGGCGGCACCGGC
>JASIAN010000144.1 GCA_030042035.1 Alphaproteobacteria bacterium | reverse complement strand
GGCGTCACCGCAGCGCCGGATGACGGCATCCTGTTGTTTAAATCGAAATTCGCTCGCCAGCTCACCACATTCTTTATCGGCAAGATGGTGCATGACAGCGAACCGTTCGAGACTTTGAGTAGGGCAGCGGTTGTCTCACGACCCGAACTCGCCGAAAGCAGCTATTTCTTGAAGCACCGGCTGGTGGAGCAATGACCGAGGAGTCTATACCGCCGATGACGACAACTGCGATTCCCGCGGTCTTCGCGCCTGTGCGAACGTTTTTTTCGCGACTCATCGCTAGTGAAGGGCCCACTCCGGCGGGAGTAGACTGGCCTGACACCGCTCGGCAGACGATCCGTTTTCGCGAACTTTGCCGCCTCTTCCCGTTGGGGAAGGAGGAGTTCAGCGTGCTCGATTACGGCTGCGGCTATGGCGCGCTCCTCCCCTATCTCCAAGCGAACGGGTTCTCCTGTAACTACTTCGGCTTTGACATCTGTGAGGACATGATCCTGAGCGCCCGCCGACTGCATCCGGGCTCCGAAAAGCGGTTTCAAGCCGCGCTTGACCCCACCCAGCAATTTGATTTCGTCGTGCTAAGTGGAGCGTTGAGCCTCAAACTCGCGGCCGATCCGCGGGCTTGGGAGGAGGAAATCTGGAGAATTATTGACACGATGGATCGTCTTTCGACAAAAGGCTTTGGCTTTAACCTGCTATCAGCCTGGCGAGAACCGGATCGCAAGAAGGATTTCCTCTATTACGGCGATCCGGCGGAATTCCTCAGGAAGATGTGGCGGTATTCGCCCAACGTGGCGGTGCTGCACGACTACGATCTGTGGGACTTTACGGTTTTGGTAAGAAAAGAGCCGCTATACATCAAAACTCCGGAAGGGCATTGGTTGCGCAAATAGGCGACCCGCGCACGGGGAACAGAGATGGCGCTGGTGGTGCTCGGTGGCGAGGGATTTTTGGGGCGTAACCTGACATCGGTGTTGCGGCGGAAGGGGCATGTCGTGGCGCAGATGTCGCGTCGCACAGGCGTCGATCTCACCGACCTGTCGTCGATCAAGAGTTGTTTGGCGCGGGAACGGCCGGATGCGGTGTTCAACTGTGCGGCGCATGTCGGCAGCATTCATTACGTCATGGAAAATGCGGCGGTGGTCGCGCACGACAATATGCAAATGGCGATCAACCTTTATCGCGCGGTTGCCGAGGCCTGTCCCCAGGCCCATGTTGTCAACCCCCTGTCGAATTGCTCCTATCCCGGTGATGCCGATATTCATTATGAGCCGGATTGGCTGAAGGGCGAGCCGCATCATTCGGTGTTCGCGTACGCGAACGCCAAACGCTTTATTTACGTGCTGGCGCGCTGCTACCGAGAGCAGTTTGGCATCCGCACGACGAACTTTCTGGTCCCGAACGCGTTCGGTGTCGGCGACCATCTCGACACCAGCCGGACCCATGCGATCAGCGGCATGATCGTCCGCATGATCACCGCCAAGCGCCGCGGCGACCAACGTTTCGAAGTGTGGGGCAGCGGGCGGCCGGTGCGCGAGTGGGGGTATGTCGATGACATCGCCGAAATCATGTCGCGGGCCTTGGAGCTGGACGAGGACCTCGTCTATCCCGTCAACATCGCGCAAAACCGCGGTGCAACGATTAGCGAGAGCGCCGAGGCGATCAAGACCGCTGTGGCCTATCCAGGCGAGTTGTGGTTCAATACCCAATACGAAGATGGCGCGGCGCGGAAGGTTCTTGACGACACTCATTTCCGCAAACTCTTTCCGACCTATCGGTTTATCGATCACGCCGAGGCCATCCGTCGGACCGTTGCCTATTATGAAAGCGCGCTGCCAGTGTCTTCGTCTTAATTATCCTGATCACAGCAAAGGTTCATCGCCATGAAAGTGCTCGTCACTGGAGGTGCCGGCTATGTCGGTACGAGTCTCATTCCGCAACTGCTCGATGCCGGCCATCACGTGCGCGTGCTCGACAATCTTATGGCCGGCGGCGACCAGCTATTGCCGTTCTTTTCACGGCCTCATTTCGAATTCATAAAGGGGGATATCCGCAACCCCGATGATGTCAAGGCGGCCGTTCGTGGACAAGATGCAGTCGCGCATCTGGCCGCGATCGTGGGTTATCCCGCGTGCCGCAAGGACCCGGTGCTCGCCGAGCAGGTTAATGTAACGGGGACGAGAAACCTGGCGCAGGCGCTGTCGCGTCAGCAACTCGTGATCTTCGGCTCGACGGGGAGCAATTATGGCGCGGTCGAAGACATCTGTACCGAGGAAACGCCGCTCAATCCGCTGAGCCTTTATGGGCAAACGAAGACCATCGCCGAGGCGCATCTCCTCGAACACTGTTCCGCCGTAGCCTTCCGGTTCGCGACCGCGTTTGGCTTGTCGCCACGGCTGCGCCTCGATCTGTTGGTGAACGATTTCACCTACAAGGCAGTGACTCAGCAGTACCTCGTCGTCTATGAAGCCCATTTCATGCGGACCTTCATTCACGTGCGCGACATGGGTAGGGCGTTCCTCCTCGCCCTCGATAATGCCGATCAGATGCTCCGGCAGGTCTACAACGTCGGTTCGGACGTGATGAATTACAGCAAGCGCGATGTCTGCGATCTCGTGCAAAAGCAGGTGGACTGCTACGTTCATTATGCGGAAATCGGCGAGGATGCCGACAAGCGCAACTACGTCGTTTCTTATGATAAAATAGGAAGATTGGGTTATCAGACGGCGGTCACTTTGGAGGAGGGAATTTCCGAGCTTGTCAAGGGATTTCAAGTGCTCGACTTCAAGACGCCTTACAGTAACGTGTAGCATCTGTCATCCCTAATTCGGAAAAGGATCGTCGGCGTGGTGCAGATTGTCGTCGATGCCGGGCAAGACGCGCGACTCGCTCCTCGGCAGTTGGAGCACGAGATCGACAACAGCCCAATTCGCGTCAGCTACATTATTATCACGCGAAATCGTGGCGAACACCTGAAGAGAACGTTGACGAATGTCAGGGAATTCCTGACGGATCAGGATGAGCTCATCGTCATTGATGGTGGATCAACGGATGCCACGGTCGACGTCGTTTCCGACAATCGGGACATCGTAAGCGTCTTCGTGTCCGAGCCTGATTCCAGCGAAGGCCACGCGGTCAACAAGGGGCTGCTTCTGGCGCGTGGTCGTTTAATAAAGTCTATCAGCGATGACGATTATTTCTATCCCGATGCGATGCGTCAGCTGGTGGCCGCAGCGGAAGAGCATCCGGAGATAGATGCCATTCAAACCGGCGGTGAAGTATGGACGGCCATTGGCGGTCAGCCGCGATTTTGGTTTTTCAAAAATCTTGCGGCCGGAAACGGCCTCCCATCGCAACTGGACATCTTCCGGGTGGTTGGCGGATTGGGTCTTTTGGTAAGGCGGCGGACATTGTTGAAAACAGGGGGTATATCCCCCGACTATAAAGCGGTTGACGTTGACTGGCACTGCAAGCTGATCGAAGCGGGTTGTTGTGTGCGGTACCTCGACATCAACCTCTATCGCGGGGTTCTGTACCCGCATTCGGGAACGATGTCAAAAGATGCGATGGATTTCAGTCTCATGAAATCGGCGCTACGGCTTAAGGAATGGGATAGGTTCTACGGCGGCGACCCTCGTGTTGCAGCTCGCATAACCGGGATAGACCAGATCCCAGAGGGACTTGCCTTCCAGTATGCGATCTTTTTGGCGCACGCCATTTGGCATAGAAAGACGACGAGAATATTGCTGCACCCGTTGCCTTTGCTTGTAGACGCTGCGCAAGCGGCGCTTCGCGCGTGGGAGTGGGCATATCGCTGTCTGACCGCATGGAAGCGGCCCAACCCGAGCGTGGGAGGGCTCACCGAAAACACAGGAGAGGCTACATTCACGGGCGAATTGCTCTGATGCGCGGACGTTCGTTATCGGGAGCTGCCGGTATGGAAAGCCCGTTGATTTCTCTCGTTATCTGCACGAGAAATCGGTGCGAGCAGCTTCGGGCATGCTTGGAGTATATCGACCGCATTGAGACGTCTTGCGCCTGGGAGCTAATCGTCGTCGATAATGGATCGACTGACGATACAGGTGCGATGCTCGCGGCGTACGCCGCCAAAGCGCCGACTCCGACCACGATATTGTATGAGGAAACACCTGGCAAAGGCCGTGGCCTCAACCGCGCCTTGCCAGTCGCCCGAGGAGAGCTTATCGCATTTTCCGACGACGATTGTTATCTGGCGCCCGACTTTATAGACCGCATCCAGCCCGCCTTTGACGACCCTCGAATTGGCTTCGTCGGATGCCGCATCGAACTCTTCGATCCGGCCGATTATCCGACCATGATCTACACTTCTCGCGACCCGTTCGTGCTCGAAGCGCGCAGTTTCGTTCAACCTGGCAGATTCCCCGGCGCGGGAATGACGTTCAGGCGCTGCGTTCTGGACGAGATCGGGGGCTTCGATCCGGATTGGGGCCCCGGCGCTCGTTTCTGGGCGGGCGAGGACCCGGAAATTCAAGCGCGCGCGAGCTTCGCTGGCTGGTGGGGCGCGTACGTGCCGGAGGCGGTGATCGCCCATCACCACAGGCGGAAAGCCAAGGATGTGCCGCCGCTCAGGCGCAACTACTCTATGGGCACCGGCGCGTACATGGCAAAATTCGTCCTCACCCGTGAAACGCGGCCCATCTACCTGCGCAACTGGTATTGGACGTTCCGCCGCACCCTCGCCGGGGGTTACGCCTACCGCGATCTTTTTTGGGAGATCGAGGGGGCATTGCGTTACGTCGCGTACCGCCTGGGCAAACGCATCAGAAGCGCTTAATCCCCCGCGCCGCCCCGATGACATCAGTGCCTTCTGCCCAAAGAATCATCTTCGTCACCACCCCGAACAGCGATCCGTGGGCGGGCTCAGAGGAGTTGTGGGCGCGGACAGCACTTGATCTCGTGGCGCACGGCTTCCGCGTGTCGGCCAGCGTTACCGAGTTCCGGCCGCTGCATCCGCGGATGCGCGAGTTGCAGGAACGCGGCGTGGAGTTGTGGCGGCGCCCGGTCTGGTATGAGTGGTCCCGGCATCCCTGGCGACGACTGGCGTCGTGGCACGCAGACCCAGTGTTGCACGAGGTCGAACGGCTGATCGCCGCGCGGCCACCGGCGTTCGTTGTATTGTCGGACGGCGCTGGCGGCTTGCCGCCGATCGACTTGCTCGAATTGTGCATCGCCAAGCGCCTGGCCTTCGTCACGATCGTCCAGTTGGGCCGGGACACCGAATGGTACGCCGATGGCCTCGCGGCGAGGTATCGCGCCGCTCTCGCCGCAGCACAGCGTTGCTATTTCGTTTCGGATGCGAATCGCCGGCTTGCCGAAATGCAGATCGGCGGCGATCTGCCAAACGCTGAGGTGGTGTGGAACCCGGTCAATGTTTCGGTTGATGGGCCGCTCCCCTGGCCGCCTCTCGGCGATGATGGGGAGCTGCGCTTTGCCTGCGTCGGGCGCCTCTATCCCCGGCAAAAGGGCCAGGACCTTCTCTTCGAGGCACTGGCCTCGCCGATTTGGCGCGGGCGGCCTTGGCGCTTGCATTTATATGGCGCCGGCCCGATGCAACAAGTCCTCGAACGACATGCGCAAAAATTGGATATTGCGGATCGCGTGGTATTTGCGGGATTTACGCGCGTCGAACAGATCTGGGCCGAGAACCACGTGCTGGTCATGCCGTCGCGCTATGAGGGGCTGCCCTTGGCGATGGTCGAGGCCATGCTGTGCGGGCGGCCGGTGGTTGCCACCGACGTAGCGGGGCACCGCGAGATCGTCGAGGACGGCGTGACCGGCTTTCTCGCCGATGCGCCTACGGCAGGGAGCATCGCCCTAGCGCTCGAACGCTTCTGGGAATGCCGCGCCGAGGCCGAGGCTATCGGCAAGGCTGGGGCCTGCAGGATACGCCAGCTCGTACCGCCGGACCCCGCCCGCGTATTCTCAGATAAGCTCATGGCGCTTATTGAATAACGTCGACACAGGGGATTTACTTCAGCAACTATAGGTTGACGATGTTGCGGAGCACATTTCAGCAGGACGTCGCGGAGCCGGCAGCGCTGCTCGGCGCGCTCGAAGAGCTGGCTCGTTCGCTCCTCGCGGAGGTGCGGCACCGCGATTTTCTGATACGGACGGTGGGGGTGATGATCCGCTTTGCCGATTTCGAAACGGTGCGGCGGCAAACCACCTTGGCCCGCCCGACCGACGACGCGGCCACGGTCGAGGCGGCCCTGCGCGGCTGCTTCGACAGGGTGACGCTGGCGACGAAAGTTCGGCTCGTCGGCGTTCGTCTTGCGGGCCTCAGTCATCCCAGGCGGCGCGAGACCCACGATTTTCGTGTCGAGGAGCAGATCCCGGCCGAGGCGGCCGTGCTTGCGGTCAGCGGTTGACTGGTCCGCCAGCCGCGCCGCAGTGAGGCCGAGCCGCGCTACCCGCCGGCAAGTATCGCGCCGATTGCGGCCAACGCCACGCAAGCGCCCTTCTGCAGCAGAGCCCGGGCCGACAGTTCCTCGCGCGCGAGCGCAGGGGCGAGTGCCGACAAGGCAGCCCCGAAGACAAAAACGAACAGCGCGGTCGTGCTGGTTACCGCCTGCACGAGGCCCAGCGGCGCCAGGAGCAGCGCATAGCGCGCCGCCACGCCGCCCGCCAGATTGATCGCCTCGTTTGCCCCGTTCGTCGCCAGCAAACCGACCGGGCTGGCGCGCAGCACGGCGAGAAACTGCCGACGGTATCGGCCGATCGACAGAATGACGGCGCCGACCGCCACCTCGCCGAAATAGGTCCAGAACGTCGTCGTCCAGAACTCGTCTTGGATGGCGAACAGCTTGAAGGCGACTGAGCTGACCGCCGAGGACAGCGCGCAACCCAGCATCAGCGCGCTGGTGCGGGCATTGAACCGCACGGTGCGGCGCCGTCCGCCGTAGGACAGCAGCGCGACGCTCGCGACGATCAGCGACCCTCCCAACATCTGGCGCGAGGAGAGGGTCTCGCCGAGCACAAGGTAGCCGAGCGCATAGCCGAAGAGGGGCGTCGCCTGGAAGTAGACCGCGATGACCGACGCCTCCTCGGAACGCAGCGCCTGCAGATAGAAAAACATCGCTCCCATGTAGAGGACCCCGGCGCCGGCGATCGTCAAGAGGTCAGGCAGCGACGGCACCGCCACCGGCTGGTACAGCCGGATCGCAGGCAGAAACAGAAATCCCATCAGCGCGGTGAACACCAGCAGCACGGCGATGCTGCCGCGGCGGAAGTAGCGTTCGACCAGGTATTTGTCGATATGCGTCGAGACCGCCCACAGGACCGGCCCGGAAAGCGCGAATATCAGCCAGGGCACAACGAGCGGAGCCTCACCGACACCATCAGACAGGAGGGTTCGCTCGCGGCGTCTTCGGACCGCCGCAAGCCACCTGGCCCGCTCGTCAGCGTGTTGCGGCGGGCGCGCGAGCATCGCCACCGGAGGCGTCGCAGCCTTGACACAGATCAATCACCCGCACGAACGGAGAGTCGTCGCTTATCAGGAGATGAGCCACGCCATCGTCGCGACCGCGCTGCCGGGCATGGACCCGGTGCACAAGGTTTCGATCATCCCCCGCGGCGTGGGCGCCCTCGGCTATACGCTGCAGCGGCCGACCGAGGACCGCTTTCTGATGTCGTGACGAGCTCGAGGACCGGATGGCCGTCCTGTCGGACGGCCACGCCGAGGGTGCCCTTTGCCTTGCCGTGCGCCGGTGCCAGCTCGCCGCTTCCTTTGACGTGGATCAACGACACTGGCGAGGGGCGAGGGTGAGATCGGCGGCGAGTTTCACGGAGATCGATCATGCCAAAGCTGCCGGTGCTCGACAGCACGATCCAGAAGACCCATGAATGGCTGAAGGAGATAACCGACCGTTTGGGGTTTCCGAACGAGAAGTCGGCATTTGCCGCGCTGCGTGCAGTCTTGCATGCGCTGCGCGACCGGCTGCCGCAGCAAAACGCGGTCCAGTTCGGGGCGCAGCTGCCGATGGTGATCCGTGGCATGTACTATGAGGGCTGGGATCTCCTGAAGGAGCCGAGCCGGGTCCGCCATCAGCAGGAATTTTTCGATCTCGTCGCGGCCGAGCTGAAAGATCACACCGAATTGCGCGATGCGCGCCGCGTCACGAAGATCGTATTCGCCGTGCTCGGCAATCATCTCGACGCCGGCGAGAAGGAAAAAGTGCTGCGCACCCTGCCCCAGGAGCTGCGGGACTTGTGGGTCGCCGAGCCGCCGAAAGTGCGCGAGATCATGTCGAAAAACGTGACCTGGGTCGGCCCCGACATCTCGCTGCAGGACGCGGCGCGAAAGATGCGCGAGCTCGACATCGGTTGCTTGCCGGTCGGCAAGGACGACCGGCTGATCGGCATGATCACCGACCGCGACATCGCCTGCCGCGCGGTTGCGGCCGGCGACGACCCCGCCAGCACGCCCATCAGCGCAGCGATGTCAAAGGGCATCACCTATTGCTTCGACGACCAGGAGGTCGGCGAAGCGGCGCATCTGATGGAGAAAAAGCAGATTCATCGCCTGCCGGTGCTCAACCGGCAAAAGCGGATGGTTGGGATGCTGTCGCTTGGCGACATTAGTCTGCATGCCTCGCACCAATTGACCGGCGAAGTCGTTGCAGCGATCTCGCAGCGTCCGGCATAGCCGCGGCAGCGCGGATTGCGGCACAGCAATTCCTATTCTGCCGGAGCATGCCATGATCGACAGCGAAGCCATCCTCGCGGGTGTTCGCCGCGCGCTCCACCGCGACCCGCGCATTGATTTCGATCATCAATCCATCGGTCTCACCTTTGCAAATGGCGAGCTTTTGCTGTCGGGTGAGGTCGGCGACATCGCCGCGAAGCGGCTGGCGGTCGAGCGCGCCGCCACGGTGCCGCAGGTGACAACGGTGTTCGACGAATTGCGGGTCCGGCCGGCGGAGCTTCTGCCCGATGCCGAGATCGCCGATCTCGTTCGCAAGGCGCTCGTCGAAGAGCCGGCGCTCGCCGGATGCACAATGCGCCAGCGCATCGCCGGACAATTTCAGGTCGCGCACTCGCCGCTGACGAGCGTCGGCCGCATCGACATGACGGTCTCGCGCGGCGTCGTCACGCTCGCCGGCGAGGTGCCCAGCCTCACCCAGAAACGGCTTGCCGGCGCTCTGGCGTGGTGGACTCCCGGGGTGCGCGACGTCGCCAACAACCTCGACGTGCGGCCGGTCGAGGAGGACAGCGACGACGAGGTCTGCAATGCCGTCCGTTTAGTTCTCGACAGAGATCCAGCCGTGCATGCCGCCGACATTCGCGTTGGCGCGCAGAACCGGCGCATCACACTCGACGGCACGGTTCCTTCGGCATCGGACGTCGCCGCGGCCGAGCATGACGCGTGGTTCGTTTTCGGCGTGCGCGACGTCGTTAATCGTCTGGGGGTTTCCGCCTGAGCGCGCACATGAAGGAGTTGGTTTATGTCCGACAAACGCAGGGCCACGTGTCCGGCCCCGAGCGCCGTTGTTGCAGCGTGCCATAGATGCTCGGCGGCCATGCATGCGTACTCGCCGGCAGCAGGCTACGCTAAAATCATTGCCGAGGGGGTGACGCTTCTGACCCGGACGACTGGGGCGGGGCCGAAGCTTATCGATCTGTGCCGCAGCAAATACCCGCATTTCGACCGGGTGATCGCCACCCACATTCCGGCTGCCGTCCGAGAGCAGGCGCGCCAACTGAAGCGCGTGCGGGCTTTCGGGTCATTCCAGGAGATCTACCTGGAGGCTGTGCTGGCGTCGCTGGTTGATCGCGGACTGCTGACCGCAGGGCTTGACGCGGAAACCGGCGACGCTGAACCGCCGGCGAAACTCCCCAGCGGCGCGCCGCTTGAGCGCGCCGCGTGAAGACGAAGGATCGGCTGCGCCAATGGTTGAGCCGCACGCAGAATTATTTGGCCACAGCGCCGATATCGGGGTACGCGGCATCGGCCCAACGCGCGCTTCCGCCTTCGAGCAGGCGGCGCTCGCGCTGACGATGGCGGTGACCGACCCGGCCGGCATCGCGCTCAAAGAGGCGGTGGACGTCACGTGCGAGGCCCCCGACGACGCCTTTCTGCTGAATGACTGGCTCAATGCGCTGATCTACGAGATGGCCATGCGGCATCTGGTGTTCGGCCGCTTCTCCGTAGCGATCGAGGGCCATCGGCTGCGCGGCCAGGCGTGGGGCGAACCGGTCGATCGCATCCGCCACATGCCGGCGGTCGAGCCGAAAGGGGCGACGTTGACGGCGCTCAAGGTAGATCGGCGCGGCGACGGCGCTTGGGTCGCCGAGTGCATCGTCGATGTCTGAAGGGGGCGGGTGCGCAATGGACCCGTCACGGCGACACAACGTGTCGAATTCGGAGTGGCGTCATCGCCGCTTGCGAACCCGATGAGGCAGGAATCGTATCGACCGGCGGCATGGGATTGCGTTGCCCGCCACGCTGCGGCATCACGCGGAGACTGATACAATGCCGATCATCGGGATCGATCTGGGGACGTCGAATTCCGCGGCTGCCGTTCTGCGCGGCGGCCGCCCGGTCATCATTCCGAGCGCCGAGGGGATCACGCTCGGCGGCAAGGCCTTCCCCAGCTACGTAGCGGTCACGGCGGACGGTCAGATCATCGTCGGCGAGCCGGCGCGCCGGCAGCAGGCGATCAATCCCGAAGGCACCGCCTCGGCCTTCAAGCGCCGCATGGGGCAGCGCGAAAGGATCCGCCTGCGCGATAAGGAGTTCACGCCCGAGGAGCTGTCGGCCCTCTTGTTGCAGAAGATCAAGCGTGACGCCGAAGCGTTTCTTGGCGAGCCCGTCGACAAGGCGGTCGTCACCGTGCCCGCCTATTTCAACGACAATCAGCGCAGCGCGACAAAAGACGCGTGCCACATCGCCGGGCTCGAAGCGGCGCGGCTCGTCAACGAGCCGACCGCAGCCTCGCTCGCCTACGGCCTCGACCGCCTCGGCCAGGAACAGCGAATCGCCGTTGTCGATTTCGGCGGCGGCACGCTCGACGTCACGATCATGGAATTTGGCAAAGGGGTCTTCGAGGTCAAGGCGACGAGCGGCAATACCCGGCTCGGCGGCACCGACATGGACCGCATTCTGGTCGAACATCTGGCGGCGGCCTTCCACGGCAAGACAGGCATCGACATCCGCAGCGATCGCGTGGCCCTCGCGCGCCTGCGGGAGGCCGCCGAAGTGGCGAAGATCGAGCTGTCGAGCACGACGACGGCGCGCGTCAACCTGCCGTTTCTGTCCGCCACCGCGGCAGGGCCGGCGCATCTCGACTACGAATTCACCCGCGCCGAACTCGAGAGGCTCGTGCGGCCGGTGGTCGAGCGCTGCCGCGAGCCCGTCGCCCAGGCCTTTCGCGATGCCGGCCTGCAATTCGGTCAGATCGACCGTCTGATCTTTGTCGGCGGCCCGACACGCATGCCCTGTGTGCGCAGCTTCTTCGAGGAATTGATCGGCAAAAAGGGCGAAACTGGCGTCGACCCGATGGAATGCGTCGCGCAGGGAGCCGCGATCCAGGCGGGTGTGTTGGCGGGCGAGATCGGCAACATCGTGCTTGTCGATGTGACGCCGCTCACGCTCGGCATCGAGACGCTCGGCGGCGTCGCCACCCCGTTGATCGCCCGCAATACGCCGATCCCGGTCAAGCGTGCGGAACTGTTCACGACGGCCGCCGACATGCAGACGAGCGTCACGATCGACGTTTTCCAGGGCGAACGGCCGATGGCCGCCGACAATATCAGCCTCGGCCGGTTCAACCTCTACGGCCTGCCGCCCTCTCCGCGCGGCATTCCGAAGATCGACGTCAGCTTCGATATCGATGCCGACGGCATCCTCGATGTGACCGCCAAGGACACCGCGAGCGGCCGGTCGCAGTCGATCCGCATCACCGGCTCGACGCGGCTCCCCGAGGCGGAAAAGCGGCGCATGGTCGAACAGGCCGAGAAATACGCGGAGGAGGACAAGAAGCGCCGTGAGGCGGCCGAACAGCTCAACAACGCCGATGCGATCTGCTATCAGGCGGAGCGCACGCTGGCCGATTACGGCGACAGAATTGCCGACGACTTGAAGACACGCATCGAGGTTGCGCTGCGCGAGGCGCGCACCGAGGTTGCAGCCAAAAACGCCACGGCTGCCAGCCAGAAGGCCGAGGCCTTGAAGAGCGCGCTGCAGGAAGTCGGCAAAATTCTCTATGGCAGCCAAGCCAAAGCAGCGCCGCATGCCGAGGCGGCGCCGGGCGGGGAGGCGCGCCCGCCCGGCGGCGCTCGCGTCGTCGACGCCGAGTACAAAGAGACCACACCCTAGCATCTCGTCGTGGCCGGCGCGGCATCGTGGCCGAGAAGCGCGATTATTACGAGGTGCTGGGCGTCGCCCGCGACGCCGACCAGAAGGCGATCAAGGACGCCTTTCGGCAGCTGGCGCTCAAATACCATCCCGACCGCAACAAGGAGCCCGGCGCCGAGGAGCGCTTCAAGGAAATCGCCGAAGCCTACGCGGTTCTCAACGATCCGCAAAAACGCGCCGCCTACGACGCGGGCGGCCATGCCGGCGTCGCCGGCTTTTCGCCGGAAGACCTGTTCGGCCATTTGGATTTGGGGGATATTTTTGGCCCGGACGTGTTCGGCTTCGGATTTGGCGGCGGCTTGTTCGACCGGCTGTTCGGCCGGCGCGCCGGGCCGCGGCGCGGCGCCGATATCGAGACGATCATCGCGGTGCCGTTGGAGCGCGTGCTGCACGGCGGCCCCGAGCCGGTTCGTGTGACGCGGCTCGCATCATGCGCCAGCTGCAAGGGCACCGGTGCAAAACCGGGCACGCAACCTCGCAGCTGTGAGAAATGCAAGGGAAGCGGCAAGGAAATCCGCAAACAGCTGAGGGGTGCCGTCGCCATCCAGCAGATCACGCCCTGCCCGGCTTGCGGCGGCCGCGGTGTCATCATCGACAGTCCTTGTCCAAACTGCGCAGGCCGAGGACAGGCCGAGGCGGCCGAAACCCTGACCGTGACGATCCCGCCTGGGATCGAGGATGGCACCATGCTGCGCGTCGCCGGGCACGGCATGGCGAGCGCGGAGCCGGCTGCGCCGCCGGGCGACCTTCTGCTCGTCGTCGAGACCGCGCGCGACCCGCGGTTCAATCGCAACGGCGCCGACCTTTGGCGCGACGAGATCGTCGCTGTACCCGACGCGGTACTCGGCACGACCTTGACGGTGCCGACACTCGACGGCAGCGCCGCCGTGAAGCTGCCTGCAGGAACCCAGCCAGGTGCAACACTTCGATTACGCGGCAAGGGCCTGCCGCGGTTCGGTGGCGATGGCCGCGGTGATCTGTTCGTCCGCGTCCAGGTCAGGGTGCCTGCCAAGCTCAATCGGCAAGAAAGGGCGCTTTATGAGCGGCTGCGGAGTCTTGCGGCGCAACCGACAACGACGACCAATTCAAAGCGCAGCTGAGGCGGGGTGGTCGAACGCGGCTGGAGAACTCGCCGCGGCCGCGTTGATCCAGCGCAAATCGTGAGTGGCGAGGCGCGCGGTCGACGGCAGGCACGACCTTTGCGGAGGAGCCGCATTCAGCGGGTTCGGCGCAACGCTGCTACCCTGAACCGCTCCTCTACATCGCGACGCTGGCGACTTGTATCAGTAGCCCATTCGGCCATAAAGCCTCGATGCGATTGCGGTCAGCGCCGCGGTCGCGGCGAACAGCACGGTAAAGTCGAACAACAGCCCGTAATCCGATCTCCCCGAAGAGAGCATCAGAGCTCGGAGCACATCGACTTCATACGTCAGCGGGTTCAAGTGGGAGACGGCGCGCAGCCACCCCGGCATCAGCGACAGAGGGTAGATCGCGTTGCTGGCGAAAAAGATCGGCATTGTCAGCACCTGGCCGATCCCCATAAAGCGCTCCCGCGTTTTGACGATGCAGGCGATGATCAGCGAAAAGGTCGAGAAGAGTGCCGAACCCACAGCGATCGCGGCAACCGCCCCGAGAATGCTGCGCGGATCGAGGTCGATATCGACACCCAGCGCGAGGGTCAGCACATAGACGATCAGCGCCTGCGACAAGGCCCTGACGCTCGCCGACAAGGCCTTCCCGATCACCAGTGCCGACCGCGGAGCCGGGCTTACCAGGTAGCGCTGCAACACGCCCAGATCGCGCTCCCAAATCGCCGAAATGCCGTAGAAGATCGCTACGAACAGAACGCTCTGGGCGAGGATGCCGGGCGCCAGAAAATCGAGATATCGCACCCCTCCCGGCGAGATGCCCCGGACCTGTGCCATCACTTCGCCGAAGAGCACCAGCCATAACACCGGCTGCGCCGCGCGGGTGAACAGCTCCACCGGATCATGGCGGAGTTTCTGCACCTCGGCAGCGGCCACTGCCAGGCATTGGGTCGCATAATCGGCCAATCGCCCGAGCCGGTTTTCAGCCATGCTCGCGGGCGGCGCGGCGGGCGCGTCTGACGGCCCCATAACCCTCTGCTGCTTCAGCTTCCGCTGCCGCGCCGATGAGCTGGATAAAGAGATCGTCGAGCGTCGCGCCCGGTCCCGCGCGGGACTTGAGTTCGGCTGGAGTGCCGACGATGACGAGCCGCCCACGATCTATCAGCGCGACGCGGTCGCACATTTCTTCGATTTCTTCCATGTGATGCGAGCTGACGACGATCGTCGTCTGGAACGAATCCCGAAGATCGCGGACGTGCTCCCACACCGTCTCGCGCGCGGCCGGATCGAGCCCGATCGTCGGCTCGTCGAGGAACAACACCTTGGGTCGATGCAGCAGATTTTGCGCAATCTCGAGGCGGCGGATCATGCCGCCGGAATAATGACCGACCAGATGATCGGCGACCTGCGTCAGACCCATGCGGGCAAGCGCCCGGGTGATGCGTGCTGCCCGCTCTGTCCGCGGGATGCCGTAAAGACGCGCGGAAAGCAGCATGTTTTCGTATCCGGTCAGCGTGCCATCCGCGGACAGGAGCTGCGGCACGTAGCCGATGTGGCGGCGCACTTCGCCGGGTTGGCGGATGATGTCATAGCCAACGACCGCGGCCGATCCCGATGTGGGAGGCAGCAGCGTGGTCAACATCTTGATCAGCGTGCTTTTGCCGGCGCCGTTGGGGCCGATCAGGCCAAACATCTCGCCCTGTCGCACGGTCATCGTCACGCGGTCCGCGGCAGCAACATCATCAAACAGCCGCGTTAATTCGTGCGTAGCGATAGCGGCGATGTCTGCTCCGCCCGGATTTGACGCCACCCTCACCATCGCCGGTCAGGGCATGACGAGCACAGGTTTTATGGCGGCGCCGCTCAGCAGAGCGTCGGCTGCCGTGTTGATGTCCGCGAAGCGAAACTCCGTGATGAGCCGGTCGATCGGGAAGCGCCCCTGCCGGTAAAGCCCAAGCAGCCGCGGCACGAACTCCGCGGGGTCGCGCGCGCCGGAGGGGTTGCCGATGAGAGTGCGCGGCTGCAATAGCAGGCGAAACTTCACCGCAACCTCGGCATCAAGCGGACCCGCTCCAGCCAGCACGCAGCGGCCGCCAGAAGCAATGCATTCCAGCGCCTGCCCGATCAGCGAAGGATCGCCGGTCGTATCGACGGCGAACTGGACACCGCCTGGAGCCATGCCGCGAATGGCGACGACAGGGTCGAGGCCGTCGGGATCGATCGTGCGGTCGGCGCCCAATTGCTCCGCCATGTCGAGGCGGCTCGCCTTAATATCGACCGCAATGATCGGGTGGCAGCTTGCCAGCCGCGCCGCCAGGACGGCCGAGAGACCAGCTGCACCGGCTCCGAAAATCGCGATGCTGCTGCCGGGGCGCGGCCGCAGGGTGTCGATGACCGCGCCCGCGCCAATCTGCACGTCGCCGCCGAGCGCGGCGAGCACCGGGAAGGGCGTGTCGTCGTGGGGAACCCGGATGAGGTTCCGTTCCGCGGTCAGGACATGGGTGGCAAAGCAGCAATGGCCGAAGGCGCTTCCGGCGATCGGCCGGCCGGAACGATGGAGCGGCGCGAATTCCACTTCCCGATACCGCGAGATCCGGCGGCCAAACAGGTCGGGACCACCCCCGGGGCGAGCGAAGACGACGCGATCCAACGGGGCGACGCCCATCACCTTGGCGCCGATGCGTTCGACCCGGCCGACGCCCTCGCAGCCGAGCACCGCGGGCAACGGCACGGGTATGTCCCCGTCCCGCGCCAGCAGATCGACGTGGCTCATTCCGGCTGCGATGACCTGGACAAAGACTTCGTCATCGCGCGGTTCTTCCAGGTCCAGCGCCTCGACCGAGAAGGGTTCGCGCGCTGCGTTTACGACTGCCGCATCGATCCGCATCACCGTGTCTCCCGTAGGCTATGCAAGACCACCGCTAAGCCTTGCGGCGCGGCGGGCCGAGCAGCCAATAGCTCAGCGCGAACAGAATGATCGCGATGATCAAGGCAATCAGCCCGATCCGCGCCGCCAGTGCCCAGACGAAACCGGTCAGCGGCCCGATCGCGCGGTCGAGATTTTCCGCATACCGGGAACGGCCCGCCCAGAGATCGTCTTGAACGTGGAAAGAGACGGCGACCGCCGTGCTCAACAAGCCGTTGATGAAGCAACCGGCGCCCCAGACGGAGCGCGGCGGCGTTTTCCGTCGCACCATCCAGACCACGAGAAGACCGGCACCAAGGGCGGCCGCCGCAAATACGCCGGCAGCCGACACAACATCGCCTGGCACCAGCAGCAGCGATAACAGGACGAACGCAACGCCGCCGGTCACGACCGCGGCCCAGAGACGGCTTTGCACAGCTCCCAATTTCAACAATGGCATGGCTCTCAGCGACGATAGGACCGCGCCTCAGCGCCTCGCGGTCAGCCACTTAAGATCGGCGGCCTGAAATTCATAATTTGCCGGGTGGCGGATTCCCTTGATCCACATCAATCCGGCAGTCTCTCCCGCTGGCCACTGGCCAGGAGCGTCTTTCGTGCGAATTGAGCTAGGTCAAAGCGGCCTTGCCGAGGCTCACAAACTATGCGGCCGCTTTTCCTGAAGGAGAGGACCATGGCTGATACTGCCGTCGAAGTGAAGAAAGCCGAGCCCTCAGCCCCCGCGCCGGCTCCGGTTCCCGCTCCTGCGCCCGCCCGGACGCCCGAGCTGTGGCGTTCCTTCCATGACGAGATGGAGCGCATGTTCGATCGGTTCTTTGGCGGCGGCTTTGCGATGCCGTCGCCACGCCGGATGTTCGAATTCGAGCCGATGCGTCGGATCGAGCGGGCCTTCACGATCGCGATGCCCGCGATCGACGTGGCCGAGAACGAGACGGCCTACAAGATCACCGCCGAGCTGCCCGGCATGGAGGAAAAGGACGTCGAGGTCCGCGTCAGCGGCGACATGCTGACGATCAAGGGCGAAAAGCGCCAGGAAAAAGAAGAGAAGGAGGGTAACTACTACCTCTGCGAGCGGTCATTCGGTTCGTTCCAGCGCTCGTTCTCGCTGCCGGCCGCGGTCGATCGCGACAAGATCAGCTCCGAACTGTCAAAGGGCGTCTTGACCCTCACGCTGCCGAAGACGGCTGAGGCGCAAAAGCGGCATCGGAAGATCGAGGTCAAGACCGCCTGAGCGGGCGCAGATTGGGGGCGCTGCGGCGCCCCCAAAACGAAACAGGATAGGCCTGACGATGACCGCCGAGACCGAGTTGCTGCAGCGCGTCCGCGGCGCATTGCGCACGGACACAACAATTGCCTTGGACGAGGCGTCGATTGTGCTCGCCCTGTCGGATGGCTTGCTGCTGATCGACGGCGAGGTGGCGGATGTCTCGGTCAAGCGCCGGCTGTTGCGCAGCGCAGCAGCGCTGGTCGCGCCGCGAGGGATCATCGACCGCCTGCGGGTCCGGCCGGCAACGCCGATGGAGGACGGCATGATCGCCGACCTCGTGCGCGACGCGCTGATCGAGGAACCGGCACTCGCCAATTGCCGTCTTCGCCTCTGGGTGAAAGGCCGGCCGGAACTGGCGCGCGATCCCTTATCGGCCACTGGCGTGATCGACATTCGCGTCGAGGATGGGGTCGTCACGCTCGACGGCGACGTCGTCGGCCTCGGACAGAAGCGCCTAGCCGGCGTGCTCGCCTGGTGGGTTCCGGGTAGCCGCGATGTCGTCAACGGGCTCGGCGTCAGCCCGCCCGAGGCCGACAGCGACGCCGAGATCACCGACGCCGTTCGGGTGGCGTTGGAGAAGGATCCGTTCGTCAATCCCGATCAGATCCGGGTGACGACGCGCACCGCCACCGTGACGCTCGACGGGTTCGTGCCGACCATGTCTGAGCGCGACATGGCCGAACATGACGCGTGGTACGTCTGCGGCGTCGAAAATGTCGTGAACCGCATCGCGGTCGCGTGACCGCGGTCGGGAACGGCGGGAGAAACTGCCATGCAGGTGGTCCTGAGCGCGTCTGATCTTGCTGCGATGCCGACGGCGCTGCGGCAGGAGCTGCTGGCCTATCTGGCGACCCGCCGCAAGCCGACGCCGCGCGGCGCGACCGGACTCGGCGCCGCCAAGCGCGCGCCATTCGATGGGCTGGCCGTGCTCGATCGCGACCAGGCCATGACATTGGTTCGCCAGGTCAGCTTTGGCCGCGCGCTGAAGGGACTGCACGACCTGCTGGAGGCAATGTCCTACGAGAAAAATGGCGAGGCGCCAAGCTCGGAGCGGCTTGCGCGGTTGCTGAAACTCGACGACCCGCGCCACCTGCGCCGCTATTTCGACGCGATCCGCCGCCTGCTGAAGCAGAGCACGAAGGACACCGCGCCGCTGCTGCGCTATTCGCGCCGCACCGGCACCTATTTGGTCCACCCGACGACCCGCGCCAGCCTGCGCCAGGTGTTTGCCGGGCTGGCCCAGTCTGGAGAAGGCGAAGAGCCGCCATGGGCATGAACCAGGAGCCGGGGGCCGGCCCGGCGATCGGCGTTGAGACCGCTGCGGCAGGCCCGTCGCCACCCGCGAAACCTCCCGCCGGCACGCCGGGCTGGAATGTCATCGTCACCCTGCCGGAAGCGACCGCGCCGCAGGCGCGGCGGGTCCTGCGGCGCTGGGGCTGGCTGCATCGCACGCACTATTTCAACGTTCTGGTGATGGCGGTCGCCGACCCGGACCGCTTCGTGCAGGAGTTCGGCGCGGCAGTTGCCGAGACGCCCGGCATCCTCAATTTCATCGCACATGTCTTCGCGGCACAGCGGACCTTCGATTTTGCGACCGTTGAGGAGTTCGAGACGACGGCTCGCGAACTGGTCCTCCCCTGGGCGCCACTTCTGGCGGGAAAGCGGTTTCACATTCGCCTGCACCGCCGCGGTCTGAAGGGCATCCTCTCGACCCCCAACGAAGAACGCTTTCTCGACGAGGCGCTGCTGGCGGAACTGAACAGCGCTGGAACGCCGGGCCACATCGCGTTCGACGACCCTGACTTTATCATTCACATCGAAACGATCGACCATCGCGCCGGGATCGCGCTGTGGCGCCGCGACGATCTGCGGCTATACCCGTTTCTGAGCCAGTCGCGATGAAGCGGCAGCGCCTTGCGATTATCGGGCTCGGCAAGGTCGGGCTCGCCTGCAGCAAGGCGATCGCCGCGAGCGAAGACCTCGCCGTGGCAGGTGTCGTGCGGCGCCCGGCGAGCCTCGGCCAGCCGATGCCGCCGCCGCTCCAGGTTGCGCCGGCGCGCATGGACGCGAGCGAGATCGACGGCATCGACGCGGCGCTGATCTGCCTGCCGCCCGCTCTCGTCCGCGACACCGCGACCGATCTCTTGCAGCATCGCGTCCCGATTGTCGAGGCCGCGATCCTGCCGCCGCCGGATCGGGCGGCCTATCGCGAGGCGCTCGACCGGGTCGCCCTGCGCCATCGCATCGCGGCGGTCACCGGGGCAGGCTGGAACCCGGGGATGCTGTCGATCTTTCGTGGCCTTTTTGCGGTGATGAGCCCAAAGGGCCATACCGAAACCCGCGATCGTCCGGGTGTCAGCCTGCACCATACGCTCGCCGCTCGCGCGCTGCCGGGCATCAAGGATGCGCTGTGCACCGAACTGCGCGCCGAAGGCGCCCGGATGCAGCGTTATGTCTATGTTGAACTGGACGCTGGCGCCGATATCGAGGCCGCAACGCAAGCGGTGCGGAGCGATCCGCTGTTCTTCGGCGAGGAGACGCTGGTGATCCCGGTCGGCAGCCTCAAGGAACTCGAGCATGAGGGCCATGGCATCGTGCTCGAACGGCTCGGCCTCGCCGCTGGCGACGCGCATCAGCGCTTTCTGCTCGAAGGTCGCTTCGACCTGTTCGCGGTGACCGCGCAGATCATGGTCGCGGCGGCGCGGGCGCTACCGCTGCTCGGACCTGGCGTCCACCGGCTCGGTGACATCCCGCCCTGCCTGCTGTGCCAGGACATCCCAGACGATCACGAAGCGTGAGTTTCAGGAGACCAGCGATGTCACTCTGGAAGCTGAGCCCGATCGATGTGCTCGACCCGAACTGGGAAGCGAGCTCTCACCGAGGCATGGCGATCGTCCGCGCCCCGGATGAGGCCGCGGCACGCGACGCGGCAGCCAAGGCGTTCGACGTCGCGACCCGCTTTCCGCCGGGCGCTGGCGTGCGTGTCCCGCCGTGGGGCCGAGCAACCCTAGTCCGGGCCGAGCGGATTACCGATCCGCGCTACGATCCTGAGGGACCGGTTGCGGTTCTCGATCCGACTTTCTGAGGTGACGTCCCAGGGATTTGCGCGATGCGGTGTGATCCGGTGTGGAAGATTGACCCCGGTTGAGGGTGATCGGCGTTCAACTTTGACCCCCTTTGCGACATGAGGCGGAGGTTGCCCGCGGGGGACGAGAGCGGGGGGCGGGGGCCCGATCATGCGGGAAGGCGCCAGATCAAGCGCAGGGGCGCGGAGAAGGTTCCTAGCACGGCCCGCGTCCGCCCGTTACGGCGATCGGGAGGATGGTGCGGCGGGCGCCGAAGATCGCGGTGCCGACCCGGACATGTGTCGCACCGAAGCGGATCGCGGTTTCGAAATCGGCGCTCATCCCCATGCTGAGCTTCTCGAGGCCGTTGCGCCGCGCGATCTCGCGCAGCAGCGCGAAATAGGGTGCCGGCTCCTCGTGCTCGGGCGGGATGCACATGAGGCCTTCGATCGGCAGTTGGAGGCGATCGCGGCATAGGACGATAAACGCGTCGGCGGCCGCCGGCAGGATCCCCGCTTTTTGTGGTTCCTCGCCGGTATTGACCTCGATGAAGCACGGCAGCCGGCGGCCGGCCCGCGCCATCTCGCGCGCCAGGACTTCGGCAAGATGCGGTCGATCGACGGTTTCGATCACGTCGAATTGGGCAACCGCATCCCGCACTTTATTGGTCTGCAACGGGCCGATGAGGTGCAGCGCGAGATGGGGATACTCGCGGCGCAGCGCCGGGTATTTGGCGAGCGCTTCCTGCACCCGGTTTTCGCCGAACACGCGCTGCCCGGCGAGCAGAGCGGCGCGTACCGCGGCGGCCGGGTGCGTCTTGCTAACCGCGACCAGCGTCACCGCATCCGCCGGCCGCCCGGCGGCGCGCGCCGCCGCCGTGATGCGGCCCTGCACCGCCGCGAGATTGGCACCGATCAACTGCGCAGACGCCGCCTCTTCCATCTCCGCTCCATTCCTGGCACAAGGCTTCGTGAGATTTCCGGCCGGGCGCGGCCGGGCGCACAGGATATTGCCATGTTGGTTCGCTATTACGGCCCATTGCTCGGGCTCGTCGCAAGCGTTTCGTTAGGCCTCGCCGGATGCGGCGGCGACCGCGCGGCGGGCGGCCCGGCCGACACGCTGGCCAGTTCGGCAAAGCCGCAGGTTGCCGCTCAAAAGGCCGAAGACGACCGGACCGACGAGACGCTGTGGACCTGGATCGGTCTCGCCAAGCTGCCGTCGCACAAGAACCAGGGTCCCCGCACCGGCACGCTGGTCAACCCGGTGTTATGGGAGGCGGCGCATGATGCACTAAAGTTCGCCGGGATCAGCTCGGAGGATCCGGTGACGGGGCTGCTCGTCACCAAATGGTATTCGCCGCCCGGCAAGCCGGACGAGCGGCTGCGCATCAGCGTCTTCATCCTGTCGCGCGCCTTGCGCTCGGATTCGCTGGCGGTGACGGTCGAGCGCGAGACCCGCAATCCCGGCGGACCATGGCAGAAGGCGCCGGTCGCGCGCGAGGTGCCGGACGGGATAGATTTTGCGATCTTGACCCGGGCGCAGCGCATCCACGCCGTGCGCTATCGCGAGGCGCATTACGGCCAATAACGGCGCCACCGGCTCATTCATTCGGGACCGATCGATGTCGCGTTACAATTTTCGGGAAAGCGAACAAAAGTGGCAGCGGGTCTGGCGCGAGCGCGGCAGCTTCGCGGCGCACACCGCCGCCCGGCCGAAATATTATGTCCTCGAAATGTTTCCCTACCCGTCCGGCAAATTGCACGTCGGGCATGTCCGCAATTACACGATGGGCGATCTTGTCGCACGCTATCGCCGCGCCCAGGGCTTTAACGTGCTGCATCCAATGGGGTGGGACGCGTTCGGCCTGCCGGCCGAGAACGCGGCGATCGCCGGCAACGTGCACCCGGCCCTGTGGACCCGCGACAATATCAGCACGATGCGCGGCCAACTGCAGCGGATGGGGTTCGCCTATGACTGGTCGCGCGAAATTGCGACCTGCCACCCCGAATATTACCGGCACGAACAGAAGATGTTTCTCGATTTCCTGAAGGCAGGCCTCGCCTACCGCAAGGAGTCGTGGGTCAACTGGGACCCGGTCGAGCACACCGTGCTCGCCAACGAGCAGGTCATCGACGGCCGCGGCTGGCGCTCCGGCGCGCTCGTCGAAAAGCGCCTCCTGGCGCAATGGAACCTGCGCATCACCGCATTCAGCGACGAATTGCTCGCAGCGTTGGAAACGCTCGACCGCTGGCCGGAGCGGGTGCGGCTGATGCAGGAGAAATGGATCGGCCGCTCGGAGGGTGCCCGCGTGCTGTTCGGCGTCGCCGGGCGGGACGAGGCGATCGAGGTGTTCACGACCCGGCCCGATACGCTCTACGGCGCCTCGTTCCTTGCCTTGTCGCCGCATCATCCGCTCGCCCAGCGGCTGGCCGAACGCGATCCCGCCCTCGCCGAGTTCATCGCCGAATGCGACCGGCTCGGCACCAGCGAGGCAGTCATCGAAGCGGCCGAAAAGCGCGGCTATCGGACGCCGTTGGAGGCCGTCCATCCGCTCGATCCGGCCCGCCGCGTGCCGGTCTATGTCGCCAATTTCGTGCTGATGGAATATGGCACCGGGGCGATTTTCGGGTGCCCGGCGCACGACCAGCGCGACCTCGAATTCGCCCGCAAATACGCTCTGCCGGTCATCCCGGTGGTGCTGCCGCCGGGCGCCGACCCGGCGACCTTCGAGATCGGCGATACCGCCTTTGTCGATGACGGCACCCTCTACAATTCCGATTTCATGAACGGCCTATCGGTGCCTAAGGCGAAGCGAGCGGTCGGCGAGCGGCTCGAGCAATCAGGCCGCGGCGAGCGCACGATCGCCTACCGGCTGCGCGACTGGGGCGTGTCGCGCCAGCGCTATTGGGGCTGCCCGATCCCGGTCATCCATTGCGCGCGCTGCGGCATCGTGCCGGTGCCGGAGGCGCAATTGCCGGTCGAACTGCCGCAGGATGTGAGCTTCGACGCGCCCGGCAACCCGCTCGCCCGCCACCCGACGTGGAAGCACGTCGCGTGTCCCGCCTGCGGCGGTGCGGCCGAGCGCGAGACCGACACGTTCGACACGTTCTTCGAGTCGTCATGGTATTTTTTGCGCTTCTGCTCGGCGCGCGCGGCGACCGCGTTTGACCGGGCCGCCGCCGAATATTGGATGCCGGTCGACCAGTATATCGGCGGCGTCGAGCACGCCGTCCTGCATCTGCTCTATTCGCGCTTCTTCACTCGCGCGCTGAAGCGCTGCGGCTATATCGACCTCGACGAGCCGTTCGCCGGCCTCTTCACGCAAGGGATGGTGCTGCACCAGACCTATCAAAGCGAGAATGGCGAATGGCTGTTCCCGGAAGAAGTGCAGGAGGACGCCACGGGCCGCCTCGTCGATGGCGAAGGCCGGCGGGTGACGATCGGCCGCCTGGAAAAGATGAGTAAGTCGAAAAAGAACGTCGTCGATCTCGATGCCATCGTCGATACCTACGGCGCCGATACGGCGCGGCTTTATCTCTTATCCGACAGCCCGCCCGAGCGCGACCTCGAATGGACCGCCGCGGGCATCGACGGCACGTGGCGCTATGTCAACCGGCTGTGGCGGTTGGTGTCCGAACCGGCTGTGCCGCTGCCGCCGGTTGGCCGCGCGATCCCGCCTGCGGTGCCAGCGGAGATCGTTGTCGTCCGGCGGGCAACGCACAAGACGATCGCAGCCGTCACTGACGATCTCGAAAAATTCCATTTCAATCGGGCCGTCGCCCGCATTCGTGAGCTGACCAACGCCCTCGAAGACATGCCGGTCGATGAGCCTGCGGCGGCGGATGCGTTGCGCGAGGGTCTGGAGGTTGCGGCGCGATTGATCGGGCCGATGATGCCGCATCTGGCCGAGGAGATGTGGCAGGAACTCGGTCACACGACGCTCTTGGTCGATGAACCGTGGCCAAAGCCCGATCCGCAGCTCGTGCAGGACGAAACGGTGACAATCGCCGTGCAGGTCAACGGCAAATTGCGCGGCACGATCGACCTGCCGCGCGACGCGGCCAACAGCGAGGTCAGGGAAGCGGCCCTCGCGCTGCCGCAGGTCGCCCGCATGCTGGCCGGCAAGGCGCCGGAGAACGTTATTGTCGTGCAAAACCGCGTCGCCAACGTCGTCATTGGCCGAGCGTAGCGAAATGACGTCATTGCGAGCGAAGCGAGGCAATCCCGCGGCGTTTCGCCTCGGTCGTTCGGGATTGCTTCGGCGCGGTGCGCCTCGCAATGACGCAGACGGAAGAATGGCCAGCCGCCGCGTCCTCCTCGTCGGAGTCCTCGGGATTGTCCTTACGCCCTCCGGCTGCGGCTGGGCGCCACTCTACGCCGACCCACAGAGCGGTCCCGCCGCCGCCGATTTGCGCGCGATCAAGGTCGCACCGATCGCCGAGCGCATCGGCCAGAACCTCGAGTTGGTGCTGCGCGCCGCCTTCAACCCGAGTGGCGAGCCGACGCCGCAGCGCTACGTGCTGCGCGTGACGCTCGCGGTTTCGAAGCAAAACCTCGGCCTCACGACCCAGGGCTATGGCACCCTCGGCCGCATCGACGTCTACGCGCATTTCGTGCTTGCCGACCTCAAGACCGGCTCACAGCTGCTCGCCGGCAGCAGCCATTTCAACAATTCGTTCAATCTGCTGGCCAACGGCTATTCAAATGTCGTGGCGCAGAGCGATTCGGAAACCCGCGTCGTCGATGAATTGCGCGATGACATTTTGACCCGGCTGATGGTGTTCTTCCAGCGCCGCGCCGCCGCGCCGCCGGCCAAGACATGAAACTGTCGCCGACGCGGGTCGCGGGCTTCCTGCGGCGCCCCGATGCGGAAATCCGCGCCGTCCTGCTTTACGGCCCCGACGCGGGGCTGGTGCGCGAGCGCGGCGAAATCTTGGCGCGCACGATCTGCCCCGATCCGCATGATCCATTTCGGGTCGCCGAACTCACCGCCGCGGCGCTCGTCGCCGACCCGGCACGGCTCGCGGACGAGGCGGCGCAGATCGCTCTGACGGGCGGCAAGCGGTTCGTGCGCGTGCGCGAAGCGGGCGATGCGCTAGCGCCGCTCTTTGCCCGGTTCCTCGCCGATCCGAAGTGTGACGCGCTGGTCGTCGTCGAAGCCGGCGAACTGCCTTCCCGCTCGGCGCTGCGCCGCGCGTTCGACGACGCAGCCGCCGCTGCGTCGATCGGCTGCTATCCCGACTCGGCGCGCGATCTTGCCGCGGTGGTCCGCGAAACCTGCGCCGAACACCACGTTGCGGTGAGCCGCGACGCGATCGAGTTTCTTGTCGCCCATCTCGGCGGCGACCGGCTGCTGACCCGCGCCGAACTCGAAAAGCTGACGCTGTATGCCGGTGACGGCGGTCGGATGAGCCTCGACGATGCCCGTGCCGTCATTGCCGACAGCGCGCCGCTGTCGCTCGACGATGCCCTGCTTGCCGCCGCCGAGGGCGATGCCGCGGCGCTCGACCGCGCGCTCGCCCGCGTGTTCCAGGAGGGCGAGTCGCCGGTCAGCGTCATCCGCGCCCTGTTGCGCCACCTGCAGCGTCTGCATCTGCTTGCCGCCCGCGTTGCCGCCGGCGGCACGATCGACGAGGCGATCCGCACGGCTCGGCCGCCCATCTTCTTCAAGGAACAGGACAGCTGGCGGCGGCAGTTGCAGTGCTGGGGCGAAGCGCGCCTGCGCACTGCGCTGGATCGTGCGGCCGAGGCCGAATTCCGCATGAAGCAGACCGGGCTGCCGGCCGAGGTGATCTGCCGCGAGGCGCTCTTCGGCATCGCGGGTGCCGCGGCCGGCAGGTCAGGCCGGTGAGGCGATCGCCCGCAGCGACGGGCGCAAGGCCCAGGTGAGCGGCAGCGTGACCTGCGACCGCAGCGAAGCGCGGCTATATTGCGCCAAGCAGGCGCGGCGATCGGCGACCGAGTCGGGTTCCAAAGCGGCGCTTCGGTGAAAGGGGACGCGCGATGGCCGAATACGATCTGGTGATCCGCAACGGCACAGTGGCGACCGCAGCCGACACGGCCCAATGCGACATCGGCGTAGAGAACGGCGTCATCGTCGCGCTGGGGCAGAAGCTCGGCGCCGGCGCCCGCGACATCGACGCCGCCGGCAAGCTCGTGCTGCCCGGCGCGATCGACAGTCATTGCCATATCGAGCAGCGCTCGTCGGCCGGCGTTATGACCGCCGACGATTTTTACAGCGGCACGGTTTCGGCGGCGTTTGGCGGCACAACGACCGTCATTCCGTTTGCCGCGCAGCACCGCGGCCAGTCGCTGCGCGCCATCGTCGAACAGTACCGCGCAGCCGCCGCGACCAAAGCGGTCATCGATTATGCCATGCACCTCATCATCGCCGATCCGACCGAGCAGGTGCTGGGGCAGGAATTGCCGGCGCTGATCCGCGACGGCTATACCTCGTTCAAGGTCTACATGACCTACGATCTCCTGCGGCTTAACGACCGCCAGATGCTCGACATCCTGGCGCTCGCGAGACGCGAGGGCGCGATGGTCATGGTGCACGCCGAAAACCATGACATGATCCAGTGGCTCGCCGACCGCCTGTTGCAGCGCGGCATGACGCAGCCACGTTATCATGCGGTCGCGCATGCCCGGATCGCCGAGGGCGAGGCGACCAACCGCGCCGTCGCGCTCGCCGAGCTCATCGATGTGCCGATCCTGATCGTGCATGTCTCGGCCGGCGAGGCGATCGAGGTGATCCGCGACGCGCAGACCAAGGGCCTCAAGATCTACGGCGAAACCTGCCCGCAATACCTGTTCCTGACCGCCGATGACATCGGAATGGATTTGGCCGGAACGAAATTCTGCTGCTCGCCGCCGCCGCGCGACGAGGCAGCCCAGGAGGCGGTGTGGCGCGGCCTACAGAACGGCACGTTTCAGGTGTTTTCGTCCGATCACGCGCCTTATCGCTTTGACGAAACCGGCAAGCTGCTGAAGGGTGACAAGACGACATTCAAGGACACCGCCAACGGCGTTCCCGGCATCGAGTTGCGCGCGCCGCTGCTGTTTTCCGAAGGGGTGGGCCAAGGCCGCATCGACCTCAACCGCTTCGTCGCGCTGACCGCTACGAACCACGCAAAGATTTACGGGCTTTATCCGCAGAAGGGAACGATTGCGGTCGGCAGCGATGCCGATATCGCGATCTGGGATGCGCAGCATGAGGTCACCGTGCGCGCCAAAGACCTGCACGACAATGCCGGCTACACCCCTTATGAGGGTCGCCGCATCAAAGGCTGGCCGATGACGGTATTGTCGCGCGGCCGCGTCGTCGTCGAAGACGGCCGCCTTGTCGCCGAGCGCGGCAGCGGTCGGTTTCTGCCGTGCGCGTTATCCGATGCGGCCCGGCCGCGCGGCCGCCCGACACCCGAACTCGCTTTCGCCGCGGCTGGCGGCGCGCCTCTGACTTAGGTGCCTGACAACGCCGGATCAGCCGCGGCCGAGTGCCCGCATCTCGCGCTCGTCGCCGAGCTGGACGATCTCGCCGGCGCTTGAGGCCGGGCTGAAATTCCGCATGAACTCGGCGATCGCCTGCTCAAGGTTCGTGATCCGGTCGCGATCGTCGTCAAGCGACTTCAGCTCCGCGGCGTGCCGCGCCAGCATTTCCTCGCGCCGTCTGGCAAGTTCCTGCTCGGCACGCTCGAGATCGCCGGGCGTCAGTTGCTCCCACACGATATTGCCTCCTTCCGGGCTCGCTAGGTCGGGCGCGCCGGCGGCATCGTGGTCAGCGGCGGGCGGTGCGTCCGTGTTGACGTCGGGCGGCGGGTCAGCGTCGGCGCCGGCCGGCGTGTCAGGGTTGGGGTTAAGCGGTTGCGGCGGCTGGCCCGCATCGGCGAGGTCGTCGGTCAGTACGCTGAGCAAGCGGGCGCGACGCCGCTCGGCTGCCGCGATCTCGTGTTCCAATGCGCGCATGCGCCGATGGTCCCTGTCGGCGCGCGCCGCCGCGAGCCGCGACCGGGCGACCTCGATGTCGCTGGTCAACGTCTGCAGCTCCATCCATTCAAACGCCGCCACTGCCCGCATCCTCGCTGCCGGCTGTGCCGGCACCCCGCTGACCAAGACAAGCGGTGGCGACAATAACCAAACGTTGTGCCGCGCGGCAACAATAGTCTCGTTGTATTTATCCGGCATTTTTGCCACGCGGCGATCAGATTCGAATATCCGTCGAATTTGAATGTTAACGTGGTTACATATTGATTGACGCTTCCTAGAATACAGGACGACACAAGCCCGATCGGCGGGGGCCGACCGTGCGGAGGTGAGCGGATGTGGAGCGTTTTGAAGCAAAACGATCTTCTGGAAGCGCGGCGCGCCGTCGACAGTCGCCGTGCCGAAATGCTGCGCCGGCATACCGAGGAGATCGAACAACTGGCGGCTGATCAGACCGAAATCGAAACGCTGCGCCGGCTGGTAACCGCGTTTTCCGAAAAGTTCAAGACGACGGTGGCGCCGCCGGAGCCAGCCGCGCCGCCCGAACCTGCAAACCGCCACCAACCGCCGCCGCGCGAACCATGGCGTGGGGCGCAGCGCGAACCGCCGCACACCAATTTCGGCACCTTCTCCCTCGCCCTCGCTCGCGGCTTCTGATGCGGCCGCCCACCGATTGCCGCTGATGCGAGGGCGACGCGATTGCCGATCTGCAACTGCGCGTCTGCATCAGCCGGGCAGTCTGACGCGAGTTGACATTTCCCGGGGATCGCCGTCGGCAACCAGCCTCCCTTGTTCAACGAGGGCGACGACGCCCAGAGGCGATCTCAAGGCGTCCGGCTGCATCAATGACACCGATTGAACTGGTCGGGACAACATGACCGACCCATTTCGCCCCTTGTGCGGGATTCGCCGTCCGGTGACGTCGATGACATGGTAGGGGCGGTCGCCAAGCGGGTCGCTCCAAGCAAGAAAGAATGCCAGTTCGCTGGCTGCGTGGCGGCTGAACCAGACGACAAGGCGATTATCCTCGGACGTCACCCGATCCCAGAAATCTCTCAGGCTGGCTTCGACTTCCGACGCCTGGTAAAAACGAACTCCACCACAGAGCGCGGACTGCGGGATCGACCGAGGCGATGGGCCCGCAGCTCAGATCGTCCAAAAACGACAGGACCTCATCCTCTCGGCCGGCGTCTCTGATCGCCCGAGCAAGCGAGGCTCCGGCCGAGTCGCCAGGCGCGATATGCAGCGTACTCATCCGCAGTAGTTGCCGGCAGAAAACCGACTTGCTTGCGATGAGCCGGCGCGGGGTCAAGTTTCGACCACCGGGTGCAGCGGCTGCATACCTCGCCCCCGCTGCATGCGGGGTTGCCGCGTGCTTGGCGGCGCTGAACGGCGTAGAGTGGCGGCAGTACGGACGCGGAGGGAACGATGCAGTACCGCAGGATTTCGGCCGATTGCCATCTCGATCTGCCGTGGCTGCCGGCGGAATTGTTCGTCTCCGAGGCGCGCCGCGAGTTGCGCGACCGCATGCCTTATGTCGAAGAAGGACCGGACGGGCCGCACTGGGTCACGAAAGCGGGCGTCAACATGGGCCTCGTCGGCGGCACCGGGTCGGTCGGCGGCAAATATGTGCCGGGGCAGAACTACCGGCTCGACAAGATGGCGGAGACCGGGTTTTTCGCCGATGGCAAGAGGGGCATCCGCCGCCCCGGCGACCCCGACCTGCGCCTCCGCGACATGGAGCGCGATGGCGTCGATGCCGAAATCATCTTCGGCATCCTGGGCGTCGCCTCGCGTGTCCAGGATTACGAAGCCGCCAACGAGATGCTGCGCATCTACAACGATTGGCTTGTCGGGTTCTGCCGCAAATACCCGGAGCGGCAAGTGGGCCTCGCGTGCCTGCCTTATGGCGATATCGATGCGGCGGTCGCGGAAATCCATCGCGTCGCCAGGCTCGGCCTCAGAGGCCTCGAGCTTTCCTGCTCATGGGACATGGAGCCGATGTGGCACCCGTGCTGGGACCCGCTGTGGCACGCTGTCAACGACGTGCAATTGCCGCTGCATTTCCATACGTTTCCGACGACCCCGCGCAATGTGCGCGAGCGCGCTCCGGCCAATTCACGGCGCGCCGCGCAGTTCACTGGCGTCGCCGGCTTTCAGATGAACCTGATCAACATCATCGCCGCTGTGATCGGTGCCAACGTGCTGGAACGTTACCCGAATTTGCGCATCGGCTTTGGCGAAAGCGGCATCGGCTGGCTGCCTTATGCGCTCGACCGCATGGATTTCGAGTGGGAGGACCGCTTCCGCGATCTCGGCCTCAAGATGAAGCCGAGCGAATACTGGCGCCGGCAATGCCGCGCGACGTTTCAGTTTGACCGCATCGGCGCCCGCCTCGTCGAAGAGATCGGCGTCGAGACCTTGATGTGGGGCTCGGACTACCCCCATCCCGATGGCGTCTGGCCGGAATCGGACAAATATATCGAGGAGCAGTTCGCCGGCCTGTCGCCCGAGGCGATCCACAAGATCACCTGCGAAAACGCCGGCAAATTCTATGGGCTGATCAATTGAAGGGTCACCGCGATGGCCAGTCTTCGCGTCAGCAATGGGTTTCAGAAGTCATTACGGCCTCGGCCGTAACACACCCTTCTCGATGCTAAGCCAAAAGCGCGTGTCGAGATGTGTTCGCGAGGAGGGGTTGCGTCCCCAGTACGGGCTGCGGAACGTAGCCGTGACTTGCGAGCCGACGTTTGATGGGACGGATTGGCGAGGCACGTGCACGATCTTCGGAAAGCCCGAGAAATTCTCGGTTTCACCGTAGTTTGCGCGGGATTGCTTCGCTTCGCTCGCAATGACATCAGTGCCCGTGTCATTGCGAGGAGCGAAGTGACGAAGCAATCCCGTTCGGGATGAAGAAAGGGATGAATGCGATGGCCTATGACCTCTTGATCACCAACGGGCGGATTGTCGATGGTTCGGGCGGGCCGGCGTTCCGCGGCGATGTCGCGGTGAAGAACGGCAGGATCGCCGAGATCGGCAGGCTTGCGGGCGCCGCCGCCGCGCGCAAAGTCGACGCCGAGGGCCGCGTCGTCGCGCCCGGCTTTATCGATAACCACTGCCATTATGACGCGCAGGTGACGTGGGATCCCTTGTGCTCCTACAGCTGCGATCACGGCGCCACCTCGGTCATCTTCGGCAATTGTTCGTTGTCGCTGGCGCCGGTGCACAAGGGCGACCGCGCCAAGCAGCGCCGCCTGTCGGAATTCCTGTCCTATGTCGAAGCGATCCCGATGGAGGTGCTCGACACTTTGGAATTCACCTGGGAAAGATTTCCCGAATACCTCGACCAACTCGACCGCAACCTCGGGGTCAATGTCGGCAACCTCGTCGGCCACACCGCGGTGCGCTATTACGTCATGGGTGACGATTGCCAGCAGCGCACGGCCACAGACGACGAGATCAAGCAGATGCAAGGCCTCGTGCGCGAGGCGATCGAGGCCGGCGCGCTCGGCCTGTCTGTCTCACGCAACCAGGGCCATTACGACCCGCAGGGTGTCCATATCCCGGCCTTGTGGGCGGATGAGAAGGAAATCTTCGCGCTCGGCGACGTCTTGCGCGAGATGGGCACCGGCCTCATCCAATCGGGCGGTGGCAACGGCGCCGAGATGAAGGACGGGCTGATGAGCCGGCTCAGCGAAGCGACGGGCCGCACCGTCGTCTACAACAATCTGACGCAATCGGCGCGCCGTCCCGACCAGTGGCACCAGCAAATGGCGCGCGTCAATGACACTGCCGGCCGCGGCATCCGCGCCTTCCCGATGTGCACGCCCAATCGCATCACCGACTATTTCACGATGCGCAACACGCAGGAATTCCGCGGCCTGCCGGTATGGCATCCGATCTGCCTGTCATCTTCGCAAGAGATGCTGAAGGCCTATGCCGACCCCGACATCCGCAAACAGCTGCACGCAGAGGCGATCGATTTTGTACATGGCCAGCCGCCCGGCCTGTCGCGCACGTGGTGGGACTACATGGTCGTGCAGCATGCCGTGCTGCCGCAGAACCGCTGGATGGAAGGCAAGACGCTCGGTGAGATCGCCGCGGCGCAGCAGAAGGGCATCATCGACTGCTTCCTCGACCTCGCGATCGAGGAGCACCTCGACACCGAATGGCTGCACGGCGAGATCAATGTCGATGACGATGCGGTCGCCAAAATCCTGACCTATCCCTACGCGATCATCGGCCTGTCGGACGGCGGCGCGCATGTGCAGTTCCAGAGTGGCTTCGGCTTTTCGACGCGGTTGCTCGCGGAATGGGTGCGCGAGAAACAGATCATGTCGCTGGAGACGGCGGTGCGGCGGCTGACCTTCGAATCGGCGTCGATCTTCGGCCTTTACGACCGCGGCCTCATCCAGCCAGGCAAGGTCGCCGACCTGACGATCTTCGACCCCGACACCGTAAAGCCCTTGCCGCTCGAAGTCGTGCACGACTTCCCGACCGGCGCCAAGCGCATCAAGGAGCCGGCGCAGGGCATCTTCGCGACTTTTGTCAACGGCGAAATGCTGATGAAGGAGGGCCGCCACACCGGCGCCCTGCCTGGCCGCGTCCTGCGCAACACCTATTACAAGGCACAGCACGCATAAGCGGTTCCGCCCCTCACCCTGTCCCTCTCCCCGCAAGCGGGGCGAGGGAACGTATTGGATAGTCGGCGATTATCCCTCTCCCCGTGCACGGGGAGAGGGTGCCCGAAGGCGCGAGCCTGCGGGCGGGTGAGGGGCAGCTTCGGCGCCGCCCCTTGGCTTGCTGCGCGGGCGTTTTGACGACCGCTCGGGTCTGGGAGCGCTGGCGCGGGCGGCGATCATTTCGACGGGCGGGGTTTTCGCCGGATAGCGGCAGAGATCGGCGACAGCGCAGTCCGGGCAGTCGGGCTTCCGCGCCTTGCACACATAGCGACCGTGCAGAATGAGCCAATGGTGCGCGCCGAGCTTGTATCCCGCGGGCGTCACCCGTTCGAGGCCGGCTTCGACATCGCGCGGCGTTTTGCCGGGGGCGATGCCGGTGCGGTTGGCGACGCGGAAGATATGCGTATCGACTGCGATCGTCGGATGGC
>JASIAN010000143.1 GCA_030042035.1 Alphaproteobacteria bacterium | reverse complement strand
CCGCCGCCGCGCCACCGCCGCCGCCCAAGCTGTCGCAACAGGCGGCGCACTATCAGCCGACGGCGAAATTAGGCCAGAGCTGCGCGATGTGTCAGCTGTTCCGGCCGCCGGGTTCCTGTCAGATCGTGGCTGGCGCTATCTCGCCGTACGGCTGGTGCCAATTCTTCTCGATGCCGGACTGAGCGCTGAACTACTGGGGCGGGAAATGGCGGCCGCTCCATGTGCGCCGGCGGGCTGACCGGTGCGGGGCGCTCGCGGTCAAAAGCGGACCTGCGGCCCGATCAGGATGCTATCGCTGGTATAGGCATAGAGCCCGATATTCGACGACACAATATCGCGCTGCACCTGCAGCACGACCGCAAGATCGGGCCTCATGAGAAAGCTCTGCGTCAGCCCGAAGCGCCAGTGGGTGTCGTGCCGGGTCGGGAAGATTTCGGTGCCGAACAGCGGCGGGCTGGCAGGCGCGAATTGCGGGGCGGCATAATCGGAAAAGGCAGCATTGCCAAAAAATGTCGTATCCCACGGCAGGTGCAGCCAATGCGTCGGATCGTCATACCGCAGGTGATAGGACGCCGAGACCGCATACGTCATGTTGCTGTAGAAAGGCAGCCGGGTGTCCTGATCGAGGTAATCAAATTCGAGCGTCAAATCGGAGTGCGGGACGGCGGAAATCGGCTTGTTGAGCACCAGCGATACCAGCTTGTCGCTGCCGTTCAGGCCGCGCGAGAGCGGCCGATCAGGGGCGTTGCTGAAATTCTTTTTGCGGAATTCGAAGATCCCTTTGAACTGCCAGTCGCCCCACGCCAGCGCGGTCGCCTCACCGCCAAACCCCAAGGTGTGGAAATACTGATTTTGGCCGAGCGCGACATCGTTGGCGATCAGATAGGGTTTCAGCGAAGCGTCACTGACGTGGAGCAGCGGATTGGGGAAGTTGAAGCGCGGCCCGGCCGTCAATTCCGCGACATCGAGGTCCAGCCGGGTGAAGCTGAGGTAGCGGTTGGCAAAACCCACGCCATCGATCTCGAACGTATCGCGGTTCTGGGTGCCGAGATCGTAGCTGTAACGGGCAGCGCCCGTGGCAAAGAAATTCGCGTCACCCGCCTTCACAAACTCGCTCGGCAGCGGGATCAACAGACCGGGGATCAGCGAGGTGCACTGGGAGCAGCCGGGCGCCAGATTGGCGTCCGTCTGGTATTGCACGCCGACCGAAGCGTAGCCGACAAAATGCTGCGGCGAGCTGAGCTCGGTGATTTGCTCGATATATGCCTCGACGCGTCGCCGCACGGCAGGCGGCGGATGCGCCGCCAGCACCTTGTCGAAATACGAGCGGGCAATCGCGTACGATCCCATCCGGAAGTAGAGCGCGCCGAGCTCGAGCTTCACCCGCGGCAGATTGGGGTTGAACAGGAGCATGCGTTCGAGCGCCGACACCGCTTCCTCGTCGTCGCCGAGGCGGGCGGCGATGTCGGCATAGGCAAACGTCACGTCGAGGTTCGTCGGATCGTTCAGCATCTGTTGAAAGAGCGCGTCTTTCTTCGCCTCCAGCGCAGCACGCTCGGCCGGCGACAGAAGCTGCTGCGCCGACGCCCGGAGCGGTGGCAGCAGCATTGCCAGCGCCAGCATCAGAACGAGCAGGTGTCGCGCGACGGCCCAAACGTCGATTGCTTGCCTGGCGTTGGCCGGCACCCCCGCCCCCCAAAGCGCTGTCGCGCGCTATCGCGCGACACCCTATCTAACCCGCAGTTGTTGCGCAACGCGCCTGTGCCGCCGGAAAGTCGCGCGGTTGCGCGCCGACCTTCGCGGCGGAGCAGGGCGGGGACTTGTCGCCCCCGGCGAGGCGGAGCACTCTGTGACCCGCCGGGTTGC
The DNA here is from genome assembly GCA_030042035.1 of Alphaproteobacteria bacterium. Classification (GTDB taxonomy): domain Bacteria; phylum Pseudomonadota; class Alphaproteobacteria; order ATCC43930; family CGMCC-115725; genus DATARH01. Next base: position 14,203 of record JASIAN010000143.1, on the reverse strand, counting down.
GGCATCGCGAGGAGGGCATCGCGGTGGACGGACGCTACTACGATATGTTGGAGGTACGCGACCCTGCGCAGCGTGAAGCTGCGCTGATGGCGGCGTTGCCGCGAATCATCGCGACGGCCAAGGAACACGCGCCCGCCTATCGCGAGCGGCTCGCCAACCTGCGGCCGGAGGACGTCGCCGACCGTCGCGCCCTCGCCCAGCTGCCGCTGACCCGCAAATCGGATTTGATCGAGTTGCAGCGCCGCAACCCGCCGTTCGGCGGCTTTGCCGCGCTGCCGCCGGGCGCGGCGGCGCGCGTCTTCGCGTCGCCCGGTCCGATCTACGAATTGGAGGCGCGGCGCGCCGATTTCTTCCGTATGGCGCGGGCGCTTTACGCCGCCGGCTTCCGCAGCGGCGATCTGGTTTACAACACCTTTTCATATCACCTGACCCCGGCCGGGGCGATGGTGGAAAGCGCCGCCGCCGCGCTCGGCTGTCCGGTGGTGCCGGCCGGCACCGGACAGACCGAGGTGCAACTGCGCACGATCGCCGATCTCAAGCCCACGGCCTATGTCGGCACGCCGTCGTTTCTGAAGATTCTGATCGACCGCGCCGCCGAGCAGGGCGGCGACATCGCGTCGATCAACAAGGCGATGGTCGGCGCCGAGGCGTTTCCATCGGCGCTGCGCCGCGAATTCGCAGGCCGCGGCATCGCTGCGCTGCAATGCTACGGCACCGCCGATCTCGGGCTCATTGCCTACGAGAGCGTCGCGCCCGACGGATCGCTGTGCGAGGGCATGGTGCTCGACGAGGGCGTCATCGTCGAACTGGTGCATCCCGGCACCGGCGAGCCGGTGCCGCCGGGCGAGGTCGGCGAGGTCGTCGTCACGACGCTGACACCGGAATATCCGCTGCTTCGCTTTGCGACCGGCGACTTGTCAGCGTTCCTTGACGGCCCCAGCCCGTGCGGCCGCACCGCTCCGCGCATTCGCGGCTGGCTCGGGCGCGCCGACCAGTCGGTCAAGGTACGCGGCATGTTCGTCCACCCGCCGCAGGTGGCCGAGATCGTGCGCCGCCATCATTCGATCGTCCGCGCGCGCCTCGTCATCGACCGAGTGGATAGCGCCGACCGCATGACGCTCCGCGCCGAGATGCGCGAACCGGCCGAGCCGGAGGCGGCGCTGGCCGCCACGATGCAGGCCGTGACGAAGCTGCGCGGCGGCGTCGAACGCGTGCCGGAAGGCAGCCTGCCGGGCGACGGCAAGGTCATCGAAGACCGCCGCCCAATCGGCTGAGAAACATCACCGAAATGCCTCAATTTTTGCCAAGGACGGTCCCAATTCGCGGCGATGCTCGGCAGCGTAGGGTTAATCCTTACAGGTTTGTCCCCCAAACCTCCGTTCCGGCCGACAATCGGCCGGACGATCGGCGGCTCCGGAATTCCCCCTCCGGAGCCGCTCTTTTGCCGGCCGCGACCGCGGCTCCAGGCTCCTACCAATCCGCTTGAGGTGATCCGGCCAGGATCGGCGACAACGGAGTTTCAGCCGGCAGCGTCTCGCGATCATCCGTTCACCGCGACTTCTCGCTATAGGCGTATTCCGAGCGCACTTGTCGCTTACCGAACCAGGTCATCCCAAACCGGTCATTGGGAAGCACCCGCGTTCAACGCGGCAGTTCCGGTCGAGCCAGTGAGGATCTGGTACAATTCCAGCTCATCGGCGGCGGCGCGCAGTCGTGCCGCCGTTTCGCGATCGCGCAGGCGACGCGAGATCAGCGCCAGCGCCGTCAAATGGTCCTTGCCAGCCCGCTCGGGGATCAGCAGCAGAAACACAAGGTCCACCGGCTGGCCGTCAATCGCTTGAAACTCAATTGGCCGCGGCAAACGCGCGAACAATCCAAAGAACCGGCCAAGGCCCGGCAACGCGCAGTGCGGTATCGCGACACTCTGGCCGACACCGGTTGAGCCGAGTTCCTCGCGGGCTTGGAGCGCGCGCAGGACAACGAGCGAATCGATGCCCAGCGCCTTGCCGGCGGTCTGCGACAGCACGCGCAGAAGCTGCACCTTGCCGCTCGCCGACGGTGCCGTAATGACGCCCTCCGGCGCGATTAGATCCTTGATTTCCACGGGCATCCTGGTCGCGATCAGCCGCGCAGATCAGTCGGGAGCGCGCATGCGGTAACCGACACCCTGCTCCGTCAGGATATAGCGCGGCTGCTCGGGGTGGGGTTCGATCTTGTTGCGCAACGCCCGTACATAGACCCGCAAATATTGCACGTCGCCCTCGCCACCCCAGACCTCGCGCAAGATAAAGCGATGCGTGAGCACCTTGCCGGCTTGCGATACGAACAACCGCAAAAGATCGTACTCGCGCGGCGTCAGTTTCACGTCGCGACCGGCGAGCGTGACGTTTCGTCGCACCAGATCGACCGCGAGATCGCCGCAGCGAAATACCGGCGGTTCTCCCTCTTGCTGGAGCCGATGACGCAGCGCGGCGCGCAGGCGCGCCAGCAGCTCATCGATGCCAAATGGCTTTGTGACGTAGTCGTCGGCGCCGCGATCCAGCGCATCGACTTTCCCGGTCTCGTCGGTGCGGCTCGATAAGACGATGATCGGGAGGGACCACCCTTGGCCGCGCACCTGGTCGATGATCTCGAGTCCGTTGATGTCCGGCAGACCGAGGTCGAGGACCAGGATGTCAGCGGGATTGCGCCGGAGCATATCCAGCGCGCGGCTGCCGTTCTCCGCCTCGGTGACTTCGTAGCCTTGGGTGGAAAGACTGGTGCGCAGAAACCTGCGGATCGCTGGTTCGTCGTCAACCACCAGGACTTTGAGCGAAGTGGCTTTACCGATCATGCGGCAATGTCCTTTACGGCCTCGCGGTCGCTCGGCACCGGCAGCGTAATCGTGAACACCGCACCCGACCGGTCGGCGCGGTTGCCCGCGATGATCGCGCCGCCCATCGCCTCCACGAACCCGCGGCAAATCGCAAGGCCAAGCCCAGTGCCGACACGCCGGTTGTCGGCAGCCTGAACGCGGTAGAACTTATCGAAGATCCGCTCGAGATCTTCCGGCGGGACACCGGGGCCTTCGTCGATCACTTGCAGCCGCACGATTTGCCCATCACGCGTCGCAGTAAGCCGGATTTCGCTCCGCTCCGGAGCATACTTTGCCGCATTGTCGAGAAGATTGAACAGAACCTGCTCGAACAGCACCGGATCGAGCTTCAGCAGCGGCATGTCGTCGGCCAGATCAACGACAACGCGATGGCGCGCCAGTACCTTCCCGGCACGGCCAAGCGCGCTGCCGACGATATCGGCGACATCCATGACATCTGACCGCGGCTGCACGGCACCCGCTTCCAGCCGGGTCATATCCAGCAGATTGGCGATGAACCGGTTGAGCCGTTCGCCTTCCTCCTGAATCGTCGCAATCAACTCGTCCTGCGCCGCATCGTCGAGCTGGCGCCGGTAGTTTCTCAAGCTCGTGGCGGCGCCGAGTACCGCCGCGAGCGGGGTGCGAAGGTCGTGCGATATCGAGGTCAAGAGGGCCGCGCGCAAATTCTCCGTCTCGGCCGCCAGCCGGGCGCGCTCAAGGTTTTGCGCGAGCCCGATGCGTTCGATCGCCAGCGCAGCCTGATCGGCCAGCGCGTTGAGCAGACGCCGCTGGTCGGGCGTCAACAGCGGACCCGGCCGCTCGCTGTCAAGGCCGATAATGCCGACCGGACCGCTGCCCGTGCGCATCGGCAAAAACAGCCGCTTGGCGCCGGGCAACGTGTCGGCGCCGCGTCCCGCTGGCCGGTTGTTCTCCCACGCCCATTTAGCGGCGGCTAAATCGGCTGCGTCGAGAATATCCTCCGGCGGATAGGCGGCGCGCACCGCGACGGTACCCTCTTCCGGCAGCAGCAGGACGACATTCGCCTTCAGCATCGAGGCGATCTGGAAGGCGGTCGCCCATAGCAGGTCATCCAATATCGCCGAGCCGGCGAGCTTCCGCGCAAACAGGTAAAGCTCTTCGGTCGTGTGGGCGCGCTGCTGAGCGGTGATCGCCTGCGCCCGGACGCGGGCCGCCATGTTGCTGACGATCACCGCGACGACCGCGAAGAAGAACAGCGCAACGACGTTTTCCGGGTCCGCGATCGTAAACGTGTAGAGCGGCGGCAGGAAGAAGAAATTGTAGGTGAGCACGCTCAAGAGACAGGCAAACAGCGACGGCAACAGGCCGTAGGCGGCGGCGCTGGTCAGCACCGCGGTCAGAAACACCAGGGCTACGTTGGCAATCGAGAGAAACTGCTGCAGCAGGATGCCGATGACGAGCGCCACCGCGACGAACCCGGCGGAAGCGAGATAAGCGTCGGGCTTGCCGAGCCGAGGGCGTTCCGCCGCCGTTCGGACAGCCGGCGCATGGTTCTCCGATGTGTCGGGCCGCGCGGCGATGACATGAACACTGATATCGCCCGCCTGCCGGATCAGCTGATGGGTGACCGAACCGCGCAGCCATTCGGACCAGCGCGGACGGTGCGATTTGGCGATGACCAGGTGTGTTGAATTGTTTGCCCGCGCGTATTCAAGCATGCCGTCGACAACATTTGGTCCGGGCACGGTCAGCGCTTCGCCGCCGAGGCGCTCAGCCAGACGCAGACTTTCCGCGATGCGGTCGCGCTCGACCGAAGTCAGCCGCTGGGTTTGTGCAGTCTCGATGTGGATGGCTGTCCACGGCGCCTGTAGCCGGTCGGCGAGCCGGCGGGCGTAGCGCACGACCGCCGGACAGCTCGGGTCCTGGTTGACGCCGACCAGGACGCGTTCGCCCGCCGCCCAGGGACCGGCGATCGCATGCGCCCGCATATAATCGACCATCTGCGCATCGACGCGCTGGGCGGTGCGGCGCAGCGCCAGTTCGCGCAAAGCGGTCAGGTTGCCTGGCTGGAAATAGTGTCGGACGGCGCGCTCGGCCTGCGCCGGGACATAGACCTTGCCTTCCTTCAATCGCTGGATCAGATCGTCCGGAGTGAGATCGACGATCTCGATCTCATCAGCCCGGTCGACGATTGAATCCGGAACGGTTTCGCGCACCCGGATGCGGGTGATGCGCGCCACGACATCGTTCAGGCTTTCGACGTGCTGGATGTTCAGCGTCGTGTAAACGTCGATGCCGGCGCCGAGCAGCTCCTCGACATCCATATAGCGCTTCGGATGGCGGCTGCCCGGCACGTTGGTGTGCGCGAGTTCGTCGACCAGCACTAGCTGCGGCCGGCGGGCAAGCACCGCGTCGAGATCCATCTCGCCGAGCTGGTGCCCCCGGTAATCGACTTGCCGTCGCGGCATTGTCTCCAGGCCGGCCAGCAGCGCCTCGGTTTCGCGCCGGCCATGGGTCTCGACAATGCCGATCACGACATCGATCCCGTCACGCCGCTTGGCTTGTGCTGCCTGCAGCATCTCGTACGTCTTGCCGACGCCGGGGGCGGCCCCGAGGAAGACCTTCAGGTGACCGCGCGCTTCCTGCGCCGCCTCGCGCAGCAGCGCGTCCGGCGACGGCCGGCGTTCAAGCGGAAGACGCTCGTCCATGGACAGTGTCCCCGCGCGGTCTGGTTTCGTCCGGAACCCCATTTTTGACGAGATAACCCGCCGCCGTCACGCGCCGGCGCCGCAATGTGCTGAGCGCGGGATCATCATCGAGACCGATGGCCGTGCGCGCTCGCGCTCTCATTGACCCGCTCATCCAAGCCGGCGCCTCCGCAATGCGTCTACTTTTTCGGCAGGGCATCCAAGGCCAAATTGAGCTTCAGCACATTGACGTGCGGCTCGCCGATGATGCCGAAGAGGCGGCCGGTGACATGCTCGTCGACGAGCTGCCGCACCTCGGCTTCCGGCATGCCGCGCGCCTTGGCAACGCGCGGCACCTGGAAATAGGCGCCGGCCGGGGTGATGTCGGGGTCGAGGCCGCTGCCCGATGTCGTGACCAGATCGACCGGGATCGGCGCGCCGGGGTTTTCCTTGTGCAGCGCGGCAGCGGCGGCCTTGACCCGATCGATCAGCGCCTGCGAGGTCGGCCCGAGATTGGAGCCGGTCGAATTGTCCGCGGCGTCGGGCACCGGGATCGTCTTCGACGGGTCCTTCGGATCGGGCTCGGTCGTCGCCGACGGCCGGCCGTGGAAATATTTGGCCGAGGTAAAGTTCTGCCCGATCAGTTCGGAGCCGATCACCTTGCCGTTCTTCTCGATCAGGCTGCCGTTCGCCTGATGCGGGAAAATAAGCTGGGCGAGGCCGGTCATGCCGAGCGGATAGGCGAGGCCGGTGATGGCGGTCATGACGATGATCATCATGATCGCCGGACGGATTTGCTTCAGCATGTCAGGATGTCCCGTAAAATCATGCCCACCCCATGGCGGTGACCGCCAGGTCGATGAGCTTGATGCCGACAAACGGCGCGATGATGCCGCCAACGCCGTAGATCAGAAGGTTGCGGCGCAGGATGCTGGCGGCGCCGGTCGGACGGTATGTGACGCCGCGCAGCGCCAACGGGATCAGCGCGATGATGATCAGCGCGTTGAAGATGATTGCCGACAGGATCGCGCTTTGCGGGCTGTGCAGCCCCATGATGTTGAGGACACCCAGCTGCGGGTAGAACGCCATGAACATCGCCGGGATGATCGCAAAATATTTCGCGACGTCATTGGCGATCGAGAAGGTGGTCAAGGCGCCGCGGGTTATCAGCAACTGTTTGCCGATCTCGACGATCTCGATGAGCTTTGTCGGGTCGCTGTCGAGATCGACCATGTTGCCGGCCTCGCGGGCCGCCATCGTGCCGGTGTTCATCGCGACGCCGACATCGGCCTGCGCCAAGGCCGGCGCGTCGTTGGTGCCGTCGCCGCACATCGCGACGAGCTTGCCCTTGGCCTGCTCCTCGCGGATCAGCTTCAGCTTGTCCTCGGGCGTCGCCTGCGCGAGGAAGTCGTCGACCCCGGACTCGGCAGCGATGGCCGCCGCGGTCAGCGGGTTGTCGCCGGTGATCATGACCGTGCGGATGCCCATCTGCCGCAACTCGGCAAAGCGCTCGCGGATGCCGCCCTTGACGATGTCCTTCAAGTGGATGATGCCCATCAGCTTGCCGTCCTTGGCGACGGCGAGCGGCGTGCCGCCTTCGGTGGCGATGCGGTTGGCTATCGCTCGGGCCTCGCGCACCGCCTCGGACGCCGAAGTCATGGCAGCCCGCATGGCCGCCATCGTAGCGCCGCCGCCGGCGACGGCCATGCGCGGCGTGGGTCCGGGGGTCTCGCCCTCGATGAACGCGACGATCGCATCGACCGCGCCCTTGCGGATCGATGAGCCGTCAACGTCGATGCCGCTCATCCGCGTCTGCGCCGAGAATGGGATGAACCGTGCATTGAGCGGCGCCATGTCGCGGCCGCGGATGCCGTATTTCTCCTTGGCAAGGACGACGATCGAGCGGCCCTCCGGCGTCTCGTCGGGCAATGAGGCGAACTGCGCCGCATCGGCCAAATCGATTGCTTCAACGCCCGGCAGCGGCAGGAATTCGGTGGCCTGGCGGTTGCCGAGCGTGATCGTGCCGGTCTTGTCCAAGAGCAGCGTGTCGACATCGCCCGCCGCCTCGACCGCGCGGCCCGACATCGCCAGCACGTTGAAGCGCACGAGCCGGTCCATGCCGGCGATGCCGATCGCCGACAGGAGCGCGCCGATCGTCGTCGGGATCAGGCACACGAACAGCGCGATCAGCACGACGACCGAGACCGCGCCCTTGGCATAGGCGACAAAGCTCGGGATCGTCACGGTGGCAAAGACGAAAATCAGCGTCATGCCGGCGAGCAGGATGTTGAGCGCGATCTCGTTCGGCGTCTTCTGCCGCACCGCGCCCTCAACGAGCGCGATCATGCGGTCGAGAAACGTCGAACCCTGTGCCGCGGTGATCTTCACCTTGAGCCAGTCGGAGGTGATGCGCGTGCCGCCGGTGACGGCCGAGCGGTCGCCGCCGCTCTCGCGGATGACCGGCGCCGATTCGCCGGTGATTGCCGATTCGTCGACCGACGCGACGCCTTCGATGACGTCGCCGTCCGACGGGATCAGATCGCCAGCTTCGACCAGCACAATGTCCCCCGCCTGCAGGTCGGCGGCGTCAATCATCGTGAACTCGGTCGAGCCAGCCCGTTCGAGGCGCTTGGCGCGGGTCTCGGCGCGCGTCCGGCGCAGCGCGTCGGCCTGCGCCTTGCCGCGCCCTTCCGCGACCGCCTCGGCGAAATTGGCAAACAGCACTGTGAACCATAGCCACGCCGTGATCTGCCCGGAAAACAGCGGGTTGGCGCCCACCACGGCGCTGCCGCCGGTCACCAGGTCGCGGATGAAAAAGATCGTCGTCAGCACCGAGACGATCTCGACGCAGAACATGACCGGGTTTTTCACCAGCGTGCGCGGGTCGAGCTTTCGGAACGAGGCCCAGACCGCAGGAACCAGCAGCGAGCGGTCAAAGATCGCCAGCGACCGCACATGCCGTTTGATCGGCGCGCTCTCCGGGGCGCTGAGCAGGATATGGGTGTCAGTCATGTGACGCATCCCTTGGGGAATGGCCAGCCGGTTACGGGCTGGGATAAAGGTGGCCCTGGTCCATCGCGACCTGTTCGGTCACCGGACCCAAGGAGACGGCGGGGAAATAGGTCAGCCCGCCGATGATCAGGATGACGCCGACCAGGAGCCCGACGAATTGCGGGCTGTGTGTCGGGAAGGTGCCGGCCGAAGGTTCGAGCCGCTTCTTCTGCACCAGCGAGCCGGCGACCGCCAGCATCGGCACGACAAAGATGAAGCGGCCCATCAGCATCGCGCCGGCGATCGTCAGATTGTAGAACCAGGTATTGGCGGAAAGGCCGGCGAAGGCGCTGCCGTTGTTGCCGGTGCCCTCGACGTAGCCATAAAGAATCTCGGAAAAGCCGTGCGGCCCGCCATTGGCGATGCCGGCGAGACCGGCCGGCACGACGGTGGCGATCGCGGTCCAGCCGAGGATCGACAGCGGCAGGCTCAACAGCGCCAGGATCGTCATCTTGACTTCCTTGGCTTCGAGCTTTTTGCCGAGATATTCCGGCGTACGGCCCACCATCAGCCCGGCGACGAACATCGCGACAATCGCAAAGCCGAGGATGCCGTATAGACCGGAGCCAACGCCGCCGAAAATGACTTCGCCGAGCATCATGTTGACCATCGGCACCGCGCCGCCCAATGGCAGAAAGCTGTCGTGCATCGCGTTGACGGCGCCGCATGAGGTGTCGGTCGTCACTACAGCCCAAAGCGAAGACAGCGTGGGGCCGAAGCGAACTTCCTTGCCTTCCATGTTGCCGCCCTGCTGCAAGGCGGTATGCGCCGAGTTCACATCGAACTGCGCGAAGGCGGGATTGGCCTGTGCTTCTGAGTTGTAGCAGACCGCAACACCGGCAAGGAACAAGAGGCCCATCGCGGCGAAAATCGCCCAACCCTGGCGTTCGTCCTTGACCATGCGGCCAAGAGCATTGGTCAATGCCGCGCCGATCGAGAATATCAGCACCAGTTCGATCAAGTTTGTGATGCCGTTCGGGTTCTCGTAAGGATGGGCCGAGTTGGCGTTGAAAAAGCCGCCGCCGTTGGTGCCGAGCTCCTTGATGATTTCCTGCGAGGCGACGGGGCCCTGCGCGATGACCTGCTTCGCGCCGTCGAGCGTCGTCGCCACGGTATAGGCGCCGAGGTTCTGCGGCACGCCCTGCCAGACCAGTACCAATGCCACGACGATCGAGATTGGCAGCAGGATGTAGAGCGTGCAGCGTGTCAGATCGACCCAGAAATTGCCGACCGTCTTCCACTGATGGCGCACAAAGCCGCGGATCAGCGCCATCGCCATCGCGATGCCGGTCGCCGCCGACACGAAATTATGCACGGTGAGGCCTGCCATCTGCACGAGATAGCCCATCGTCGTCTCGCCGCTGTAGGCCTGCCAGTTCGTGTTCGTGATGAAACTGACCGAGGTGTTGAAGGCGAGGCTCTGTTCGACCGCGGTCTGACCCATCGGGTTGAACGGCAGGTACCATTGCAGGCGTTGCAGCGCATAAAGGCTGGCGAAGCCGGCGATGCTGAAAAACAGCATCGCGACGGCATAGGTCAGCCAGTGCTGCTCCTCGTTCTCATCGACGCCGCAGCACCAATAGACGGCGCGCTCTATGGGGCGGAGCACCGGCGACAGAAAGGTCCGCTCGCCCGCAAAGACGCGCGTCATGTAGCCGCCGAGCGGCCGCGTGATCAGGATCACGATCGCAAAGAATACCGCGATCTGGATCCAACCGTTCCAAGTCATGACAAACTCCTGGAAGCGCTCAGAAACGCTCGGGGTTGATCAGTGCGAAGACGAGGTAGACCGTGATCACGAGGCTGACGAGCGCCCCGAGGACCAAATCGAATGACATCGCAGCCTCACATTCTCTCGCAAGCGACGGCATAGAGGATGGCAACGACGAAGAAGCCGCAGCCAAGGGCCAGCATGAGCGCGTCATACATCGATGTCTCCGTCGGGAATCCTGCAACATCCGGCCGGCGGCGCCCTGCCGGCGACAGCGGCTATCACGCGGCCGGCGCGCTTCAACGCCGGTATCACCGGGGAAAATCGCGGCTTTAATATAAAAATTCGAGTGTGCGCGCGAACCCTTCTCATAAATTTTATGTATAAATCCGAGGTCCGCCGCCGCCTTGATCTGCATCAACCGCTGTGAAGGCGGCCAACAGAGAGATACCGCACATCCACTGGTCCACCCGGATCGCAACAAATCGGGCTAATTAGGCGGGGGGACGCCGGCGGCGCTGAGCGCTGCCTGCTGGCGGGCGGCGAGCGTCCCCTCGTCGAAATCGTCGATCAGCTCGTGGAACAGGCGGTGCCAGTTGATCCGCGCCTTCAGGTGTAGAAACACCGAGCCGAGGCCGACCGCGGCGCGGTCCATGAAGACAAAGGCGCGCGGCGGCGCGATGCCGCCGAGCCGGCGAATATCGTGGTGCACGTCGTCGATGAGGCTGCGGCCGTCATCGACGCCCTTGCGCCGCTGCTCCTGGATCAGGCGGGTGCGGTCGTCCAATAGCGGACCGTAGACAAAGGCGGCCCAGCGGTTCAGCACCGCGATCATCTCGTCCGACAATTGGCCGAATCCCCACGCGCGATAGGCTGCGACCGCCAGTTCACGGTCGTCCCGTTGCAACGCATGATAGAGATCGATGACGCCCTTGACGAAATGCGCCGGAAAGATGCGGATGCAGCCGAAATCGAGGAGGTTGACGGTGCGATCCGGCGCCACCGTGTAATTGCCGAGATGCGGATCGCCGTGAATGACGCCGTAATAATAAAACGGCACGTACCAGATGCGGAACATGCGCAGCGCAATCTCGTTGCGCACGGCCAGCGAGGCCTTCGCCGCGACCTCGAGCAGCGGCGCGCCGTCGAGCCAAGTCATCGTCAAGAGCCGCTTTGTCGATAAATCCGGGATCGGGCGCGGCACCGCGACGCCCGGCTCATCCTTCAGGATCGCGCCGTAGAGCCGCATATGCGCGGCCTCGCGCGCGTAATCGAGTTCCTCGCGCAGCCGGGCGGCGATCTCGGCGTGAATGTCGGCGGTCGAAACGGTGCGGTCGTAGCGCTCGTAAAGGCCCATTGCGAGGCGCAATTGGCGCAGATCGGCTTCGACCGCCGAGGCCATGTCGGGATACTGCAATTTGCAGGCGAGCTTCGTGTCGTCGAGCGCTATCGCACGGTGCACTTGCCCCAGCGAAGCGGCGCGCGCCGCTTCGTGCTCGAAGCTCCGGAAGCGGCTCTGCCAGTCCGGCCCCAATTCGCCCATCATGCGGCGGCGCACGAACGGCCAACCCATCGCCGGCGCATTCGCCTGCAACTCGATGAGTTCACGGACGTATTCGTCGGGCAGCGCGTCGGGGATCGTCGCCAGCAGCTGCGCGACCTTCATCAGCGGCCCCTTGATGCCGCCCAGTGCCGCCTTCAGGTCGGCGGCGTGGCGCTCGCGATTGATCGGGAGGCCGAGATAGCGCTCGCCGGCGAGGCGGGCGCCGAGCCCCGCCATCGCGCTGCCGACCCGCGCATAGCGCCGGACGCGGCCCCCAAGGGTGTCTTCGTCGCTCACGGGGTTGTCCTGTGCATGCAGCGCGTTATCGATTGCTGCGGCGCTTCTTTCAAGGGTCGCCGTCGGTCGCGCGCGCCGCGGCGAAGGCGCGCAGGTCGGTGAAGAGGGACGGATCGCTGATGATGCGCGGCACTTTGTTCTGGCCGCCGAGCCGGCCGCGCCGGCGCATCCACTCGGCAAAGCCGCCCGGCGGCAGCGCCGATATGCGCGGCGCCGCCATGCCGAAGCCGCCGGCGCGGTGGGCCGCGTAATCGAGGTTGCGCCGGCACAGATCGCGGTCGATCGCATCGGCAAATCGCGCCAATGCGGCGGTGGCGACGGGGCGCTCGAATTCGACGATATAAAGGTGGCCGCCGAGATCGCCCGGCTTCTCGGGATAGAGCGCGCCGGCCGCGAAGTCGCGCAATTCGCCGCCGATCGCCGCCGCGGCCGCGGCTGCGGCCGCCTCGACCTCCTCGCCGGTCAGATGCTCGCCGAAGGCGGACAAGGTGTAGGACAGCCGGCCGGTCACGACGAGGCGCGGCGGGTCGCGGCCGACAAAGCGCACGATATCGCCGATCAGATATGCCCACAGCCCGGCGCAGGTCGAGACGGCGAGTGCGTAATCGACCCCGGTCTCGACATCGGTTAGCCAATGGCGCGCCGGCGCCGCCGCGTCAATCTCGGCCACCGGCACGAACTCGTAGAAGATGCCGTGATCGGCGACGACGCGCAGCCCGTCGTCGTCGCCGCGGTCGGCGGCAGCGATGAAGCCTTCGCTGGCGGCATAGACCTCGCGCAGTTCGGCATGGCTGCCGGCGAGCCATTCGGCAAAGCGCGGGCGATAGGGCGCGAAATTGACGCCACCGTGCACGACGAGTTCGAGATCGGGAAAAAAATCGACGAGGCGGTCGCGGCCATTGGCGTCGCGGCGCACCAGCTCATCAAAAAACAGGAGCAGCCAGCTCGGCGTGCCGGAAATGCTGCGGATCCCGGCGGCGGGTGCGGCGGCGGCGAGCCGCGCCGTCTTGTCGCTCCAGTCGGCGAGGCGGGCGATATCGGACGGCGGGTACATAAACGGCCGCGCCCACAGCGGCACGGTCGCCGCCGCAATGCCGCTGAGGTCGCCGCTCGCAATACCGGGCGCGAGCCGGGCGAGGTCGGTGCTGCCGCCGAGGAGCAGACTTTTGCCGGCAAACATCCGGCTTCGGGGCCGACGCATCAGATGATGGACGACGAGATCGAGCGCACCCTGTCGGTTCGACTGCAGCATCTCGCGGGTCACCGGAATGAATTTTGTCGCGCCGGTGCTGGTTCCCGAGGTCGCCGCGAAATAGCGGACGCGCCCCGGCCATGTATGGTCCCGCAACACCGGAAACCCCGGCTGCCAATACGCCGTCCACAAATCCTCATAGCGCCTGAGCGGCACGGCGGCCTGGAAATCGCCGATGTCGCGGATCGCGGCGAAATGGTGATCGCGACCGAAGCGGGTCGCCGCCGCCTGTCGCACCAGGCGCTGCAGCGTCCTTTGCTGCACCGCCGCGGCATCCTGGCGGGCGAGTTGCCGTCCCCGCCAGCGGGCGTAGAGGCGCAGGAGCGGCGTCGCGTCGATCACGGTTCGAGCAGCGTCGAATGGAGAAAGCGGGCGCGGGCGGTCTCCAGCCGCAGCGGCACCTGCACATAGTCGCCGCGACGAAACAGTTCCTCCTGGTCGCCGAACGCGGCACTTGTCGGCATGCCGTCCTGGCCGCCGAGCAGCACGAGGTAATTGCCGTCCGGGTCGGCGAGATCGAAGAGATAGCGTGCGTTGCTGCCGTAGCCGGCGGCGTGGCGGGCCGCGACCGGCGGATGCGACGACTTGAACACCGTGTCGTTGCTCCCCGGCCATGGCCGCGCCGCGAGCCGGAAATGCCGTCCGAGCCATGGCAATCGGCCGAGCGGATGGGCGAGGCGCAGCCGATGCGCGCCGCCCCAATCGCGAAGCCGCTCGAATGCCGGCCGTGCGGCAGCGAGGGCTTCACGCAACGCGGCGGCGCGGTCGGCGACCGGCAGCTTCTCGAAATCCTCGATCAGGAGGCGCTGGTTCTGCCATGCGGCGTCGA
>JASIAN010000142.1 GCA_030042035.1 Alphaproteobacteria bacterium | reverse complement strand
GACGCGGCGCGACAAGCCGAGGCGGCGGTCACGGCGGCCCGTGAGGGGCGCGCCGGTCTCCAGGCGCGGTGCGAAGCTGCGGCGGAGGGCCTCGCCCGCCTGCGCGGCGAAATCGCCGAACGGCTCGATGACACGCCGGAGCGGCTTGTCGCATTGGCGGCCGACAGCGACGCGCTGCCCGCCACCGATGGCGACGATCTCGCGGCACATTTCGACCGGCTGGCGCACGAGCGCGAGGCGATGGGCCCGGTCAACCTGCTGGCCGAGCAGGAGATGGGCGAGGTCGCGGCGCGGCTCGCCGGGCTCGAACGCGAACGCAGCGACCTTGGCGAGGCGATCGTGCGCTTGCGCCGTGGCATCGCGACGCTCGACCAGGAGGCGCGCAGCCGTCTCGCCGCCGCCTTCGACCGGCTCAATCGGCATTTCGGCGAGCTGTTCGCGCGGCTGTTCGGCGGTGGCAAGGCGGAACTCGCGTGGGCGGACGGCGACGACCCACTGCGGGCTGGCGTCGAAATTCTGGCAAGCCCGCCGGGAAAGCGCCTCGGCGCCTTGTCGCTGCTGTCGGGCGGCGAGCAGGCGTTGGCTGCCCTGGCGCTGATTTTCGCTGTGTTCCTTATCAACCCGGCGCCGATCTGCGCGCTCGACGAGGTCGACGCGCCGCTCGACGACGCCAATGTCGACAGCTTTTGCCGGCTCATCGCCGACGTGGCCGACGCGACCGGTACCCGCTTTCTGGTTGTGACACATCACCGCGTCACGATGGCGCGCATGGACCGGTTGTTCGGCGTGACAATGGTCGAGCGCGGCGTCTCGCGGCTGGTGTCGGTCGATCTCGCACGTGCCGTCGAATTGCGCCGCAGCGCGTGACCGCGCGGTGCCGCCGCGGCGGCACTCCGAGCGGGCAGACGCTCAGAAAATCCGTGCCGCGTCCGAGCGTTCGCGCACCCAGACCTGCGCCTCGCGCCCGGCCTGTAGCGCGTCGCGCGCAGCATCAACCGCGTCGAGCAGCGCCTGTTCCTTATCGAGATAGGAGCCGTAAATTGCGTTGCCAAGCCGGACGATCCAACGCGCATCACGCCCGCGTCGACACACCTCGAATGCCATCATCCCCAATTTTCTCCGCCGCGCGGCCGCTCGCTAAGCTCCCCCCTCTTGCGTGCAATGCCTCGTTTTGTGGCAATTGCCCTTCCAGCGCCTCAACATACGCGAATATGACGGAACGATGAACCGGATTGATCGTTAATTTGTGAAAAATGCCCGGCACATGCGCCTTTTTTGCATCAATCCAACGACGCCTATTTTTCATGCGCAACGAAGACGCCGTCCCAATCCGACGGCGGCGGTTCTGCCTGCATCTGGGCAATGCGTTCGCGAAAGACGCCGTAGAGCGGCGCCATTTCGCTGGTCGCCAGCACCGGATCGTCCATCAGACCCAGCGCCCGGTTCCATTGTCGGTGGCGATAGGCCGCAAGCACCCTGGCGTGGCGATCGAGGAAGTCCTGCGCCTCCGGCAGATGCGGCGGCAAGGTGTAGATGCGGACCGGCTGGGTCTTGCCTTTGACCGCAATCAGATCGAGCTCGACGAGGTTGGGATCGCCGAGCAAGGTCGCGGTGTCCTCGCCGATGATCAGATCAACATGATAGGCCTTGGTCTGGCCTTCGAGCCGCGACGCGAGGTTGACCGGGTCGCCGAGCAGCGAGTAGTTCATGCGCTGGTGTGAGCCGAAATTGCCGACGCTACATTCGCCGGTGTTGATGCCGATGCCGATGTTGAGCGTCCGGCGCCCGGCCGCCCGCCAGCCTTCGTTGAGTTCGGCCAGCTTGGCCCGCATCTCCTGCGCCGCGGCGACCGCGTTTTTCGCGTGGTCGGGATCGTCGAGCGGCGCGTTCCAGAACGCCATCGTCGCATCGCCGATGTATTTGTCGATCGTTCCCTTGTGATTCATGATGATTTCGGTCGTCGGCGTCAGGAATTCGTTGATCAGGTTCGCCAGTTCTTCGGCGGCGCGGCGCGGGCCGAATTCCCGCACCAGGCTCTCCGACATCGACGTGAAGCCGCGGATGTCGCAGAACATCACCGTGATCGGCTTGATCTCGCCGCCGAGCCGCAATTTCTCCGGGTTTTTCGCAAGTTCCGCGACATAGTGCGGCGAGAGATAAAGCGAAAACGCCTGGCGGATCTCGCGCTGCCGCCGCTCGGTCAGCCGGTAGTTGAGCAATGTGCTGAACAGATAGACCTCCGCGACGACCGTCATCGGATAAACCGGATCGAGCAGCACCTGACCGTCCTTGAAGGCGAACCACGAGGTCGCCGTCGCGCCGACCATCGCCGCGCCGGCCAACAGCGCGCCCGGCAATGCGCCGAAGCGCGGAATCGCCAGGATCAGCAACAGCCCGACGAAACAGGAGAAGAGGATCTCTGCCCCCGGCCCCCAATCCGGCCGGAACAGGAAATCGTGCTGCAAAATCTGGTCGATCAGCTGGGCGTGGATCTCGACCCCCGGCATGTCGGGGGAGATCGGCGTGGCCTTCAGGTCGTTGAGGCCGGCGGCCGACGAGCCGACCAGCACGATATGATCGGCGATTCGCTTCGGATCGAACCGGCCCGCCAGGATATCGGCGGCCGAGACATACTGATCTGGGTTGCCCGGCGTGTAATGGACCGCAACCTCGCCTGCCGAATCGACCGGAATCCGTAGCGCGGTGTGCGCCGCCGGGACCGGGATCTCGATCGCGTTGAGCCCGGTGTTCTCGCCGAAACTGCGGTCGGCCTGCGCGCCGGCATAGCGCGCGATGTAGCCGTGCCCGCCGAACGCGACCCGCAGCGTTTCGGCGGCGAGCGAGGGAACCGGGCGGTCGCCGAGCCGCAGCACCATCGGCACGCGGCGTACGACATTGTCCCAATCAGATGGCTCGTTGACAAAGCCGTTGCCGGCGACGCTCCGTAAAAACATCGGCAACGCGCTGACCGCCCCAGGAAAGCGATCGACATAGCGCCAGGGGTCCTCGTCGCGCGCGCCGACCACGGCAAACCCGGCCTTGACCGCGGTCTCGGGCCGGCCGCCGCTGCCGGCCAATTCGAAGCCGACGACGACCGGCGCCGTGGCCATCGCGGCGGCGAACCGGGCGTCGGGGTCCGGCACCGTTGTCAACAGTTTCTGCGCGCCCGCCTCGCCGACGCCCTCGCTCTCCAGCAGCTTCAGCAATAATCGAGGCGAGGTGCGATCGGGCTCGCTGAACAGCGCGTCGAACGAGACGACGGCGGCGCCGGCCTCGTTTAGCCGATCGACCAGTTTGGCGAGGATCGTGCGCGGCCACGGCCATTGGCCGATCTCGTTCAGGCTTTTCTCGTCGATATCGACGATGACGACCGGCGGATCGGCCGCCACCTTGCGCGGATCGGCGCGCTGGTAGATATCGAATGCGAACAGCGACAGGCGATCGAAGATAAGCGGAATGACCAGGTGCGCCGCCAACATCGCCGCCAGCAGGAGCAGTGGCAGCCAATAGACGAGCCCTCGGCGAAACAGGGCAAGAAAGAGCTTCACAGCGACAGCGCGCGCAATGTCCAGCTTTTATCTCCGCGCATGATGGCCAACCCGTCATGAATTTGCCAGTGTTTCGCGTCAAATACGGCAGGCGACGGCGGCGCGCGCCGGCGGCTCGCCGGCCGCGGAGAACCAGCCTTGAGGGGGAACAGGCCGCCGTGACAACCCAGATCGAACAAGAGAAGGCGGAACGCGTCTCCGCGGCGGGCGACCTCGCGGCGCAGCACGCCGCGGCAGTGCCACCGGCGCAGCTCCGCCGCTTCATCGCCGAACTTTACGAGCACGTGCCGCCCGGCGACATCGCCCCGCGCACACCGGCCGATTTGTGCGGCGGCGCGCTGGCGCTGTGGCGATTCGCGCGCTCGCGCCGGGCCGGTGCCGCCGCGGTGCGCGTCTACAACCCTGACGCGGCAAGCGATGGCTGGACGTCGCCGCAGACGATCATCGAGATCGTCAATGACGACATGCCGTTTCTCGTCGATTCGGCAACCGCCGCGATCAACGAAAGCGGCCGTGAGGTGCGGCTCGTCATCCATCCGATCCTGCAGGTCGCGCGCGACGCGGCCGGCGCACTCGTTGAGCTCGATCCGCTGCAGGGGGGCTTGCGCGAATCGTGGATGCAGATCGCGATCGGCCGCGAGCCCAACGACAGCGAACGCGACGCGCTCGCCATCCGGCTCGCCGCCGTCCTCGCCGACGTACGCCGCGCCGTCGTCGACTGGCCGGCGATGCGGCAGCAATTGCGGGCGGTTGCGGCGGAGCTTGCCGCCGCGACGGCGCTGCCGGCAGCGGAAATCAACGAAGGGCGCGACTTCCTCTGCTGGCTCGACGACGACAACTTCACCTATCTCGGTTTTCGCGACTACGCCTTCGCCGCCGGTCTGCCGACGGCGCCGCCGCTCGGCATTCTCGCGGATGACAGCGTTCGAGTGTTCGGCGGCCTGCGCGATCTCGCAGCCCTGCCGCGCGAGGTGCAGGACTTTGTCCGCCGCCGGGAGCTGCTGCTCATCGCGAAGACCGAGCAGCGCGCCAGTGTGCACCGTGCGGCGCATATGGACGCGATCGCCGTGCGGCGCTTCGATGCGGCCGGCGATGTCGTCGGCATCCGGCTGTTTCTCGGTCTCTTCACGTCGATCGCCTACAGCCGCAGCCCGCGCGCGATCCCGCTCTTACGCCAGAAGGTGAACCGCACGATGGCGCGCGCCGGCCTCGCGCCGGACAGCCACGACGGCAAGGCGCTGGCCCACATTCTCGAAAGCTTTCCGCGCGACGAACTGTTCCAGATCGACGAAGACCAATTGTTCGACACGGCGATCGGCATCCTCAATTTACAGGAGCGCCAGCGCATCGCGTTGTTCGTGCGGCGCGATCCGCTGGAGCGTTTTGTGTCGTGCCTCGTCTACGTGCCGCGCGACCGCTACGACACCCGCCTGCGGCAGGCCTTCGCCGCGGTGCTAGCCGAGGCCTTCGCCGGCAGCGTCACCGATTTCTACACGCATCTCGACGAATCGCCCTTGGCGCGCGTGCAGTTCATCGTGCGCACGACGCGCGGCGCTGTGCCGGCGGTCGATGTCGCGGCGCTCGAACGCCGCATCGCGGAGGCCGGTCGCCTGTGGATTGACCGCGTCATCGAAGCGGCCACGGCGACATTCGGCGAGGCGGAAGCGCACGCGCGATTGCGCCGGCTGGCGGCCTTTCCGGTCGCCTACCAGGTGCGCACGACGCCGGCGCAGGCGCTGACCGATCTCGACCGCATCGAGGCGGTGCTGGCCGGCTCGCCGTTCGAAGCCTCGCTGCATCCCGATCAGAGCGGCGACGCGCCGGGCCTCAGGCTTTACCGCCCGGACGAGCCGATCGTGCTGTCGGACATGCTGCCGGTCCTCGAAAATCTCGGATTACGCATCATCGCGGAGGAGCCGTTCCGCATCGAGGCGGCCGACGGTCGGGCGGTATGGATCCACGAATTTACGCTCGGCCCCGGCTGCGCGCCGGCGGTGCCATCACCCGAATTGCGCCGCTGCTTCGAGGAAGCCCTCACCGCCGTCTGGCACGGTGCGGTCGAAAACGACGGGTTCAACCGCCTCGTCCTCGCCGCCGGGTTAACCGCCCGTCAGACGAGCGTGCTGCGGTTGTGCTGCAAGGTCTTGCGCCAGGCCGGTTCGACGTTCAGCCAAGCCTATATGGAGGAAACGCTGGCGCGGCACGCGGCAATCGCCGCCCGGTTCATACGCCTGTTCGAACTGCGCTTCGACCCCGCCGTGGTCGCGGGCGCCGGCGATGATGCCGAGATCGCGGCGATCGAGGCGGCGCTCGACGGTGTCGAGAGCCTCGATGAAGACCGCATTCTGCGCGGCTTTCTGACGCTCATACAAAACAGCGTGCGCACGAATTATTACCAGCTGCTGCCATCGGGCGAGCCGAAGCCGGCGCTCGCGGTCAAATTCGCCTCGCGCGCCATCGAGCTGTTGCCGCTGCCGCGGCCGCTTTACGAAATCTATGTCTACAGCCCGCGCGCCGAGGGCGTGCATATGCGCGCCGGCCGCATCGCGCGCGGCGGCATCCGCTGGTCCGACCGCAAGGAGGACTTCCGCACCGAAATCCTCGGTCTGATGAAGGCCCAGACGGTCAAAAACGCGGTTATCGTCCCGGTCGGCTCGAAGGGCGGCTTTGTCGTGAAGCGCCCGCCGGCGGCGCGCGACGAGCTGCTGGCCGAGGGAATCGAGTGCTACAAAACGCTGATCCGCGGCATGCTCGACGTGACCGACAATATCGTCGCCGCGAACGGCGCGGATGGCGGTCACCGGATCGTGCCGCCGCCCAGTGTCGTGCGCCATGACGGCGACGATGCCTATCTCGTCGTCGCCGCCGACAAGGGCACCGCGACGTTCTCCGACATTGCCAACGGCATCGCCCTGGAATACGGCTTCTGGCTCGGCGACGCGTTTGCCTCCGGCGGCTCGCATGGCTATGACCACAAGGCCCTCGGCATCACCTCGCGCGGCGCCTGGGAGCTCGTCAAGCGCCACTTTCGCGAGCTCGGGCGCGACATCGAGACGAGCGACTTTACGGTCGTCGGGATCGGCGACATGTCGGGCGACGTGTTCGGCAATTTCATGCTGCGCTCGCGCCACGCGCGGCTTTTGGCCGCCTTCGACCATCGGCACATCTTTGTCGACCCGGAGCCCGACGCAGTCCGCAGCTTCGCCGAGCGCCAGCGGCTTTTCCGCCTGCCGCGCTCGAGCTGGGCCGACTATGACCGGGCGCTGCTCTCCCCGGGCGGCGGCATCTTCGAGCGCAGCCTGAAATCGGTGCCGGTCGGTTCGGAATTGCAGCGCCGCTTCGGCATCGCCGACGACGAACTGACGCCGGCCGGATTGATCCGCCGCCTGCTCGCCGCCGAAGTCGATCTGTTGTTTTTTGGCGGCATCGGCACCTTCGTGAAGGCGCGCAGCGAAAGCCACGCTGATGTCGGCGACCGCGCCAATGACGTGTTGCGTATCGACGGCGAGGACATCCGCGCCACGATCGTCGGCGAGGGCGCCAACCTCGGCGTCACCGAACGCGGCCGCATCGCCTATGCGCTGAAGGGCGGCCGCATCGACACCGACGCGATCGACAATTCGGCCGGCGTGTCGATGTCGGATCACGAGGTCAACATCAAGATTCTGCTGTCGCAGGCGATCGCGGCCGGGACGCTCGGCCGCCAGGAGCGCGATCCGCTGCTGGCGCAGATGGCCGATGATGTCGCGGCGCTGGTGCTGCGCGACAACTATCTGCAGGGCGAGGCATTATCGGTCGCCGAGGCGCGCGGCGCTGCCGCGCTCGACCGGCAGGTGCGGCTGATGCGCGAGTTGGAACGTGCCGGCCGGCTGAACCGGGCCCTCGAATTCCTGCCCGACGACGAGACGCTCGCTGCCCGCGCCCAGGCGCGGCGCGGCCTGACACGTCCGGAACTGGCCGTCCTGCTCGCCTACGCCAAGATGTCGCTCGACGAAGAACTGCTTCACTCCGACGTGCCCGACCTGCCGGAGGTGGCCGACGATCTGCGCGACTATTTTCCGCCGGCCTTGCGCCGCCGCTTTGCGCGCGAGATCGCAGCGCATCCGCTCTGCCGCGAGATCACCGCGACCGTCGTCACCAACGATCTCGTCAACCGCGCCGGCCTCACGTTTGTGCACGATCTCGCGGCACGCACCGGCCGCGGCGCGCCCGACATCGCGAAGAGCTACCGCATCGTCCGCGAGAGTTTCGCGCTGCCCGCGCTGTGGGCCGCGATCGAGGCGCTCGACAACCGCGTCGCTGCGGCCGTGCAATACGACATGCTGATCGACATCGCCGATGTCGTCGAGCACGCGGCGACCTGGCTCCTGCGCGCGGGGCGGCTTGATCTCGGCCGCGAGATCGCGCATTTCGCGCCGGCCGTCGCGCATCTCGGCGAGGCGATCGGCGAATTGCTGCCGTCCGGCGAGCGGGCTCTGCTCGACCGTCGCTCGGGGCGGTTTGTCGTCGCCGGTGTGCCATCAGAGCTCGCGGCGCAGATTGCCGGCGTCATCTTCCTGACGACGGCATTCGAGGTCGGCGATCTGGCGGACCGCGCGGGGCGGCCGATCGATATTGCGGCCCGCACGTTCTACGGCGTCGGCGCCCGCTTTGCGATCGACGAGATGCGCGATGCGGCGCGCCGCCTGCCGGCCGAGACGCCCTGGCAGAAGCGCGCGGCCGACACGCTGATCGACGATTTCTACGGCGTCCAGGCCGAATTTGCCGCCGCGGTGCTGCATGAAGCCGACGGCGCCGCCGACCCGCTCGCCGCCTGGGCCGAGCGCCGCGCCGGCCGGCTCGCCGCGGTCGAGGCGCTGGCTGCGGAACTGCGCGCCGCGGCACCCGCCGATCTTGCGATGCTCGTCGTCGCCGGCCGCCAGCTGCGGCTGGCCCTGGGCTGAGGCGGCGGCCGAAGGCACCGGCGTTCGTGCTGCCGCAGAGCATCGCTGCAACGATGAGCGACCAGCGCTCACGCTGCGGCGACGGCGCGTGCCTTCCACAAATCCCAGGCGCGGCCGATCTGCGCCCGGTTCGTTGCGGTTGCCGCCGCGGCTTCCGCGTCGCTCAGAAACACCGCCTCGCCGTCGCCGAGCCGCAGCGCCTCCGCCGCGAGCCGCGCGTTGACCTCGGTGTAGACGGCGCGGAAGGTGACCTCGCGCAGCGAGCCGCCGACCACGACATTGCCGTGCCCGCGCAACAGCGCCACGGGCTTGTCGCCGAGCGCTGCCGCCAATGCCGCGCCGAGCGCAAGGTTGCGGATCAGCATGTCGGTCGCGGGCCCGCCGGCGTCGCGGATCTCGAATACCGGCACGCCGCCACCGAGAAACGACCCCATATGAAAAATCGGCTGCAATTGCCGCTTGACGACACCGAACGGGATCACCGCCGGAGAATGGCTGTGCACGATCGCGACGACGTCCGGTCGCGCCTGGTAGATTTCGCTGTGGATGAAGCGTTCGAGGTAGGGCGTGCGGCCCTCGGCATCGATCGGCTCGCCGTCATGCGCAGCGAACTGCATGATGTCGGCCGCCGTAACAAGGCCCGGCGCCATGCTGCGGGCCAACAGGAAGCGGTCGGGCGCCTTGTCGTGGCGCACGCTGACATGGCCGAAACCGTCGACGACGCCCTCGTTGTAGAGGATGCGGTTGGCCGCGACGAGATCGTCGATCAGCGCCGGATCGGCCGGAATCGCTGCTGATGCCATCGTCCTTTCTCCCCACGCATTGACACGCCCTGTCCGCGGCGATTGATTCGCGCAGGCGCGCACGATGACGGAGACGGGGCGGATGGAACAGCGCAGATTTGGGCGGACGGGCCTCACCGTGTCGCGGCTCGGCTTTGGTTGCGGCGCGGTCGGCGGGCTGATGATCAAGGGCGACGCGAAGGACCAGGAGCGAGCCGTGGCGCGGGCGCTTGAGCTCGGCATCAATTATTTCGACACCGCGCAGATGTACGGCCAAGGCGAATCCGAGCGCAATCTCGGGCGCGTGTGGAAGGCGCTGCGCCCGAACGCCTATATGGGCACGAAGGTGCGCCTGCCGGCGACCGAGCCGCGGCGGATCGGCGCGGCGATCGCCGCCTCGCTCGACGCCAGCCTGCAACGCCTGCAGCGCGAAGAGGTCGACCTGTTCCAGTTCCACAATGCGATCGTCGGCGCGACTGACGGCGCCGATTTCTCTGCCGATATCGTGCTGGGCGAGGTCGTGCCGGCATTCGAGCGGCTGCGCGACCAGGGCAAATGCCGGTTTTTCGGCATCACCGCCAACGGCGAGACGGCGGCGCTGTTGCGCGTCATCGATGCGCGCGCCTTTGATACGGCACAGGCCGCCTACAATCTCTTGAACCCGAGCCCGGCCGGCGCGCTGCCGCCCGGTTATCCGGCGCAGGATTACGATAACCTCCTGGGCCATGCGCAGGCCGCCGACATGGGGATCATTGTGATCCGCGTGCTCGCGGCCGGTGCGCTGAGCGGGACGGAAGAGCGCCACCCGCTGGGATCACCGCCGCCGGCGCCGATCGGCACCGGCGCCGACTACCGCGCCGATGTCGCCCGCGCTCGCCGCTTTCTGCCGCTCATCGCGGAAGGCCACGCCGACAGCCTCATCGAACTGGCGATCCGCTATCCGTTGGCGCATGACGCGGCCTCGACCGTGCTGGTCGGCTATTCGACGATCGACCAGCTCGACTATGCCGCCCGCGCCGTCGAGAAAGGGCCACTTTCGGCCGCGGCGCTCGCCCGCATCGCCGAGATCCAGCAGGGCTTTGCCGGCGACGCGCGCTGAGCGGCGGCGGTCAGCGCTGCAGGTCGCGCGCCGCCCGCGCCGCCGGCCGCTCGGCGCAGCGACGCAACCAGTCGGCCATTTTCGGTACGTGCGACAGGTCGATGCGCGCCGGTCGCGCCCACGACAGAATGCTCGCGACGTTGAGGTCGGCGATCGAGAAATGCTCGCCGACCAGATAAGGCCGTGCAGCGACTGCCTGGTCCAGCACCATGAGCGGCCGGCCCAAATCCTTTTCGCTCTGGTCGGCGAGCGCCGCATCGCGCTGCGCTTCGGGCAACAGGGCGCGGTGAAACAGCGCAGTCAACAATGGCCGCTCCAGCTCGGTCATGCCCCAGAAGCTCCATTGCCACACCCGCGCCTCGTCCTCGAAGCGGATCGGATAGAGGCTGCCGCGCGAATGCTTTTTCGCGAGGTAGAGGTTGATCGCCATCGACTCCCACAGGATGAACCCATCATCGTCGATCGCCGGGACATGGCCGTTCGGGTTGATTGCGAGGAATTCCGGCGTGCGGGTCTCGCCCTTGCCCATGTCGATCGGCACGTTCTCGTAGTCGAGCGCCAATTCCTTCGCCAGCCACAGCGTGCGGAACGCGCGCGAGCGCGGAATGCCGTAGATTTTGAGCATCGCCGTGATCCTCTCGGTTGGCTCGTCGGTAGGAGCCTCGCATGCGCGTGGGCTGCGGGCAATCGCCGATCGGCGGGCGGTTTTTGACCGTCGCCGGACACGGGCGGGCGAGGGGCGGCTTGTCGCGGCGGCATGGCGCCCGCAAGCTGGTATCCTGGGGTGTTTGCGCCGCGCCGCCGGGGAATGCCCGACGTGATCCTGTCGCCGTCATCGAAACCGGTTATCGCCGCCGCGCCAGCAACGGGGCGCGGCTCGGCCCGATCGACGCTGGCGGCCATCGCCGCCTTGACCGCGATCAGGCTCGCATGGATCGCCGCCGAGCCGGCCGGCCTTTACCCAGACGAGGCGCAATACTGGGATTGGGCGAAGCACCTGGCCTTCGGATATTATTCGAAGCCGCCGCTCGTCCCCTGGCTCATCGCGCTGACGACCGCGATATTCGGCAACGGCGAATGGGCGATCCGCCTCTCGGCGCCGCTTTTGCATGCCGCCGCCGCCGGCGTCATCTACGCGATCGGCGCCCGGCTTTACGACCGGCGGGTCGGATTCTGGTCGGCGCTGACCTACGCGACGCTGCCAGGCGTCTCGCTGTCGTCGTTTATCATCTCGACCGATGCAGCGCTGCTGCCGTGCTGGGCGGCGGCGCTTTACGCCTTCATCCGGGCGCGCGAGCCGGGCGGCAGGCGCTGGTGGCCGGCGGTCGGGATCGCGGTCGGCCTCGGCCTTCTCGCGAAATATGCGATGGTGTATTGGCTCATCTCGGCCGTTGCATTCCTGCTGACGACGCAAGAAGAGCGACGCCATCTGACATCGCTGATGGCGGCGATCTGCCTCGCGCTAGCGCTTCTTGCGCCGAATTTATGGTGGAATTGGACCCACGGGTTTGCCAGCTTTCGGGCGGTCGGCGACAACGCGCATCTGACCGGTCATCTGGTTCATCCGCGCGCCTTTGTTGAATTCTTCGGCTCGCAATTCGGCGTCGTCGGGCCGCTGGTCTTCGCCGGACTGATCGCGATCGTGCTGCGCCCGACAGCGCTGACCGACCGCGCAGGCCGCCTGCTGGCCTTCTTTGCGCTGCCGACCTTGGCGCTGATCCTGACGCAGAGCCTGTTGTCGCACGCCGAGCCCAATTGGGCGGCGCCGGCCTATGTCGCGGCCACGGTGCTGGTCGTCGCCTGGGCTCTCGGGCGCGGCTGGCGCGGCTGGCTCAACGCGGCGATTGCGATAAACCTGGCCGCGGCGGTGGCGCTGTTCGGGATGACCGACGCGCTAGCCGCGGTCGGCATTGCGGTGCCGGCGAAATACGATCCGCTGCACCGGCTGCGCGGCTGGCGTCATCTCGGCGCCGAGGTCTCGGCGCTGCTTGCGGCGCATCAGGGCCTGACGCTCCTCGCAGACGATCGCGAACTGATCGCTGCGCTGACCTACTATGTGCACCCACACCCGTTCGATGCGGTCGAATGGAGCCCGGTGCCGGGCATCGCCGACGAGTGGCGGCTCGTCAACAACATCAAAAATCATCGCGGCACCGATTTCCTCGCGGTCACGGTGCACGATCTCGTCGGTCAGATGCGGCCGCAGTTCGCGTCGATCTCGCCGCTTGCGACGATCAGGATTCGTTCCGGACGCGATGGCGGCCACACCTATCACGTCTACATTGCCCGCGATTACCGCGGCGAGCCGCCGGCGCCGCACGCCGCGGCTACCGCAGCAGGCGATAGCCGCCGGGTTCGGTAATGAGAATTTCGGCCTTGGCCGGGTTGCGCTCGATCTTGCGGCGCAGGCGATAGACGTGGGTTTCCAGCGTATGCGTCGTGACGTCGGCGCTGTAGCCCCAGATTTCGCCGAGCAGCATATCGCGACCGATCGTCCGGCCGGCGCGATAGAGAAATTTGAGGATTGCCGTTTCCTTCTCGGTCAGTCGCACCTTCCGGCGGCCGTTGGCATCGCTGAGCAGCTTGGCGCCCGGCCGGAAGGCGTAGGGCCCGATCGTCAGCACCGCGTCGTCGCGGAATTCGCTCTGCCGCAAATGGGCCCGCAATCGCGCCAGCAGCACATTGATGCGGAACGGCTTTGTTACGTAGTCGGTGGCGCCGGCGTCGAGCGCCTGCACCATCGCCGAATCGTCGGCTGCCTCGGCCAGCACGACGATCGGCACGCCGACGGCGGCGCCGCGCATCTCGCGGCACAACCGGCGCCCCTCGATGTCCGGCAGCCCGAGATCGAGCAGCACCGCATCGCAGCGCCGCTGCTGCACCGCCTGCAGCGCCGCGGCGCCGCAATCGCATTCGACGGCGGTAAATTCGCCGTTCCGCTCGAGCTGTTCCGCCAGCGACCGGCGCAGCGCACGCTCGGCCCCGACGACGAGAATCCTGCGACGATTGTGCATGCGCGACCCCGGCTCGACATGCTCCGTTTCGCGCGCCCGAGGCGCTCATCGTCGCCATTATGCGCGCAGCATGCGAGGCTTATCCCCGCGCAATCGTCGGGGCAGCGAGAAGGCGAGGCGCGGGGACCGTCAATGCGCCGCGGCAGGTGGCCCGTTGTTGCTGACCGTGATCGGCGGCAGGCTGTCGATCACCTTCTCGGTGACGAAAAAGGTAAAGTCGAGTGTCGCCAGACCCAGTGCGATGACGACCAGGAGCACATTGAGATGGCCGGTAATGCGATCGATGCGTTGTCCGAATTCCCTCAGCGACGAGTGAGCTTGCGGCGATCGGCGGTGCATCGTGATCCTCGCGGCCTGTTGTCTCCAAAACGGCAACTAAGATCTGATGCTGCATTGCACAACCGGGTGATAAGACAAGTCAGCTATGCATACTTTTCTGCTTGCCGTGCTTTCGGGCAAGGCGCTCAGCTTTCAAGCAAAAAATCGCTCTATGCCGCCTCCAGAAAAGGCGGCCGCTGTACACCGCAGGCGCGAATAGACGCTAGTCGGGCAAGCGGGTCGACTGCCAGGCGACCATCTGCCAGCGACCGCCGCGGCGGGCATAGATGTCGGTGAAGCGGACGCCGAAATTGTTGGCCCGCCCGCCGGCATTGACGCTGATGCGGCAGGTGCCGGTCAGCACGACCGCATCGCCGAGATCCTGCGCCGCGACCCCGGACGGCACGACCGCGGTGTAGACCGTGCTGCCCGATTGCATGTTGCCGATCAGGCTCTGCTTCGTATCGAGCCGGGCGGTCGAATGCGTGTAGACGAGATCGTCGGCGATCAGCTCATTCAGCGTCGCGTAATCGCGCTCGGCCATCGCCGTCATGCGCTTCTTGTCGAGCTCGATGATCACTTCTGCGTTACCAGCCATGTCTCTCTCCTTTCATCGCGGTGCGGGCAGCTGATTAGTGGGCCGCCGCCCGCACGATCAGCACGAGCTTGCCCTGCAGATGGCGTCCCTCGCTGACCCGGTGCGCAGCGGCGGCGTCTTCGAGGGGGTATCCCTTGATGTGCGGCGGCCACACCGCGCGCGCCGCGAGCAGTTCCGTGATGCGCTCGAGATGGGCCCGGTCGCGCGCGACGCGCGGCCGCAGCACCTCGACATCGCTGCGCGGCGGCTGAAAGCCCGCCGGCGCCGGCGCGATCCACACAAGCCTGCCGCCCGATCGCAGCACCGCATACGAGCGCGCCTGCACCTCGCCACCGACCGTGTCGAACACGACATCGCACGCGGCGACGCGGGTCATGAAATCCTCGGTGTTGTAATCGATGACCCGATCGGCCCCGAGGCTGCGCACGTAGTCGTGATTGCGCGGGCTGGCGGTCGTGATGACGGTCGCGCCGAGGTGCTTTGCGAGCTGGATGGCAAACCCCGCGACGCCGCCGGCGCCGCCGTGAATGAGGATCGTCTCGCCGGGCTGCAGCTTTGCCGTATCTTCAAGCGCCCAGATCGCGGTGATCCCGGTCAGCGCCATCGCCGCCGCCTCCGGGTGGTCGAGCCGGGCCGGCTTCTTGGCGATGATCGCCGCGGCAATCTTGACCTTTTCGGCGTAACAGCCCTCGATCCCCTGGTCCATGACGCCAAACACGTCGTCGCCGACCCGGAAATCGCGGACGCCGGGACCGCATGCGCTGACGACGCCGGAAAAGTCGCGGCCGAGGATATAGGGAAACCGCAGGTTGCTCGCGCCGCTATAGGCGCCGCCGCCCAGCCGCACCTTGTAGTCGGCGGCATTGACGCTGGCGGCGTAGACATCGACAACGACCTCGCCCGCCCCGGCAATCGGGTCCGGCGCCTCGCCGTACACCAGCTTTTCCGGCCCGCCATGGCCGGTCAACAGCACCGCTTTCATCTTCCTCCTCCTCGAACCTGCGTCATTGCGAGGGAGCGCAGCAACGCCGAATCCGGCGCGAAATACGAAGCGAGCTTGCTTCACTTCGCTCGCAATGACCCGTTTTCCGCTACGCCGGCGGCGCGACCGACAGGCGTCCCTGGACGCCGTGCCGTTCGATGAGGCTGGCGATAAGGCCGCTCCGTTTCGCTTCCTCGACAAAATCCTTCAGGAAGGCAAAGCCGGCGGCATTTTTCTTCGGCGTGCCGACCGCCTGCTGCACGGCGGTGAACTGGCCGTCGAGAATGCGCGAACCCGGCATTTTCTCCGCCAGCCCGATGAGCGCCGGGCGCAACCCGGCATAGGCGTCGAGCTTCTCGTCGGTAAAGGCCTTGATTGCGGCATCGGCGCTGTCGAACTGCAACAGTTCGCCGCGCTTGTAGTTGTTTTCGAGCCACAGCCCATAAGCGCTGCGCGCTGTCACGGCGACGCGCCGGCCCGGCTGGTCGACCTCGGCGACGCTGCGGATCGAGGAGCCCGCCGGCACCAGATAGGTCGCTTCGATCTCGCAATAGGCGGCGGTGAAATTGATGACGGCGGCGCGCTGCGGCTCGGCGCCGATATTGCCGATGTCCCACAGGCCTTTCTCGGCGTCGTCGGCGAGTTCGCCCGGCCGCGCATAAGGCACGTATTTGACCGGGACGCCGAGGCGGACGGCGATCGCCGCGGCCATGTCGGGCGACACGCCCGCGGGATCGCCGGACGGCGTGCGGCCGGTGACCAATAGGAAATTTCCCATGTTGATCGCAGCGCGCAGGACGCCGGTCGGGGCAAGTTCGGCGACGGCTTGCGCTGAAGGCGTGACAGGCATGGCGGCAGAGTTCCTGTGAGAATGGTTTACGGTTCAGCTTAGCCGCAAATGGCGGGCGCGGGTAGCGACGCGCAGATGGGTCCGCGCTGTTTGCTTCTGTGCGCACGTTCGAGTGCGCCGGTCACGATGGTCCGTTGTTTCATCGGCCATCACGAAGTGGCAAAGCGCGCCCGTGTGAAGAGCCGGGAAAGCCGGTCAGCTTATGTCGACCGGCGGCGTAAAGATGTAGCCGCTGCCGCGCACGGTTTTGATCAGCATCGGGTTTTGTGGATCGTCTTCGAGCTTGCGGCGCAGCCGCCCGACTTGGACATCAATCGTGCGGTCGAACGGCCCCGCCTCGCGGTTGCGCGCCAGATCCAACAGCCGGTCGCGCGTCAACACCTGGTTGGCGTTGTTGACAAAGGCGGCGAGCAGGTCGAATTCGCCGGTCGTCAACCGCACTTCCCGGCCCTGCGGTGACATCAGCTGCCGGCTCGACAGATCGAGGCTCCAGCCGGCGAAGCGGGCGCGCGCGCGCAGCGGCTGCAGCAGGTCGTCGCCGCGGCTGTGGACACGGCGCAGCACGCTTTTGACGCGCGCCAAAAGCTCGCGCAGGTGGAACGGCTTCGGCAGGTAGTCGTCGGCTCCCATTTCGAGGCCGATGATGCGATCGACGGTCTCGCCGCGGCCGGTCAGGATGATGATGCCGATGCCCGATTCACTGCGCAGCGAACGCGCCAAACTCAGCCCGTCCTCGCCGGGCAGCATCAGATCGAGGATCACGAGATCGACCGGCGACTGACCCAAGACGCGGCGCATGCCGGCGCCGTCGTGCGCCGTCGACACGCGATAACCCTCGCCGGTCAGGTACTCCTGCACGACATCGCAGATCTCCTGCTGATCATCGACAATCAGGATGTGGGCGACATCGTTCATTGTGAAACCTCTGCCCGCCCAGGCTCTTGCCAGCAATCGCAGCGCACCGCCCTGCCGGGCTCATGCTGCGCTGTCTTCCGCGCATCGTTTACAATTTCTTACACAAAGCCGAGCGGATGACATCATCAGATTACACCCGCCCGCTAGACTCGCCGCATCGATCGGCCGCAACGCCGGTCTCGGAGAACGGGAGAGATGTTTGGTGGCAGAAATCTATCAGAGCATTGCAATGGAGATCCCGCGACTGCGGCGCTATGCCCGCGCCCTGGCGCGGGACGCGGCGACCGCCGATGATCTCGTGCAGGATTGCCTGACCCGCGCTCTCGACAAGCTCCATTTGTGGCAAGATGGGACCGATCTGCGTGCGTGGCTGTTCACGATCCTGCACAATCAGTACGTCAACCAGGTGCGCCGCTCGGTGCGCGAAGGCGCTGCGGTCGGGCTGAGCGAGACCGAGCCGCTCCTGACGCGTCCGCCTCACCAAAACAGACGTCTCGAACTGCGCGACCTCGAACGCGCGCTGGCCAGGCTGCCGGAGGAGCAGCGTTCGGTCATTCTGCTGGTCGGGTTGGAAGGGATGCGCTACGAGGAGGTCGCCGCAGTGCTCGACGTGCCGGTCGGCACCGTGCGTTCGCGACTGTCGCGAGGGCGCGAGGCGCTGCGCCGGCTGATGGGCATCATACCGGATCGTCAGGCCGAGATCATCATGGCCCGGTCGGCGACCGCGCGCCATGCGGGCGCAGGATCTGCCGGCCGCGGTCCGGGTCCGACAGCGCGGAACGCGCGGCGGGTCGTTCGCAGGCAAGCACGGCGCACCGCCGCCCGTGCGCTGCCTTGAGAGCGACCGCGGGTCGCGCGAAAAATTTTTGCCGGTTGCGGGAACTCGCCTGCGATCGGAGTGTTTCGATGGCGTCGCAGCGATGCGACGACTGGGCGGGTTCCGGACCCTCGCCCCTAAACGTCGGTCCGGTTCGGCAAAGTCTCCCTGTCGCGGGTTTGCCACCCGCACACTTGATCGGGATCGGCGAACGGCGATCCCGGTCACTTTTTCGGCACGGCGGACTTGCCATCCCCGACTACGACGAGACGGCAAAATCATCTGGCCGGCCACAATTGCCCGAGCGGGATGAGCGTGGACAGCGACGCCCCGGAGGTCGTAGATGAACCCCGCTCGGCGGCGCCTTGGGCCGGGAGAGCGGCGATGCCCGCATCTTTGCCGATCGACCCGCGAATCCGTCTCGAGCGCGGTGACATCACGCATCTGGCGGTCGATGCGATCGTCAATGCCGCCAATTCGTCGCTAATTGGCGGCGGTGGCGTTGACGGTGCAATCCACCGCGCAGCCGGTCCGGCGCTGCTGGCCGAATGCCGCACGCTCGGCGGCTGTCAGCCGGGCGAGGCGCGCCTCACGGCGGGCTATCGCCTGCCGGCACGGCACGTGATCCACACCGTCGGGCCGATCTGGCGCGGCGGCGGCCATGGCGAGCGCGACATCCTCGCGCGCTGCTACGCCGCCTGCCTGGCGATTGCCCTCGACCGCGGTTTCCGCGACATTGCATTCCCGGCGATCGCGACCGGGGTCTACGGTTTTCCGCACGACGCAGCGGCCGCGATCGCGGTTGCCGCGGTGCGCTCGCATCTCGCAGCCCACGACGCGCCGCAACGCGTCGTTTTTGTCTGCTTCGACGATGTTGCCGTTGCCGCCTACCGCCGCGTCCTCGGCACGGCGGCGCGCTGAGCGTTATTCGAGCCGCTGGTTGTCGAGATCGCGCTCGCGGCGCTGGCGCTCGGCCTCCGTCGTGCGGCGCTCCGCCTTGCTGCGCCCGAAGGTGGCGCGGTTTTCCGCGGCCCGGCGATCCTTCTCGGCGCGCTGCTTCGCTTTGCGGAAGCGGTTGAGGTTGATCACCGAATCCATGTCGGCATCCTTCGGTTCGCCCG
>JASIAN010000141.1 GCA_030042035.1 Alphaproteobacteria bacterium | reverse complement strand
GATTCGCCTGACCTGCTCTACCGCGACTTGACCGATTGGTCGGTGGTCGGGCCGAACGGTTTCCCTGACTACCGTTACAACGACCGCGAGATCATTCGCGCCTTCGCCGACAACAGCGCCCCTTGCTTCGAGTGGCTGCTCGCGCACGGCGTCGAGTTCGTCGCGAAGGCGCCCGACCATATTGGCGGCAACTCGGTCGGCAATTCGGTGCCGCGCGAGATGCACAGCATCGTCGGGCATTGGCCGATGCCGGCGAGCGGCGTGCCGGCCGATCCGGCGGTGCAGAAGACGCGCTCCTCGGGCAATGGGATGATGCGCTCGCTCGAAATCGCCGCCCGCCGCTGCGGCGTCGAGATACTGCTCGAACACCGCATGACCAGGATCTACCGCGAGGCACCCAATTCCGGGCGGGTGCTCGGCATCGCCGTCGACCGCGGCGGCCGCGTGCTCGATATCCGCGCGCGCAAGGCTGTCGTCATCGGCACCGGCGGCTCAACCGGCAACGTCAACTTCCGGCGCATGTTCGACCCGCGTCTCACGGAAGAATATTGCGGCCTCGCCGGCATGCCGTGGTCGGACCA
Source organism: Alphaproteobacteria bacterium (assembly GCA_030042035.1). Lineage (GTDB taxonomy): Bacteria > Pseudomonadota > Alphaproteobacteria > ATCC43930 > CGMCC-115725 > DATARH01. The sequence continues at coordinate 16,599 of JASIAN010000141.1, read as the reverse complement.
GGACGCCAGCGGCGAACTCGCGGCGATGGCGGTGGGCGCGGCGCTGTGGGGTTTTTACAACCAGATCGGCGAATTCGGCTCCAACGTCACCAAACCCAACTTCATCGGCTGCCAATACAATTACCGGCACCTGCAATGGCAGCCGGACAGCCCGGTCTTCGCCAAGGCGCGCGCCACCGGTCTCTTCGTCAAGGATTGGCAGGATGTCATCTGCGTCAACATGCTCGGCAAACGGTTTTACGACGAGACCGGTGGGCAATACATCGCCAACAACTATAATTCGATCGAGAATTACGTGCAGGGCGACTGGCGCAACGTGCAGCGCGCCAAATACGCACCGAACAACTGGCTCAACGCGGCATTGGCCGGCATCGACGACGGCCACAATGGCGGCGGCCCGATCTGGGCGATTTTTGACCAGGACGCCGTCGAGCGCGAGGGCTGGCAGGTGCAGCCGCCCAATGTCGATATCGCAGCCGGATTCTTTTTCAGCGCCGGCCGCCTGGCCGACCTCGCCGCGAAAATCGTCATGCAATATCAGCGCATTGCGATGCCGCCTGCCAATCTCGAAGAGACCATCGCGCGCTACAATTCCTTTGTCGACAGCGGCATCGACGAGGAATTTGCCAAACCCAAGCCGCTCCACAAGATCGCGCGGCCGCCGTTTTACGCCGCGTGGGCGACGCCCGTCGTGCACGACACCCGCGCCGGGCTGCGCATCGACGCCAAATGCCGCGTCCTCGACATGAACGGCACGGTCATTCCCGGGCTTTATTGCGGCGGCGAGTCAGCGGGCGGGTTTTCGCAGCACGGTCTCGCGCGCGCCGCCTGCCAGGGTTACATCGCCGGCCGCGAAGCCGCGTTGGGGTAGGGGCAAGGCGACGGCTATGCCGGGCGGTGGCGGTGGGCTTCCTCGATTTCGGCCTGGGCGATCGCGCGCGCGAGGGCGGCGTTGAGTTCTTTCGCCGCCTCCAGCGTCAATTCGACCGCGACCCGCGCGCCCGGCCCCATCTCCGAATTGACGAAATCGATCGTGATCGCCTCTTCCAGCACGGCGTGGTGCGGGTGGTCGTAAGAGACCACGGAATGGGTCAGCTCAATCCACCCGTCACCGGTCTTGCCGGCGCCGGCGGCCGGGACGATCTCGACGATCGAGGTGCACATTTTTGGCCAGAGCCCTCTGTTGGAGCATTCCTCGTCATGCCCGGCCCCGGATCAAGTCCGGGATCCGGGCATCGACGAAATGATGCACCGCTGCGCCGGTCGTGGATGGCCGGGTCGAGCCCGGCCATGACGACGGTGGGCGGGCTTATGACAGGTGTTTTTCGAGGAACGCGAACACCTTCTTCCAACCGTCCAAGGCCTGCTCGATGCGATAGGCCGGCCGATCGTAATAGAAAAAGCCGTGGCCGGCCCCGTCATAGCGATGGAACTCGTAGTTCTTGCCGTACTTCTTCAGTTCGGCCTCGTGCTGGTCGACTTGCTCCGGCGTCGGCGCGCGGTCTTCGTTGCCGAACAGGCCGAGCAGCGGGCAGGACAATTTCTGTGTGTATTCGATCGGCGCGACCGGCTGCTTCGGATTGAGTTCTTCCTTGCTCATCACGACGCGGCCGCCCCACAGCTCGCAGGCGGCGTTGATGCTGTTCGTGTGGCAGGCATACAGAAAGGTCTGCCGCCCGCCCGAGCAGGTTCCGAACACGCCGACCTTTCCGCTCGACCACGGCTGCGCCTTCAGCCACTGCACGGCGCCCTCGGTATCGCCGATGACCTGCGCATCGGGGACGCCGCCCGAGGCGCGCACCTTGGCCGCGACGTCATCCGGATTGCCGGGGCCGGCGCGGTGGTAGAGGTTATGGCTGATCGTCGCGTAGCCGTGATGGGCGAATTTGCGCGTCGTCTCGCGATACCATTCGTCCCAGCCAGGCGCATGGTGCAACAGCACCATGCCGGGGAATGGCCCGGCGCCCAAAGGCCGCGCGACATAGGCCGAGATCGGCTCGCCCTTGTCGCCGGTGATCGTGACGGTCTCGGCAATCATTCCTTCGTAGGCCATCGTCGCTCCCCTCCGTGCTCGCGACAGCGGCGGCGCCGCTGCTCCCGGCCATCATCTCGCCTTCGCTGCGCCGGCGCAACGGCGTCGCTGGACAAGCCGCCGCGGCCTCATTACCTCAACGCCCATGGATGACAAATCTTCGAGCGTGCGCGCGGTGCTGGCGGGCGAGGCGCCGGCCGATAAGCCGGTGAGGGTGCATGGCTGGGTGCGCACGCGGCGCGATTCGCGCGCCGGCATCTCATTTGTGCATCTGTCGGACGGCTCGGCGTTTCAGCCGCTGCAGGTCGTCGCGCCCAACACGCTGCCGAATTATGAGAGCGAAGTGCTGCATCTGTCGGCCGGCTCGCGGTCGAGGCGACCGGCCGGGTTGTGCCGTCGCCGGCGAAGGGCCAGCCGTTCGAGATGCAGGCGGATGACATCCGCGTCATCGGCTGGGTCGATGATCCGGAGACCTATCCGATACAGCCGAAGGCGCACACGCTCGAATTCCTGCGCGAGGTCGCGCATCTGCGGCCGCGCACCAACGCTATCGGTGCCGCGACGCGCGTGCGCCACACGCTCGCCAAGGCGATCCATCGCTTCTTCGATGAGGATGGGTTTTTCTGGGTCAACACGCCGATCATCACCGCCTCGGACGCCGAAGGCGCCGGCGCCTTGTTCCGCGTCTCGACCCTCGACTTCGCGAATTTGCCGCGCGCGGCGGACGGCACGGTCGATTTCGCGCAGGATTTTTTCGGCCGCGAAGCCTTTCTGACCGTCTCGGGCCAGCTCGCGGTCGAAGCCTATTGCCTAGCGTTGACCAAAGTCTACACGTTCGGACCGACCTTCCGTGCCGAGAACTCGAACACAAGCCGCCACTTGGCCGAATTCTGGATGATCGAGCCGGAAATCGCGTTCGCCGATCTTGCCGATGACGCGACGCTGGCCGAGCGGCTGCTGAAACACGCCTTCACGACATTGCTGAGCGGGCGGCAGGACGATCTGGCGTTTTTTGACGAGCGCATCGAAAAGGGCCTCGTCGCAAAACTCGAAGGCATTGTTGCCTCGGAATTCGTGCGCATGGATTACGGCGAGGCAATCCGGATTCTGCAGCGCGCGAAGGGAACGAAATTCGAATTTCCGGTGGCATGGGGCATCGATCTGCAATCCGAGCACGAACGCTGGCTGACCGAACAGCACGCCAAAAGGCCGGTTATCGTCATGAACTACCCGAAGGAGATCAAGGCCTTCTACATGCGCCTCAACGACGACGGGCGCACCGTCGCAGCGATGGACGTGCTGGCGCCGGGGATCGGCGAAATCGTCGGCGGCAGCCAGCGCGAGGAGCGCCTCGATGTGCTCGATGCCCGCATGGCGGAGCGCGGCATCGACCGAGAGCATTATAGCTGGTACCGCGATCTCCGGCGTTACGGCACCGTACCGCACGCCGGCTTCGGGCTCGGGTTCGAGCGCACGCTCGCCTATGTGACGGGCCTCTCCAACGTGCGCGACGCGATCCCGTTCCCGCGCACCCCCGGCAACGCGCGATATTAAAAGGTTGGCGCCCGCCCTTACTGTGCTGGCGGCGCCGTTTGTGCCGGCGCGCCGGCCGGGGGGGTGGCGGCGGAAGGCGGCACGCCGTAATAAGGCGGCGGCGCGTAGGACGGCGGCGCGTAATAAGGGGGCGGCGCGTAATAATACGGGCGCGGCGCGATCGCGCGGAACGGCGCGGTGACGACGTAGCCGACAGCCTCGACGACGCAGAACGGCCAGGTTAGCGGGAACGGGTTGCACAGAGGCGAGTAATAATACTGCGCTGCCGCCGGCGCCGACAGCAACGCAGCGGTTCCGGCGGCGAACGCGGCTGTCATCGCAAGTTGGCGGATACGCATGGTGCCTCGCACTTGGAACGAGTGGAACACGATAGCGGGCAGCAAAGCAAACGCCAATCCCGATGGGGTTCACGATCTCGCGACGCGCGCCACCGCGATCTCCGGCGAGGTCAGCCACCTGCCGCGAGGCCGAGGCCGCGGCGGGCGAGGACAAGGCGCGCCCGGTCGATCATCCCGCCGCCGAGCGTTCGCCATTTTGCGTGCACGGGGACGCAGAAACCACCGCGGCGTTCGTTTCGCTGTGTACATGAGGTGGCGGGAGAGGTCGTCACCGTCGACCGTGCGCGGTGCGTTTTCACCCCTCGCCGATTGGACGCCGCGGCGTTCCGGATTTAATTGGGAGCGCTCCGAATTCCCCCTTGCAATCACGGGGGATGCGCGTATCTATCGGCGCGTTGACGCACTCGCACGTGCCTATGGCCCCTGTGGTTATGCAACGACGTAACGCGTCCTTTTTGGTTCCCGGCTTCTGCCGGTCCCGAGAGGGAGGTCGATATGGTTGCAATCCCGAGCTGGGCCATTGCGCCCTGCCCTGACGCCGTCCTCCGCGGCACCCGCCAGCGCGGGCGGGGCGGCCGGGCGACCGATCCAAGCAGTTTGAAACAGCGCTAGGCGCCGACCGGCCATTCGGCCGGATACGCGGCGCCTTGCCCGTCCCCGCCGCGGCGGGGACACGTCTGCCCGAGCGGCAGGAAAGGCCGGCTTCCGCGCTGGTGCGCTTTCCGATAGCCGCCCGGCGTTCAGCCGCTTCAGGATCAGGATCGCCCCGCGCATGAACCGGAAAATCGCCCGTTTCCTTGCCGACCACGCCCCCGAGACCCCGTGCCTCGTCGTCGATCTCGACACGATTGCCGAATCCTACGATTTGCTGTGCCGCTATCTGTCGAGCGCCAGCGTCTATTACGCGGTGAAGGCCAATCCGGCACCCGAGATCGTCGCGACGCTGGCGGCCAAAGGGTCGAACTTCGATGTCGCGAGCCCGGCCGAGATCAGGCTGTGCCTCGGCCATGGCGCGACGCCGGAGCGGCTGTCGTTCGGCAACACGATCAAAAAGGAACGCGACATCGCGTTCGCCTATGAGGCGGGCGTGCGGCTCTTCGCCTTCGACAGCGCCGCCGAACTCGAAAAGCTGGCGCGCTGCGCGCCCGCAGGCCGCGTCTTCTGCCGCATCCTCGTGTCGTGCGAGGGCGCCGACTGGCCCCTGTCGCGCAAATTTGGCTGCACCCCGGACATGGCGGTCGGGCTGTTGCAGCGGGCGCGCGAACTGGGGCTCGATCCCTACGGCGTGTCGTTTCATGTCGGCTCGCAACAGACCGATCTCGGCCAATGGGACAAGGCGGTGGGCGCGGTCGCGCGCATGTTCACGCTGTTGGCCGAGACCGACATCAGCCTCAGGATGGTCAACATCGGCGGCGGCTTTCCGGCGCAATATCGCGGCCGCATCGCGTCGCTGGCAGACTATGCCCAGGCGGTGACCGACGCGTTGACCCGCCATTTCGGCAACCGCCTGCCGGAAATCATCGTCGAGCCGGGGCGCTCGCTGGTCGGCGACGCCGGCGTCATCCACAGCGAGGTCGTGCTGATCGCCGACAAGGGCGACGGCGGCGGCAAGCGCTGGGTCTATCTCGATGTCGGCAAGTTCAACGGGCTGGCCGAGACGATGGGCGAGAGCATCAAATACCGCATCGAGCCGCCCGCCACGCGCTGCGGCCCGCCCGCTCCAGTCGTTATCGCCGGCCCAACCTGCGACAGCGCCGACATTCTCTACGAGCACACCGAATACCGGCTGCCGTCGGACCTCGCGGTCGGCGACAAGGTTGCAATCCTGTCGGCCGGCGCCTACACGGCGAGTTACGCCTCGGTCGGCTTCAACGGCTTCCCGCCGCTGCGCACATACTGCATTTGACGGCCCGGCGCCGCGGCGTCATAGCGCTGCGGCGCCGCATCCCGCCGCCGTTGCTGGCCCGAACGGCTCGCCTGCCCGCCCGATAATACGGGAGCAGGGCGCCACGAGATCGCCGCGATCACGCCTCACCCGAGGCGACGCCCAGCTGCCGCCTCAGCACGTCGCGGCGGACCTTGCCGAGATCGTTGCGAGGGAGGGCGTCGACGCAATGCAGCCGCGCGCGGACGCGCACCGGCAGCTGGCCGAGCACGCGCGACAGCGTCGAGCGATCGACGGACCGCCGCGGCTCAACGGCAACATGGACCTCCTCCACGCCCGTCTGATCCGGCGCCGAGAAAATACAGACGCCGGTGGCCCCGGTTTCGCGCTGCACCGCCTCCTCAAGCGGCCCGGCCGCAATCTTTACCCCGAGCACATTGATCACCTCGGTCACCCGTCCGCGCAGCATAAGCCTGCCGTCCGGTCTGACGATGCCGAGGTCTCCGGGATAGAAATAGCCATCGCGAAAGAATTCTTGCGACGCCAAGGGATCCTGGAAATATCTGTTGACCCCGTGTGCCGTGCGAATACGCACCTGGCCCTCTCGGCCAGCGGGCAAAACGCGGTCCCGATCATCAACGATCTGGACCTGCCGAGACGGGAGAATTTTATGTGAGGCGATATCTTCGAGGTGCACGATTTGCGTCACCGCGACAACGCCGGCCTCGGTCGTACCGTAATAGGTATAAATCTGCCGGGTCAGCCGCCGCTGGGCGGCCAAGGTCATGGCCTCCGACAGCGGGCCGGAGACGACGATGAACCGCATTGCGTCGTTGCGGCCGAACGCGCCTGCGGGGGCCGAGAGAACACAGGCCAGGGAATAGGGAGTCGCGAGAGTGTGGGTGATCCCACGGTAATTCAGAGCTGTGTGGACGTCCCCACCCTGTTGGAACACGACTGCGCCGCCCGCATCCCAAGTCGCAATGGCGAAATTGTGCGCTCCTCCTCCCCAGAGCTGAAAATTCGCGAGATTGACAATCGACTGATCTGAAATGCCGAAGACCTGCTGTCGAACCGACAAGGAATCGGATTGCTGGGCCAGATCGGCCATGACCATCTTGAAGCGGCCGGTCGTGCCAGAGGTCAGAAGCAAATGGCCGCCGAAGTGGGGAGTGGTTCCGGTTACCGGGATGGAGGTGTTCGCCAGGTCGGCAAAGATGGTCTTTGGCACGGTGATGCGACGCCAGCCGGCCGCCTGGCAAAGCTCGCCGGCGCCTCGCCAATTTTCTGTTTCGGTTGTGACGACGCAGCCGATGCCGGCCAATCCGAGATGGACGATTTGTTCAAGCGACGGCACGACGAGGGTTGCGACGCCTAGGCTTCGCACCGCCAGTGACAGCACCCAGGCGTCGCGGATGTTGGCGATGGCGAGGACGGCCACGCTGCTGCCGGAAACGCCGTCAGCGGCAATGCCCTGCGCCTCCAGCCACCGCCGTGCCAGTTCGATGGCGCAGGCGAACGCCCGATAGGACAATTCCTGCTGATTGTAGACGAGGGCCGGCTTATCAGGGCCGCGACGGGCGAAATGATTGATCTTGTCGACCAGCATTGTCGCTTCCTCTTCCTCCGGGCCGGGATGATCCGGGCCGGCGCCGCTGCTGCTTTGCTCGCGACGAAAACCGCAACGTAATTCGCTACCCGACCGCCGCGCATCGCGCACCGGGCGCGTCGAAGGCCGACCGGCAGCGGCGCAAACCTGCTATCGTGCGTGCGAGGGCAATCGGCTCGCATCCGGAGGAGGATCCTATCATGGCGTCGAACGGCAAGGTTGCGCTGGTCACCGGCGGCGGCAGCGGCATCGGCAAGGCATCGGCGCTGGCGCTGGCGCGGGAAGGTTTTGCGGTTGTCGTCGCCGGGCGCCGGCCGGAGCCGTTACAGGCGGTCGTCGGCGAGATCGAGAGCCGGCAGGGCCCGGCCTTGGGCGTGCCGACCGATGTCGGCGATCCAGATTCGGTCGCGAAACTCTTTGCCGCGACAAAGGCGAAATTCGGCCGGCTCGACGTCTTGTTCAACAATGCCGGGTTCGGCAGTGCGGCGCCGATCGAGGACCTGGAATGGGTACGCTGGCGCGGCGTCTTGGCGTCGATCGTTGACGGCACGTTTCTGTGCACGCAGCAGGCTTTTCGCATAATGAAAGACCAGACGCCGATGGGCGGCCGCATCATCAACAACGGCTCCATTTCGGCGCATGTGCCGCGCCCCTTCTCGATCGCCTACACGACCGCCAAGCATGCGGTGACCGGCCTGACGAAATCAACCTCGCTCGACGGCCGCAAATATGACATCTCGTGCGGCCAGATCGATGTCGGCAATGCGCTGACGGAAATGACGCAGCGGATGACCCGCGGCGTGCCGCAACCCAACGGCGAAATCATGATCGAGCCGACGATGGACGTCGAAAACGTCGCCCGCGCCGTCGTCTTCATGGCCACCGTGACCCCCGAGGCCAACGTCCAGTTCATCACTGTCATGGCCACCAAAATGCCGTTCATCGGCCGCGGCTGACGCTAACGGAACGGCGGACGCCTCCGGGCCTCCTGGTCCGAGGCCGCGACGCCGGCCGGGCCATGAGGGCAGCCGTTAGGCGCGGTTGTTCGGGCGCCGCGCGAGGCCTCTGTCCGCGGCCACAGCGCTTTTGTCACATCCCGGAATGGCTGACTGCGATAGCCTCGCCGACCAGCCGCGACGTATCGAGGATTGCGACGTGCGGCGGCAGCCGGCCCGCTTCCTCGAGGGCGGAGCGCACGGTGTCGCCGACGACGATGCCGTCGAACAAATCGGCGCCCAGTGCTTCCGGCGCGTCGCCGATGAAGAGTCCGTGAGTCGCTGCGGCATAAATCCGCTCGGCGCCGGCGTCGCGGCATTTTAGGGCGGCGCGCCGCAGCGTCGTGCCGGTGCCGATCAGGTCGTCGAACAGGATCGCCATCCGGCCGCGCACGTCGCCGACGAAGAGGTCGCCGCTGATGACGCCGCCGGCCCGTTGCTTGTCGACAAACCCGGCGGTCGGCTCGCTGCCGAGCGCGCCGGCCAGCGCCCGGCGAAAGCGCTCGGCACGCTTGGCGCCGCCGATGTCGGGCGACACGACGGCGACCTTCCGGTCGCGCAGCACCTCCGCGAAATGCTCGACGAACAAGGGCAGCGCCTCGATGTTCAGCGTCGGGATGCGGAATGCGTTTTCGAACGCGGCGCGGTTGTGGACATCGAAGGTCATGACCGCGTCGGCGCCGCAGCCTTCAAACATGCGCGCGACGTATTTTGTCGTGATCGGGTCGCGCGGCTGGCTGCGCTGGTCCTTGCGGGCGTAGCAAAGATACGGCGCGACCGCCGTCACGCGCGCCGCGCCGGCGTCCTTCAGCGCGCCGATCATGAACAGGAGCCGGCACAGCTTGTCGTTGGGGCTGGAGCCGGGGCTGCCATAGAGCGAATGGATCACGAACACGTCGCGCCGGCTGACATCGACGAGCGGCCGGATCTTGTGCTCGCCGTCCTCGAAGCCGCGTTCTTCATGCGCGGCAAGCGGCCATTCGAGGCGGCCGGCCACCCCTTCGCCGTACGGACGGCTGCCTTCGAGCGCAAACAGCAGAGCGGCGGATTGAGCCATATCGGACCCCGCTACGAACAGCGGCGAACCGTATCAAGAATCGACCCCGGAGCCTTGACCTGCATCAAAGGTCGGCTGCGCGCGAGGGCCGCAGTCGGAGCGGTTTTGACGTGCATCAATGGCCGCATCCGCCAACTGCCATTAGTGTTGTCCGCGTGATCTGCCGTGGAGCGCGCGATGACCAAAGCGTTCGTTCTCGATACGTCTCTGCAGCGCACGCACGAGTGGCTGCATAAGATCGCCGACGACCTCGGCTTCGCCAACGACGGCTGGCATCCTTCGGCCGAGCGGCTGAGGGCGGCGCACGAGCAGGATTTTTGTCAGGCGATCAGCCGCGAGCTGCGAGGGCATGATGAACTCCAGGATGCCGAACGCGTCGCACGGGTGGTGCTGAACCTCATTGACCAGCGGATCGATCGAGGACAGGTCGAGCACGTCATCGGTGCGCTGCCGCAGGAGGTCCGCTGCCTGTGGCGCGACGTGCAGCAGGAAGCGGTTTGAGGGCCACGCCGGCCGACCGTCGGATCGGCGGTCATCGCGCCGTTCCACGTGCGGCAGTCGCCGGCGCCTCCGCCGGCCGCCAGCCTTACCGGGAAGCTTGGGTGTGAGCCGCTCCGACGCGCTGCTGACCGATTTGTACCAGCTCAACATGCTGGCGGCTTACCTCGATCACGGGTTGACCGATACCGCGGTGTTCGAGCTGTTCGTGCGCAAATTGCCGCCGCACCGCGGCTTTCTGATGGCGGCGGGGCTCGAACAGGCGGTCGATTATCTTGAGAGCCTTGCCTTTACCGAAGACGACATCCGGCGCCTGCGCCGCCTCGGCGGCTTCCCCGAGCGCCTTCTCGGCTTTCTTGGTGAGTTGCGGTTCACCGGCGACCTCGACGCATTGCCGGAGGGCACCGTGTTTTTTCCCGACGAGCCGGTCTTGCGGGTCGCGGCACCGCTGCCGCAGGCGCAGCTGGTCGAAACCCGGCTCATCAATCTTGTGCATTTCCAGACCGTCGTCGCGTCGAAAGCGGCGCGCCTTGTCCTGGCGGCCCAAGGCAAGCCATTGATCGACTTCGGATTGCGCCGGGCGCACGGCGCCGAAGCCGGCCTGCTGGCGGCGCGCGCGAGCTATGTCGCCGGCTTCGCCGGTACCGCGACGCTGGCGGCCGGCATCGACTTCGGCATCCCGGTCAAGGGCACAATGGCGCATTCTTTCATCCAGGCGCATGACGACGAGACCGCCGCGTTCGAGAATTTCGCCCGCTCCCGGCCGCGCGATCTCGTGCTGCTGATCGACACTTACGATACCGAGCGGGCCGCCGAACGGGTCGTAAAGCTGGCGCCGAAGCTCGCCCGCGACGGGATCGCGATCTCCGGCGTGCGCATCGACAGCGGCGACCTCGGGGAACAGGCGCGCCGGGTGCGCGCGATCCTCGACCGGGGCGGTTTGCGGCACGTGACGATCGTCGCCAGTGGCGGGCTCGACGAGGACCAGATCCTCGCGCTGCGCGACGCACCGATCGACGCGTTCGGGGTCGGCACCGCATTGACCACTGCGTCCGACGCGCCGGCGCTCGATTGCGCCTATAAGCTCCAGGAATACGCCGGCCGGCCGCGGCGCAAACGCTCGGAAGGCAAGGCCACCTGGCCGGGCCGCAAACAGGTATGGCGCTCGGTCGGCGCCGAACGCGAGTTTGCCGGCGATATCGTCGCGCTGGCCGAGGAGCGCCATGGCGGCGAGCCGCAGCTGCAACCCGTCATGCGCAACGGTCGCCGCGTCCAGCCGGCGCCCGCGCTTGACGCCGTGGGTGCCTATGCGCGCGACCAGCTGGCGCATCTGCCGGCCGCGCTGCGGCGGCTCGACCCCTTCCGCTATCCGGTCGCGATCGCCGCCGGGTTGCGCGATTTGGCGCTTGCACTCGACCGCGCCGAAGCGAGCGGCGCGGAGGGTTCCTGATTGGTGCGGCGATGCCCTATGCGCCTCCCGCGCCTGCGAGGATCGGCGGCTTGCCGGCCCCTTGCAAAACCGGCATCGCGGAGCGCATCGGCTTTCTGTCTCTCCCGCAGAGCTATCCCGGCGGCACGACGCGTGTCGAAACGGTCGAGACGCATTATTCCTGGGTGTTCCTGACCGACGCCTACGCCTTCAAGTTGAAAAAGCCAGTGCGCGGCGACGGCTTTGATTTCCGCACGATCGCGGCGCGCCGGCGGAACGCGTTGGCCGAAATCCGGCTCAACCGCCGGCTCGCGGGCGACGTCTATATCGGCGTCGTCCCGCTGACGGGGGACGCACAGGGCAGGCTGGCGATCGGCGGCCGGGGCGCGCCGATCGACTGGCTGGTCAAGATGGTCCGGCTCGACAGCCGCCGCATGCTCGACCGTCGCATCGCCTCCGGCCGATGGCGCGGCGGCGACATCGAACCGGTGGCTTCGCGCCTCGCCGCCTTTTATGCGACCGCGCCGCGGGTTCGCCTCATCGCACCAACATTCACGGCCCGAATGAAGGCCGAGATCGCCGCCGCCGAGAGAGCCTTTTCGGCCGCGGCAGACCCGCAGCTCGTGGCCGCGCTGAAGCCCATCACACGGCGGATCGTCGCGTTCCTGGCGCGCCGCACGGCGCTCTTGCGCCGGCGCGTTCACGACCGCCGCCTCGTCGACGGCCACGGCGACCTGCGGCCCGAGCACGTCTACGTCAACGGCACGCCGCGCATCATCGACTGCCTCGAATTCCGCGCCGATCTGCGCCAGGTCGATCCGGTCGGCGAACTCGCCTATCTCGCGCTCGAATGCCGCCGGCTCGGCGGGCCGCCGATCGGCCATCCGCTGCTGCGCCGCTACCGCGAGCGCACCGGCGATGCGCCGCCCGATCAGCTCGTCCGCTTCTATGCCGCCCTTAGCGCCGTCGTGCGGGCCCGCATCGCGATCCGCCATGTCCGCGACCCGGGCGCCCACGCGCCGGCGGAATTGCGCGATCGCGCTGCCGCCTATCTGGCCATCGCGGCGCGCGAGAGCGCCTTCCTCAGCCGCTCGCTCGATCGCGCGGCGATCGGCCGGCGGTAGGCATGAAATCTCGCCTCGGGCGCCCGGTCCCAGCCGTCGGCGGGTTCCAGCCGCTGCGATTAGATCATTTGATCAAGCTTCGACAAGCTGGAGCCGCCAGCGGCGAACCGCCGCGGGCCGCGCTCGCGGCCGAGCAAGCGCCGTCCGCTTATTCATCGCTTATTTCCTGCCGCGCTTATTCCTCCCGCCGTCCACTCCCACTAAGTCTGTGGTTTTCCGATGGGAATTTGGCGCGCCCGAGAGGAGTCGAACCCCTAACCCCCAGATCCGTAGTCTGGTGCTCTATCCAGTTGAGCTACGGGCGCATGTGCGGCCGCCGCGGGTCGCAACAACTACCCCAGCGACGCCGGCCATGCAAGATCGCTGCATCCCGCCGCCAGGGAATCGCATTTGACCGGTGCGGGCGATGCGTCAGACGCTTCATGACGAACTGGCCACACGGCGGCGGTAATGTCCCAACCTGATGCGCGCAGACGATGACGCCGGCTGCGGCGGCGCCGCCGCGGTATGCCGTTGAAATCGGGATGCGAGCGCGCCGAGGCTCGGCGACGGTCGCCGGACGAAATGCCTCACGCGGGCGCGGACCATTTCCGGCTCGCGCATCGGCCTCTCCCACTTATGATGACGGCGCGAGTACAGGTGACGGCGGGGCGAGATGAGCCGATGGCGGCGCGCTTGAACGTGATGTTGCTGTCGTGAATGCTTGTCGCAGGCAGCGTCGCGCCGCGCCGCCCGTGGGATGGAGGGCGCCATGAGGCGGACCATCGTTGCCGCAGCGATCATTGCCATCGCCGTCGTGGTCATCCTCGGGCGGTTGTCGGGCCTACTGGTCGATTGGCTGTGGTTTTCCGCGGTCGGGTATTTCGCCGTCTTTCGCACCATCGTGGAGGTGAAGACGGCCCTCTTTCTTGTCGTCTTCGTGGCATCGGGCATCTGCTTCTGGGTGTCGGGCGCTGTCGCGCTGCGTTACGCGAGACGCCAAAGCCCCTGGCACGCCCTCGCCTTTCCGCCGGACACCCAGGGCGGCCAAGCGCTTCCCGACGTGGTCGCAAGGGCGATGTCCCACGCCGCATGGTCTTATCTGATCGCGGCCGTGGCGCTCGTCCTCGCACTGCTGGTTGCCGTCAGCGAACTGGGCAATTGGCGGCTGGTGCTCCGTTTCATCGGCCGCGTGCCATACGGGCAAAACGATCCGATCTTCGGCCGCGACATCGGGTTTTATCTTTTTGTGCTGCCGGCCTATGAGGCGCTCGCGCATTGGCTGTTCGCGATACTCGTGTTGAGTGCGCTGCTTGCCGCTGCGGTCTATTGGGTCAACGGCGAATTTTCCTTCGACTCCCGACCCTGGCAATTCTCTACCGCTATCCTCGTCCACGGCTCGGTGCTTCTCGGCCTGTTCTTCGCACTTAAGGCCTGGTCCTACGATCTCGACCGCTATCAGCTGCTCTACGGGAATAACGGCGTGGTCGTCGGCGCGGCCTATACCGACATCCATGTCAATCTTCCGATTCTTTGGCTGCTGATCGGATTGACTTCGAGCGCCGCGCTCGCCTGTTGGTCCAATGTCCGCTGGCAGACGCTGTGGCTCCCCGGCGCCGCGATCGCCGCCTTTTTCGGCGTCGTTGCGCTGACGCTGGTGATCCCGCCGCTATTCGAACGCCTTTACGTGAAGCCGAGCGAACTTGCGCTCGAGACGCCCTACCTGCAGCACAACATCGCTCTGACCCAGGAGGCCTACAACCTTCGCGATGTGATCGTGCGGCCCTTCCCGGTCGAGTATAACCTTACCCGCCACGCTCTTGATGCGGACCGCGGTACTATCGACAACGTGCGGCTGTGGGATGCGCGGCCGCTCATGGACACCTACGCGCAGCTTCAGGAGATCCGCACCTACTACCGCTTCTACCGCGTCAACGTCGACCGCTACGAACTCGGCAACTCCTATCAGCAGGTGATGCTGGCGGCGCGCGAGATCGACCCAAGTCTGCTGCCGCCGAACGCCCAGACCTGGGTCAACCTGCACCTGCTGTTTACCCACGGCAACGGCGTCGTCATGTCCCCGGTCACGCAAAAGACCGCCGAAGGGCTGCCGATTCTTTACGAAAGCGATGTGCCGCCCGTCGCATCGGGCGGTCCCGCCATCGATCAGCCACGGCTCTATTTCGGCGTGGGTTCGCTACCCTATGTGATCGCCAGGACGGCGATGCCGGAGTTCGATTATCCGAAAGGCAGCAACAACGTTTACACGACCTACAACGGCAGCGCCGGCGTTGCGCTCGGCAGCCCGCTGCGGCGCCTCCTGTTCGCCTGGCATTTCGGGGATCCGAATATCCTGATTTCGAGCTATCTGACGCCGCAGAGCCGCGTTCTGTTCCGTCGCAATATTGAGGCCCGCATTCGCGCGGTCGCACCGTTCCTGAGCCTCGACAGCCACCCTTATGTCGTCGTCAGCGGTGGCCGCCTCTATTGGGTCGACGACGCCTACACGACGAGCCGCTGGTTTCCCTATTCGCCACCGGCGCCGGACACGGATGTCAATTACCTTCGCAATTCGGTCAAGATCATCGTCGATGCCTATAATGGCTCGATTGCATTCTACGATGTCGATCCCTCGGACCCGATCCTCGCCTCCTACCGCCGCATCTTCCCCGGGCTGTTCAAACCGCTCAGCGCGATGGCGGCCGGGCTGCGCAAGCATATCCGCTATCCCCGCGATCTCTTTCAGATACAGGCGGAGATGTACCGCGCCTATCACATGAGCGCGCCCGAAGTGTTCTACAACCGCGAGGACCTTTGGCAATTCCCGCGTCAAACCAGCAGTGTTGGCGGCGTCGAGGCGGCCAGCAACACAGCGATGGCGCCGTACTACATGATCATGCGTCTTCCCGACGAGGCGAAACCCGCCTTTTTTCTGATGGAGCCGATGGTGCCGAACCGGCGCGAGAACATGATCGCGTGGCTCGCTGCCGGGTGCGACGCATCCGATTACGGCAAGCTCATCGTCTACGAGTTTCCCAAAGAAAAGCAGATCTACGGCCCGTTCCAGATCGAGGCGCGGATCAACCAGAACACCGAGATTTCGCAACAGATCTCGCTGTGGAACCAGATGGGGTCACGCGTGATCCGGGGCAATGTGCTGGTCATTCCGGTGGAGCACTCGATCCTTTACGTGTCGCCGCTCTATCTGCGGGCCGAAACCGGCCAGCTTCCCGAGTTGAAGCGCGTGATCGCCGCCTATGGCGACCGCGTCGCGATGGCCGACACGCTGCGGCAGGCATTGGCGGCGCTGTTTCGGGCTGCACCCGCGCCGGCGCCGGTGACGCCGGTCGTCGCGACAGCTGGGCCATCCGCCGCGCCAGCGCCACCCTCCGGCAATCTCGCGGCCGAGGCGCTCGACGATTACGACCGCGCGATCGAGCGGCTCAAAGCCGGCGACTGGAGCGGCTTTGGCGCGAAGCTCGACGCCCTTCGCCCGCTGCTTCAGAGCCTCAGCCGCGGCGAGCCCACGCATTGATAGAGCGGCCCTTGTGCAGCCGATCGTCAGCGTCGGCGAGGCACAGCAGCGCCGGTAGGATGTCCTTGAGAACGGTGGTGCCCAGGGGCGGAATTGAACCACCGACACACGGATTTTCAGGCGGCAGCGAGCCCTGAAAATGGGCGAACGTTTTCAGCGACTTAGGCGCTACCCCTGGTCGCGCGCCGCGCGACCGCCGCGCGCAAAAAGAAAGGGGGCGCTCTCGCCACGGGCGGGCGCCAAAACGCTGGTGCAACGTTGGGTTATTCACCCCGGCGGCCGGCGTACGATTGGCGCGGATCGGGAGGTGACCGACATGGCCGATGCGACGACGATGCTGGGGACGAAGGACGCGGCGCGGTACCTGGGGATCAGCCTCAGGTACATGCGGGCGCAGAGGCTCTACGGGCGCGTGGCCGGTGTGAGGGCGCGCGACGGCACGGTGTGGTACTCGCTCGCGGAGCTGGACCGCTGGGCCGCGCGCCGCGCGGCGCGGCGCCTGCCGCCGAGCGTAGTGGAAAGGGGCGACCCCGATGGGATCGCCCCTTGACCTGAACGTGTGGG
>JASIAN010000140.1 GCA_030042035.1 Alphaproteobacteria bacterium | reverse complement strand
GCAACGCTCCGTGCCCCTGCGGTTCCGGCAAGAAATACAAGCACTGCCACGGCCGGATTTGAACCGCCCGGCGTCAATTCTCACGCGGCGGCGAGGCTTTTGGCGACCATCTCGTAGGTGTTGGGGCTGAGGCCGGTGGTGCCAAGGATGCGGTCGAGCGCGGCGCGCATCAGCCCCTGGCGCGCCGCGTCATAGCGCCGCCACTGCCCCAAGGGCTGCACGATCCGCGCCGCCGTCGTCGGGTTTGCCTTGTCGATCGCCAGCACTTCGTCCGCAAGAAAATTATAGCCCTCGCCGCTCGCGGCGTGGAAATGCAGCAGGTTGGCCTGGCTGAACGTGCTGATCAGCGCCCTGAGCCGGTTCGGATTGGCGCGCGTGAAGGCGGCATGGCGGGTGAGCTCCCGCACCGCCGCAATCGTGCCCGGCAATGACGAGCGCGCCTGCAATGCAAACCACTTGTCGATGACCAGCGGATCGCCCTCCCAGCGCCGGTAGAACGCAAGGAGCGCGTCGCCGCGCGCCGGGCAATCGATGTCAACGAGCACGGCCAGCGCCGCCAGCACGTCGGTCATGTTGGCGCCGCGGTCGAACTGCGCCTTGGCGAGACGCGCGCCCTCCGCCGTGTCGCCCGCCGCGAGATAGGCGAGAGAGACATTGCGCAGCGCGCGGCGGCCGATCGAAACCGCGTCGATGCGGTAGGGGCCGGGATCGGCGAGATCGCGATAGGCTGCCCGCAGCGGTTCGGCGAGCGCCCGCGCGAGCGCCGCGCGGGCCTGCTCGCGCGCCGCATGGATCGCCTCGACCGCGACGACGCTCATTTCGTCGGCGAGGTTCGCCTCGCTCGGCAGCAGCAGCGCCTCGGCCGCGAAGGCCGGGTCGCGCCCAGCGTCGGCGAGCGTTTGCCGCATCGCCGCGACGAGGTCGCGATCGAGCGGCGGCGTCGCCGCGCCGCGTTGATACGCCGCGACATGGTCGAGCAGCATGCGGGTCGCGACCTGCTGGCCGGCATCCCAGCGCGCCACCGGGTCGCTGTCATGGATCGCCAGAAACTTGAGCCGGCCGAGCGGTACGTTTGGCAGCTTGACTGGCGCCGAGAAGCCGCGCAGCAGTGACGGCGCCGGCCGCGCCGGCACATCGACAAAGCGAAAGTCCTGCCGCGCCTCCGCGGCGACGAGGATGCGCGTGCCGCTCGGGGCCGCGGCCTCGCCCTCGAGGCGGGCGGGCAACGCATCCCCATTCGGGCCGATAAGGCCCATCGCCAGCGGCACCGGCACTGGCGCCTTCTCGGGCTGTCCTGGGGTCGGCGGGATGCGCTGCGCAATGCTCAGTGAATAGCGGCGCATTGCCGGGTCGTAATCGTCGTCGATCGTGATTTCGGGCGTCCCGGCCTGCTCGTACCAGCGCTCGAATGCGCCAAGATCGACGCCGCGCTCGCTGCCCGCCTGCCGCATCGCCGCGAGAAAATCGCCGATTGTCGCGGCATGGTTGTCGTTCTTCGCGATATACAGCTCCATGCCGCGGCGGAAGCCATCGGCGCCCAAGAGCGTGTGCATCATGCGGATCAGTTCGGCGCCCTTGTTGTAGACCGTCGCGGTGTAGAAATTGTCGATCCGCAGATAGCTCTGCGGCTGCACCGGATGGGCAAGGGGCCCGGCGTCTTCGGGAAACTGCGCGGCGCGCAAGGTGCGGATATTGCCGATGCGGCACACCGCGGGGCTGCCCTGGTCGGCCGAAAACAGCTGGTCGCGGAAGACGGTCAGCCCTTCCTTCAGCGACAGCTGAAACCAGTCGCGGCAGGTCACCCGGTCGCCGGTCCAGTTGTGGAAATATTCGTGGGCGATGACCGTCTCGATCCCCTGGTAATCGCCATCGGTCGCAGTTTCCGGCTTTGCCAGCACATAGCGCGTATTAAAGATGTTGAGGCCCTTGTTCTCCATCGCGCCCATGTTGAAATCGCTGACGGCGACGATGTTGAAAACATCAAGATCGTATTCGAGGCCGAAGGTGTCTTCGTCCCAGCGCATCGCCTTTTTCAGCGATTGCATCGCGTGGCCGCATTTGTCTTCGTCGCCGCGGCGCACCCAGATCGCCAGCGGCACCTCACGGCCCGAGTGCGTCCGAAAGCGGTCCTCGACCGCGACGAGATCGCCCGCGACCAGCGCGAACAGGTAGGAAGGCTTCGGCTGCGGATCGATCCAGCGCGCCCAATGCCGCCCCTCCGGCAGATCGCCGCTGCCGGCGGGATTGCCGTTCGACAGCAGCACCGGATAGCGCTCCTTGTCGGCGCGGATCATGACGCTGTAGCGCGCCATCACGTCCGGCCGGTCGAGAAAATAGGTGATGCGGCGAAACCCTTCCGGTTCGCACTGCGTGCAGAAATTGCCGCCGGAGACGTAAAGGCCGGACAGCGCGGTGTTCCGCTCCGGTGCGATGCGGGTCGCGATGTCGAGCGCGAACGCATCCGGCACCTGCGCGATGACCAGCGTGCCATCCGGCTCGACCGTGTACTCGCCGGGAGCGAGCGGGCGTCCATCGAGCGCCAGCGCCGCCGGCTCCAATTCGTCGCCGTCGAGGCGCAGCGCTGCCGCCGGCATGCCGGAAGCGGGGTTGCGACGCAGCCGGACATGCGCGGCGACCCGCGTGTCGGCCGGCGCCAGATCGAATGTCAGATCGACCGTATCGACGAGAAATTCGGGCGGGCGATAATCCGCCAGCCGGGTCGGGCGCGGCGCAATATCGGCGGATGCGGCATCGAGCATCGGGCGGACCTCCGCGGCAGTTTTGGCTAGCGACGCGAACAGCGAGCGGAACCGGGTTGCTGCAATAGGTAATGGAAGCACGCCCGGCTCGCCAGCCGATGCGCCGCTCACCGCGAAAAGAACCGGCCGCGGGCGATCTTATAGGCGAGCGAACCCGGCGTCGCGCAGACCCTGATGCCGACGACGACGAACCCGATGCCGAAGAGCGCGCCGGCGCCCAGCACCGCGAGCAGCGGAATCCGGAAGATTCCGGGATCGCTGTCGGGAGCGAACAGCACCAGGAAGAACCCCGGCAGCGACATGGATGCCATGAGGCCGCCGATGACGATCGGCAAAAAATCGCCGCGTCCCGCGGTGAAGCGCCACCAGCGGCGTCGCAAGGCGGCGCCCCTCAACGCCACCGGTCAGCCGGCGGCGGCCGGCAGCGCGACAAACCGCGCGTTGCCCTGGCGCCCTTCGACCCGCACCAGCACCATCTTCCGGTTTGCCCTCTTGGCCGCCGCCGCGAACGCCGGCACCTGCTGAGGGTTGGCGATCGGGGTGCGGCCGATCGCGATCAACAGGTCGCCCGGCCGCAGGCCCTGTGCCGCAGCCGCGCCGTCCGGCGGCACTTCGGTGATGACAACGCCATTCGCCCAGTCGGGCAACGCGAACTCCTTGCGCAGCTCGGGCGTGATCTTCGCCAGTTTCAGGCCGAGCGCATCGACCGTGACCGGTGGCTTGGGCTGCGCCGGCGGCGGCTGCGGCGGCGGTCTGCGATCGGGATCGAGCACGGCAATCTTCAGCTCGATGGCATGTTCCTTGCCATCGCGCCAGACCGCCAGCGTCACCTGCTTGCCCGGCGGCGTCGCGGCGACGAGCCGCGGCAGCTCACGCGCCTTCTCGATTGCATGCCCATCATAGGCAAGGACGACATCGCCCGGCTCCAGCTTCGCCGATGCCGCCGGGCTGCCGGGATCGATCGCGGCGATCATCGCGCCGCGGCTGCGATCGAGCCGGACGCTCTCCGCCAGATCGGCATTCATCGGCTGGATACGCGCGCCGATCCAGCCCCGCTCAACCCGGCCCTGGGTCTTCAGCTGCTCGATAATCGGCCGGGCGATCACCGACGGCAGCGCAAAGCCGATCCCGATCGAACCGCCCGACGGCGAGTAGATGACCGTATTGATGCCGATGACCTGGCCTTCGAGGTTGAACATTGGACCGCCGGAATTGCCGCGGTTGATCGCCGCATCCGTCTGCAGGTAGTCGTCATAGGGGCTGGCATGGATATTGCGCGCGGTCGCCGAGATGATGCCGGCGGTGACCGTGTCGCCGAGACCGAACGGATTGCCGATCGTCAAGACCCAGTCGCCGACCCGCGCCGTTTGCGAATCGCCCCAGCGTGCCGCCGGCAGCGGCTGCTTCGGATCGACCTTGAGCAGCGCCAGATCGGTGATCGGATCGCGGCCGGCGACCCGCGCTTGCAGCGACGTGCCGTCGGCCAGCGTCACGGTGATGTGGTCGGCGTTGGCGATGACGTGGTTGTTTGTGACGATGAGCCCCGAGGGATCGATGATGAAGCCGGAGCCGAGCGAGGCGATTTGTTCGCCTGGCGTGCCGGGCCCGCCGTTCTGCCCGAAGAAATCGCGAAACACCTGATCGAGCGTCGATCCGGCAGAGTTCGGCTGCGCCAGCGCCCCTGGCTTTTCGGCCGGCGCCGCGGCCTCCGTCGAGATGTTGACGACCGTGCCGACGACCCGGCTGGCGAGTTTGGCGAACAGCTGGGCGAACGGCGTTGTCGCCAGCGGCGGCTGCGCGCCGGTGCTCGGTTCCGTCGCGGCCGGGCTCGGCGCCGCCGCGGCGGGACTGGCCGGCGCCTGTGCACTCGGCGGCGGCGTTGGTGCAGGCGATTGCTGGAGCTGGCCTGAGGTCGCGGCGTGCCGGCCCTGCGCCAATCCCGGCGCGGCAAGCGCCGGCAACAACACCAACGAAGCCGCAACAATGGCGCCTCGCCGGCCGAAACCCGTCACCCATACTCTCCTTTGCAGGAAATCGTGCGCTCCTGCCGCGGCCGCGCCGATCTTGCGCTGGCCTTTCCGCGACGGTCGATATGAAATGCCGTCGAGAATGGCAAGCGCAAACGAATGGCGTCGTTGAGCACCGGTGCAGCCGAGGCGCGCGCCGCCGCGCACGAGTTGCTGCTCGCGTTGTTCGACGCTGCCCTCGCTGCCGCCGACCCGGCGCGCGCGGTGGCGGCGCATCTGCCGCCCCCGGTCGCCGGCCGCAC
>JASIAN010000139.1 GCA_030042035.1 Alphaproteobacteria bacterium | reverse complement strand
GGCGACCAGCGCTGCACTCTGTTGCCGCCGATCATCGGCACGATCCGCTCATTGGGTTGGCACGGACATTGGGTCAGATCGCTCCCTGACGCGACGCCGCGATCTCCTGGCGCATCACCGCCAGCAGCGCGTCGAAGCGGCCGCCATTGGTTTCGATCCACTGGGCGAAATACTGCCGCTGGCTGTCCTTCATGCTGATGCCGTCGATAATCACATCGCTGACCTTCCAGCGGCCGTGGCGATCGACCAGATACCAAACGATTTTCACGGGGCTGCCGTCCGGGCGACTGACCTCGGTGGTGACGACGGGCTCTTCGCCATAGAACCGGCTGCCGGTAATGCGCAGCGGCAGATTGGCGTATTGACCGAGCTCGCGGCCGTAAACCTCCACCGTGAAGCTCACGTAAAGCTCGTTGTATTGCTGCAGCTGTGCCGGCGTCGCCAGCAACCGATAGCGGCCGAGCGCAAACGCGGCGATGTGGCCGATGTCGAAATAGTGGCTGAACAGCAGTCGCAGCCGCTCATAGCGCTGCTCCGGAGGCAGCCGAGGATTGGCCGCCGCCAGCCCCTCGGCGGCGACATAGGCGATGACGGCGCGCGGGTCTTGCGCCGGCGCGCCCAGCGCGGTTCCGATCCACGGCACCGCCAATGAAATGGTTGCGCCGGCGCTCAGCAGCAGCCGGCGCGACGGCGAGTTCGGAGGCGATGCTGGTTTCATCGCGTTAACCCTGGCGCATCAGCCGGGCGTCGCCGTTGCGGCACATCAACGCCAGCGGCGGCACGCTGATTTATTTAATCGGCGCCGCACCGGTTGCAACGCGAAGTTGCCGACTGACCGGACACGCGGGCGTGGCCTAGCAGCCGGGTTTGCGCAACACTGCCAGGGCACCCTTTGGGAGATGCGTTGCAATGAACGATGCCCCGGCGCTCCGCGCCGACGCCGCCGCCGGCTTTGCGGTGGCGCAACCGTTGCCGCCGGCACTGCTTTATCGCCGCTGCGACCCGGCCCATCTGCCGTTCGCCGTGTGCAGCGAACTTGAGGAGGCGCCCGGCCTGATCGGCCAGGAACGCGCGGTCGAGGCGCTCAACTTTGCGCTGCGCATCCGCGCCAAGGGCTACAATGTCTACGCGCTCGGCGCCGCCGGCACGGGCCGACACAGCATGATCGAGGAACTGCTGCGCGCGCGCGCGGCCAAGGAGCCGGCGCCGCCCGACTGGTGTTACGTCAACAACTTTGCCGATCCGCAGCAGCCGCGCCGCCTCGAACTGCCGGCGGGAAAAGGGTCCGCACTTGCGACGGCGATGAATCGGCTCGTCGAGGAATTGCGGGCGGCGCTGCCGGCCGCCTTCGAGCGCGACGAATACCGGGCGCGGCGCGACGCAATCGACCAGGAGTTCAAGCAAAAGAGCGAGGAGGCGTTCGGCGCGCTGCAGCGCCGCGCCGAAGCCCGTAACATCGCGTTGATGCGCACGCCGATGGGGTTGGCCCTGGCGCCCACCCGCGACGGCAGGGTGCTGACCCCCGATCTCTTCAACCAATTGCCGCCCGAGGAGCGCGAGCGCATCCAGCGCGAAACCGAAGAGATCCAGAATGACCTCGAAGCGACGATGCGCGATGTGCCGCTGTGGGAGCGCGCCCACCGCGACGCGGTGCAGGCGTTGAACCGCGACACGACCGGCTTTGCGATCGCTCATTTCATCGACGAATTGCGCCAGGGTTATCGCGACCTGCCAGAGGTCGCGCGCTATCTCGATGCCGTTGAACGCGACATCAAGGAGAATGTCGACGATTTCCTCGCCCCCGCAGTGCCGGAGAGCGCCGCAGCGGCGGGCACACCGGTGCCGGCGCCGCTGCTGCACGACATCGAGGACGCTCGCTTCCGTCGCTATCAGGTCAATGTGCTGGTCGACAATCGCGGGCAAGTGGGCGCGCCCGTCATTTACGAGGACAACCCGACGCATCAAACCCTCGTCGGCCGGGTCGAACATCTGGCACGGTTCGGCGCGCTCGTCACCGATTTCAACCTGCTCGTCGCCGGCGCGCTGCACCGCGCCAACGGCGGCTATCTCGTGCTCGATGCGCAAAAACTCCTGGCCGGCAATTTTGCCTGGGCCTCGTTGAAACGCACGCTCGATGCCGGGCAGATCCGCATCGAAAGCCTCGAGCAGCTGCTGAGCCTCGCCAGCACCGTATCATTGCAGCCGGAGCCGATCCCGCTATCGGTCAAGGTCGTGCTGGTCGGGCCGCCGACGCTGTACTATCTGCTCAGCGCCTACGATGAGGATTTCGCCGATCTGTTCAAGATTGCCGCCGATTTCGATGACCGGGTGGACCGCACGCCGGAGACGACGCTGCTTTACGCCCGCCTCATTTGCGGCATCACGCGGCGCGAGAAGCTGCGACCCCTCAATCGCGAGGCGGTTGCCCGCGTCATCGAGCAGGCCGCCCGCCTCGCCGGCGACGCCGATAAGCTGTCGGCGAGCCTCAGAGCCTTTGTCGATCTGTTGCGTCAGTCCGACCAGTTCGCTGCCGACGCCGGCCGGGATATTGTCGGCGCGGCCGACGTCGAGGCCGCGATCGCAGCGCAGGTTCACCGTGGCGACCGCATCTACCGTCGCCTCCAGGAAGAGATCGCCCGCAAGACGATCCGCATCGAAACCGGTGGCGCGGCGGTGGGCCAGGTCAACGGACTGTCGGTCATCGGCCTCGGCACGCTGTCGTTCGGCACGCCGGCCCGCATTACCGCGCGGGTGCGGTTGGGCCGCGGCGAGGTCGTTGATATCGAGCGCGAGGTCGCATTGGGCGGTCCCCTTCATTCGAAGGGCGTATTGATCCTGGCGGGCTTTCTCGGCGGCCGCTTTGGCGGCCGGCGGCCGCTGTCGTTGAACGCGAGCCTTGTGTTCGAGCAATCATACGGCGGTGTCGAGGGCGACAGCGCATCGGCGGCCGAACTGTTGGCCTTGCTCTCGGCGCTGGCTGAGGCGCCGATCAAGCAATCCTTTGCGGTGACCGGCTCCGTCGACCAGCGCGGCCAGATTCAGGCGATCGGCGGCGTCAATGAGAAGATCGAGGGGTTTTTTGACAGTTGCCGGCTGACCGGCTTTACCGGCAGCCAGGGCGTGATCATCCCGGCCAGCAACGTCAAGCATCTGATGCTGCGCCGCGATGTCGTCGCGGCAGCCGAGGCCGGCACGTTCAGGATCTACCCGATCGACACGATCGACCAGGGCATCGAGTTATTGACCGATGTGCCCGCCGGTCAGCCCGACACCGCCGGCAACTATCCGGACGCCAGCATCAATGGCCGGGTCGCGGCGCGGCTCGACGCGTTTGCCGCCAAGGCTGCCGAACTGGCGCGCCTCGCTGCCGGCACCGCAGGAGAGAAGCAATGAGCGGAGCGATCGAACGCGTCGTCGTGCGGCTCGACGCCGCCTCCGAAACGCATGCCGCAATCGAAACCGCGGCCCGGCTTGCCGCTCGCGCCAAGGCGCCGCTGCACGGCGTCTTTGTCGAGGACGAGGATCTGCTGAACCTGGCGGGGCTGCCGTTTGCCCGTCAGGTCACGCTCGGCGCCGGCGCCGAGCGGATCACAACGAAAGAAGCCGAATTGCACCTGCGCGCCGCTGCCGAGGCGGCCCGGAAGGAACTCGCCGCCGCTGCGAAGCGGCACCGGATCGACTGTTCGTTCGAAATCGTCCGCGGCAACGCTGCGACGCCGCTCTCGTTTGCATCCTCCGGGGACCTGATCGTCGCCGGCGGCTTAAGCCGACCGGTGGCCGGGCATTTCCGCATCGAGGCGCGCTGGTGGTCGGCCGTTCAGGTTGCGCCCGGGCCGCTGCTGTTGGTCCGCCACGCCGGCGGCGCGCGCGGCGGGGTCGTCGTCCTGCTGCGCAAGAGGAATGCCGCCGCTTCCCGCCTGATCGAGGCAGCGGCGCAGATCGCCCATGCCGCCGACAGCGCCCTGACGATCATCAGTCCGCAAGCCGTGGCGGGCGCCAAGGGCTTCCAGAAATGGCTCGCCGACCGGCTCGGTGGGCTGCCGGTACGGCTTACGGTCGAGGTCGCGCCGGACGAGCCGGCAGCGCTGCAGCGGCGGATCGCCGAACTCGATTGCCGCCTGTTGGCCATCGAAGCCGGGTTCGCCGAAGGCGGCGGCGACCAGCTGCGTCAACTGGTCGAGCGATTCGCCTGCGACATTCTGATCGCGCGTTGAAAGCGCGGCGCGGTTGATCTGGATCAATTCGCCGACACCGGTCCGCCGCTAGAGTGTTTGCTAGCGGGCGATCGATCCCCCCCTCCCCGTGATCGCCCCGCGACGGAAGCCCCGGCTCTCCCCCGCCGGGGCTTTCTGCCGCCCGTCAGCAGGCGATCGATCCGCGCGTTCGCCGCGCGACGCCTTTGCGGCACTGGCAAAGCCTGCCTCAAATTTGACACATCGGCCGGTTCCAATCATAGCATGCCCAGGTTGAGCAGAGCTTTCGGGCGCTAATCCAATCCGGTTTGCAGACGGGACCCCGCAGCGCAATTGAACGAGTGAGCCAATGACCGAACACAGCAGTACCAGCAAGGCGCCCTCGGAAGCCGTCCGCGAGAGCGGCTCCTCTTACCGGGCGGCCGCGTCGCGGCGTCCGCCGGGGCGGACACAGGACATCGACCGCCATGTCGGGGCGCGCGTGCGCGAACGCCGCATCATGCTCGGTCTGACACAGCAGCAATTGGCTGATCTGATCGGCGTCACCTATCAGCAGGCGCACAAATACGAGCGCGGCATCAACCGCATTTCCGCCGGCCGGCTCTATGAGGTCGCCCAGGTGCTCAGCGTGCCGGTGGGCTATTTCTTCGACGGGCTGGAAAAGCAGGATACCCGCGCGATCAGCCCGCGCGAGCGCATGTGCCTCGAACTCGCGCGCAACTTTGCGCAGATTCCCAATGAGCGTCACCAGGAGGCGCTGAGCCAGCTTGCCCGCGTGCTGGCCGCCGATTAGCAGAGCCGGCACCGTGCCGTCGGCCAATTCAGAAGCGGACGCCGAGGCGGGCGCCGACATCGTTGATGCTTTGATTGTAGCGGGCAAGCCCGGCATTTGACACGTGGTCGATGAACAGCGAGACCGTCCACGTCGGGTTGATGCGGTAGCCGAGTTCGGCCGCTTCGCGGAACAGCACATGCGAGCCGAGGCTCTTGCGGTCGCTTACTTTCGCGACGATGTCGCCGTTGTTGAAGCCGGGGCCTTCGAACAGGCCGAAGGTGATGCCGTCGCCCGGCTGCAGCACGTCGGAGGCCAGCTGCCACGTCCAGGTGAGGCCGAAATAGCCCTGGTCGGTGAAGCCCGCGGTGTTGATCTCGCCGCCGATCGTCGGGCGAGGCTGCACAAGCCAGCGCAGGTATGTCGGCACTTCGGCCGCCTGGGCGTCAGCGATCGGCGAATCGACGATGATCTCGGGGTTGATGTCGACGCCGCCTTCCTTGCCGCCGAGGAAGTGCACGTCATGCGCCAGCACGCCGAGTTTCACTTCGCTGTAGGTGATGTTCTGCGCGCGCGCCGCAACGGGCGCCAGCGCCGCGGCGAAGCCGCAGCCGAGCGCCCCCAGCGCCACTCGGCGCCATACCGAAGTCCACCGGTGCTGCGGCCTCGCGATCATTTCTGATCCCGGCAAAGACACAGACGGGACGCTACAAGGACGCGGCTTCAAACCAAAGGGTTCCAATGGCCAGGCGCACGGCTGCCCGTTTAAGTGTTGTAGAAATACAACACACTGCGCGGCGTCGGCTTCACGGGCGCGGCCAGCCGCCGCTCAGCCGCCGCGCGCATGCTACCGCCGCTGCGACTCCGCCACCGCCTTTATCATGTCGAGAAACTGGCGCCGGACGCGCTCGTTGCCGATCGCATAATACGACCGGATCAGCTCGATCGCTTCCGGCCGCTGCAGGTGCTCGCGTGCGGTCGCGTCGCGTATGTCCGCCGATCCGTCCTCGCCGCCGAGACCGATAAAAAAATAATCGACCGCGACGCCCAGGAGTTCGGCGATCTGCGACAGGCGCGAGGCGCTGACCCGGTTGGCGCCGCTTTCGTATTTCTGCACCTGCTGAAAGGTGAGACCGAGCCGGTTGGCGAGCGTCTCCTGGTTCATGCCGACCAGCAGGCGCCGCGCGCGGATGCGCCCGCCGACATGGACATCGACCGGGTCCGGCACGCCGGTGCCGCGGCCGTAGGGTCGTGGGCCCGCCGGTTGCGTTGATTTGCTCACGATCGCTTCCCGCAAAGATTGCGCCGCTCATGATCGGCCGCGCGGCCGCGCGGCGCAACCTATTCGGCGACCGCCGGCTGCTTCAGCAGCGCCGCGAGGTCGTTTTCGTCGAGGGTTTCGTGTTCAAGCAACTGACGGGCGCCCTGTTCGAGCAGCGGGCGGCGTGCGCGCAGCAGGTTGACCGTGCGGCGGAACGCGTCATCAACGATCTTCTTGATCGCGGCGTCGATCTCGCGCGCGGTGTCCTCGCTGTAGCTGCGCTCCTGATAGGGCGGCATCTGCGGCTGCTCGCCGCCGAGAAAGCCCTGCTGGCTCTTC
>JASIAN010000018.1 GCA_030042035.1 Alphaproteobacteria bacterium | reverse complement strand
CGCCGCCGCCGGCGGTGCAGTCGGCAAAGTCGAGTTCGATGTAGGTTCTCGCCTCGCCAAACGCAGTCGGCGTGCGCGTCTCGATGTCAAAACGCGAGTTCTGCACGTCCTCGTAGAACACGTCTTCGCTGCGCTTCGACGCGGCGGTGCCGTTGATCGGCAGGCCGCTGATCGTCGCGTTGCCGTAGCCGCTCGACGTGCTGCTGTTGGCGATATTAGGGTTGCCGCCGTGGAACCATTCGGTCGCATCAAAGATGACGCGGCCGCCGATCGAGATCGACGTGTCGGTGCCCGGGATCAAGAACGACCGCGGGAAGCTGCCGGCCAGTGAGGCGGTGCCCGGCGGCAGCACCGGCTTGGCCGTGCCGACCTGGGCGATCTGCTCGAGCTGGTCGAGGCGCTGTTGCAGCAGCTGCTGGTTGGCGCGCAGCTGATCCAGTTCGTTTTGCGTCGCCGTCGTCTGATCGCTTGTCGCGGCCGGCGCCGGCGACAGATCGCCCGCCTGCGCGGCCGACCCGCCGACCATGATGCCCGCGGCTAGGATGCCGGCGATGGCCGCGGTGATCACGCCATTGCGGCTGCTTTTCATCGTTCCCCCTTGACCTGCTGTAGTGCGTCCCTGGCCGCGCAAGCGGGCCGGCACGCCACCACGGTTGCCTACTCGGGGGATACTGATCGGAGAGCGCGATACTGTCGTTCAGCGATCAGATTGCTATTTCATAATTATAAAAGCCAATTATATTGACATATATTAATGCACGATCGATATCCTTGGTGCTATATGTTTGCAAGCAAAAACGAAAATTTGCGGCTTCGACGAAATTAGAAGATCGATAGTCCTGACACGACCGCCGCGATTCAAGGGTGGCGTGGCAGGATTGCAACAGAGTGGCGGCTGCCGTTGCGGCGGCATGATTCGCCCTGACACAAAAATCTGGCGAACAAGGAGGACAACATGGCAGCCGGCTCCCCATTGCGGGCGCATGACGACCTGACGCCTACCCTGCCGCCTCTGAGCGGCGAAGCGGCCCGGCTGCTTCAGCTGCACGCGGTCAGCCATAAGGTACGCTCCGGACAAGAGATCGTCACCGCAGGACGGCGCTGCTCCGCCGTGTTCTTGATCATCGAAGGCATGGCGGTCCGCTACCGCATGCTGCGCGACGGCCAGCGGCATATCCTCGACATATTGCTGCCAGGCGATTTTGCCGACACAGTCAGTTGCCACTTCGATAAGGCCCTTTATTCGATCAGGATGCTGACGCCCGCGGTGGTCGGGCCAATACCGATCCAGCAGTTCATGGACCTGTTCAGCACGCATCCGCAATTGGCGGCGCGGCTGTTCTGGCAATTTTCGTCCGATTCAGCAAAGCTTTCGGAGCGCCTCATCGCGGTTGGTCGGCGGCCGGCAAAGGCGAGGGTCGCCTATTTTCTGCTTGAATTGCTCGTGCGGTTGCAAGCGGTCGGACTGGCTGACAATTGCTCTTATCGGCTGCCGTTGACTCAGGAGATGATCGGCGATGCGCTTGGCCTGAGTGTTCCTTATCTCAACCGGGTTCTGCACGAGCTGCGCGACGATGGGCTCGTACAGTTCAGGGACCAGCGCGTCGAGATCACGGATTTTGAAGAATTGGCCGCGCTGGCGGAATTCGAGGACGCGTATTTGCGGCCAGCCTCACTTGCTGCCTCGGGGCGAAAGCCGGCCTGGCAAGGTCGCGCTTGAGCGCGGGATTGACGGTGCTGATCCACGTTTGCGGCTTTGTTGCTTTGTTGAGGCGGGTTGCGCAGCAGCTTAGAACGACTGGCAGGTCTTAGGCGTCCATCCATTTTAGCCTTCCCAAGGGAATTACGTCTGCGGAGATGACGACGTGATGTCCCGGGGCTGAAGTCGGCGGCCCGCGCTTTCGTGCAAAAGAGGAGCGAGGCTTGCTCGGTTGGGCCGAGCCGAGCCAGCCGGTTGAGGCGCAAGCTGCGCCCACAGCACCGCAGCCGAGTGTCGGGGCCCCGGCGGGTGGTGGGCCCACTTCGGCTGGAACCGGTGCGCCGGTGATAGCGCTTCCGAAGCTCTCTCCGCCGAAGCCGCAACGGAGGTTGATCCGCCGGGCCATTGCTCACCGATGCAATTTCTCGAGGCCGGAGCGATCATTGAGCGATCATTGAGCGATCATTGAGCGATCATCACCGACGCGCTGCCTGGCAAACAGGCTAAACTCAACAGAGGATAAAGGCGATGCAGATCTCCCTTGCGGCCTGTGTTTTCGGCCTTCTCGCAACCCTATCCGCGTGGTCCACCGCCGACGCGGCGGTGCTGACGTACCACGCCCGCCTCAGCGGTGCCGCCATGGCTCCCCCCGTCGCCACGCGCGCCAGCGGTGGCGCCACGGTCGCTGCCAATCCGGCGACCAAGACGATATCGTGGCGCGTCGATTATATGGGGCTGAGCAGCCCGGCCATCAGCGCGGATATCCGCTGCGTCGCCCGCGTCGGGGTTCGCGCGGCTGGCATCGCCGTCCAGCTTGGCCGCCCGCGCCATCTGCGGAGCCCGATAATCGGCGCAGGAAAGTTGACGGACGCGCAATTCACCGCTCTCGCAGACGGCCGCTGCTCCGTCAACCTAGCCACCACGACCCATCCGGCCGGCGAGATTGGCGGCCGGCTTGAGCGCTGAGCGAAACGAACCAAGGGCTGGCCGGAAGTCGCCGACGTCAGCGGCCAGCGGGCGACCCGACGGACAGCTTGTGTGGCTGCGGATCACGCGGGCGCGATCGACGAGGCGGTTGCGGAGCGGCGGCCGCAACGGCGCACCCTCTAGAACCAACCGCAGCGCCGGCTGATGCTGAGGGCGAAATTGAAGACGCGACCGACGTGGTCGGTGGGAGGGGGCGGCAGATCGTAGCCGGTTGGGAAGAGCCGGCGCTCCACGACCGAATGACCTCGTCCTGGCGCGACGCTGGCCGGTTCAGCAACCCAGCGCTTATCCGACAGCCAATAGAGCTTGTCTGTCGTCGCCAGAGCGACCGCGCGGGGCCAATCGGCGAGCGGGTATTCGCGAGGCGGCTGCCCCGGTTCCTCAATTTGCAGAACGATTGTAAGACCGGCGGAGGCCGCGTTCTTCAAGATCATGCTCCCGTGGCCGCCGTCAAATGAGGAGGTTTCGACGTGCCCGCCCTGTATGACCTTCAGCGCAACCGCATGCGTCACCCGATCTAGCGGGATCGCAGCTACCCCGCCGCCCGGTCGTTCATCACGGACGAACAGCGTGGAGGTCATTCGAAATGCTGCGCCGCCGTCCGGAGAAACCGTTCACCAGATCAATTGGACCGCAGCGAACAAGAGCACGGCCATGAGCAGAATTCGCGCGGTCGCATCGACCCGCAGCCCCTTTTCTTGTTGTTGCGGGATGGCGGTGCGGAACAAGGCGCGCTCGCTAGCGCCGGGATAGCTGAGACGGGGCATCGTTGCCTCGATTTCCAAAGGTATGACAAACGAAAATCAACCCTAACCGAAGATTGCCACGCCCGAAGACCACTGACAATGCGCCGGCATAACTATTGTAAAATCTTTGTCTTTAATGCTGCGAAATAGTCTGACGCCTGAGACAACGACGACATGATCAACAATCAGGGGCTGGGAACGATCAAAGCGCACATGTCACCACCCCCAGTCTTTCCCCGGACGTGTGGCCGCAATAGTTAATGTAGCACTCAGGATTATTGCGTGTCTATACGCTTCACAACTGTTATGATTCTCCGCCCCGAACAATAGGAGACGTTGGCAACGACAAAATCCCCGAACGGTGATTGGCCCCAGCGGCGAGAACAATTTGTGGGACGGTGCCTGCGTCGATCGTCTGGCGCCGGATGGTGGCTTGAGCGTGGTGGCGCATCGATGACAATCTTGCCGTCGCCTTGCAGCGTCCATTCGCCGGAGTCGTGGATTGGCCGAAGCAGCCGTAAGCCTGGGCGCGTCGTCCTGCGCCACTACGATCTAGGCCTGTTGGTCGTATGGGAGGGGATTCGCAGTTGTCGCGCGGTACGATGTCTCGCGAGCGGGTTTGAACGCACGCAACGAGGTCCGTATGCTGCCGCCCGGCATCGCGCGCAGGGCGGGCCGCAAACCAATGCAAGGGGGAAGCGATGGGTGGCCAACTTCGTTCGATGACGCGGCGTCGCGTTCTACAAGGAGCCGCACTGGGCGGCTTAGCAACGGCGGCCAGCGGGGCGTTGCCGCGGCCGGCCTTTGCGGTCCCGGAAGCCGTCAAGATCGGTCTCGTCGGTCCCCGCACCGGCGCGCTGGCGCTGTTCTACCAGGAGATGGGCTGGGCGATCGACGCGGTGCGGCAATTCACCCGCAATTCGATCGTGATCAACGGTACCAAGCACCCGCTGGAAATCGTCGTCAAGGACAGCCAGTCTGACCCCAACCGCGCCTCGGAAGTGGCGCAGGAACTGATCCTCAAAGACAAGGTGCACATCGTCACGGCGTTTGCCACCCCCGAAACCGTCAACCCGGTCTCCGACCAGTGCGAAATCAACGGCATGCCGTGCGTGACCAACGACGACCCGCTCGAATCCTATTTCTTCGGCCGCCACGGCGACCCAAAGAAGGGCTTCGAGTGGACCTACAACTTTTTCTTTACCGGCGCCGGCGCGCTCGCGGCGCAGCTGGCGGTGTGGAAACGGCTGCCCACCGACCACAAGATCGGTGTCTTATTTGCCAATGACGACGATGGCCGCGTGTTCGCCAAGGTCATGCCGCCGGTCATGGAAAAGGCCGGGTTCAAAGTCGTTGACCCCGGCCGCTTCGATCTGCCGGCGAGCAACTACACGACGCAGATCCAGGCGTTCAAATCCGGTGCCGCCGATATTTGCCTGACCGTCGTGCCGGGACCCGATTTCACGATCTTCTGGGACCAGTGCGCGCAGCAGGGCTATCGGCCGAAGGCGTTGACCGCCGGCAAGGTCAGCGAATTCCCGCAGGGCGTCTATCCGTTCGGCAAGCGCGCGATCGGCATTATCAACGAGGCGTGGTGGTCGAAATTTCACCCCTACTCGTCGAGCCTGACCGGCCAGAGCTCGCTGGAGCTAGCCGACGCCTACGAAAGAAGCGCGAAACAACAGGCCTCGATGGCGCTGGGCTTCCGCCATTCGCTGCTCGAAGTGCCGATCGCGGCGCTGAAGAAGGCGAAGAGCCTCGATCTCGCAGCGATCCGCGATTCGCTGCGCGACAACCCGGTCGATTCGATCGTCGGGCCGATCAACTTCAAGACCGGGCCGTTCCCCAACACGTCGGAAACGAAATGCGTCGGCGGGCAATGGCACGTCGGCAAGAAATGGCCGCTCGAGCTCGTCATCGTCGACAACACGCTCGCCCCGAACATCCCGGTCGGCGCGAAGCCCGAGATCATGCCCTACGCTTGAGCGCAGGGAAACTAGGCGGTGCTTGAACTAGCGTCGCTGTCGCGGGCGTTCGGCGGGCTTACCGTCATCGACCGCCTTGATTTCCTGGTCGAGGCCGGTGAGATCGTCGGCATTCTCGGGCCCAACGGCGCCGGCAAGACGACGCTGTTCAACATGATCGCCGGGGTCTTGCCACCGAGCGGCGGCCGCATCTTGTTTGAGGGCGCCGACATCACCGCGTTGAAGCCGTGGCATCGCTGCCGGCTCGGGATCGGCCGCACCTATCAGACGCCGAAGCCGTTCAGCCATATGAGCGTGTTCGAGAACGTGCTGGTCGCCGCGGTGCACGGCGGCCGGCTGTCGATGGCGCGTGCCGCGACCGAGGCGGAAGCAGTCCTGGTGCGCACCGGCCTCGCTCAACGCGCGCTGATCCCGGCCGGGCAATTGGCGCTGCTCGATATGAAGCAGCTCGAACTGGCGAAGGCGCTGGCGCTGCGGCCGCGGCTGCTATTGCTTGACGAGATCGCCGGCGGCCTGACGGAAGCCGAATGTGACATCCTGCTCGACACGATCGGCGAGGTGCATCGCGCCGGCGTGACGATCGTTTGGATCGAGCATGTGATCCATGCGTTACGCCGACTCGTGTCGCGACTCGCGGTGCTGGCCGGCGGCAATTTTATCGCGACCGGCACCCCGGCCGACGTGCTGGCCGACCCGCGGGTGCGGGAAGCCTATCTCGGGACGTGAGCCGGCGAAGGACAGGCGGGCGTGGCGCAAGAGGCATTGCTGGCGGTGGACGGAGTCTCGGTCTTCTACGACCGCTTTCGCGCGCTGGCCGATATTGACGTTGCCGTCGGCGGCGGCGAGATCGTATCGATCATCGGTGCTAACGGCGCTGGAAAATCGACCTTGTTGAAGGCGATCCTCGGCCAGGCCGGCCGCGTCGAGGGACGCATCTGGTTGGCCGGCGAGGATATTGTCGGTCGCACGACGGCGGCGATCGTGGCGCTGGGGGTGATGCTGGTGCCGGAAGGCCGCCGGCTGTTCCCGTCGCTGACGGTCGAAGAGAATTTATGGCTCGGCTGGGATGTCGGCCGCAGGGGCGAATTCGGTTTTGCCGAGCTGTGGCAGCTGTTCCCGCAGCTGGCGGAACGCAAGCGGCAGAAGGCCGGCTCCCTGTCCGGCGGGCAGCAGCAGATGGTGGCGCTCGGCCGCGCACTGCTCGCCAATCCGAGGCTGCTGTTGTGCGACGAGATCAGCCTCGGCCTTGCTCCGATCGTTATCGACGAGCTGTATGCGCTGATCCCGCGTATCAAGGAGCGCGGCGTCGGCATCGTCGTCGTCGAGCAGGATATTTCGCGCTCGCTGGCGATTGCCGACCGGTTCTATTGTCTCCTCGAAGGCCGCGTTGTGCTGGCGGGCCGGCCGGGCGAGGTCGGCCGCGAGACGGTCGTGCAGCGCTATTTCGGTTTGTGATCGCAAGTTCGGGCGGCGGCGATGGCGGCGGTGTGGATCAACCAATTGCTGCAAGGCGTGCTGCTCGGCGGTCTTTATACGATGTTCGCAATCGGCCTGTCGCTGTCGGCCGGCGTCATGCGGTTTGTCAACATTGCGCACGGCGATTTCATCGTGCTCGCGTGCTTCGCGCTGCTGATACTGACGACGAGCCTCGGCCTCAACCCCGTTGTCGCGACGCTGGCGATCCTGCCGCTCGCCTTTGCCGCGGGCTTTGCGTTGCAGCGCTTTCTGCTGCAGCGCGTCGTCGGCGAGAACCTGCTGCTTGTCGTGCTTGTCACGTTCGGCCTGTCGATCATCATCGAAAACGGCTTGCTGCAAGGCTTCGGCGCCGACCCGGAGAAGCTCTCGGGCGGCTGGATGGAAACCGCAACGATCGGCCTCGGGCACGGCATCAACATGGGCCTGTTCCAGGTCGTGACGTTGGCCGCCGCCGTGGCACTCGTGGCGGCGCTCGATCTGTTGCTCTACCGCTCCGGCATCGGCGCTAAAATCCGCGCGGTCGCAGACGATGTCGTGGCGGCCGATCTGATCGGTCTGTCGTCGGTGCGCATCTACGCGGTCGCGATGGGGATTTCGTTTGTGACGATCGCGATCGCCGCCGGCTTTATGTCGATCTGGACTGATTTCGACCCGTCCTCCGGTCCGACACGGCTGTTGATTGCGTTCGAGGCGATCGTGCTGGGTGGTCTCGGCAGCATCTGGGGGTCGCTGGTTGGCGGCATCGTGCTCGGCATCGCGCAGTCGGTCGGCGCGCAATTCGACGTCGCTTGGCAGATGCTAGCCGGCCATCTCGTTTTCCTGCTCGTGCTGGTCGTGCGGCCACAGGGCTTGTTCCCGAAATATTGAGGACGCACCGTGGTTACGCTCGCCCCCTCGATGCGCGGAGACGACGCGCGGCCGGCGCGTCACGAAGAATTGCCGCGCGCCATGCTGGTTCTCAATCTGTCGCGGGTCGCTTGTGCCGGCGCGGTCCTGCTGCTGGCGGCTGCGCCGTACGTATTCGCCGACACCAATGTCGTGCTGCTGACCGAGTTCATGTCGATGCTGGTGCTCGCCGTGATGTGGAACCTGCTGGCGGGCTACGCCGATATCGTGACGGTCGGCCAGCATGGCTTCGTCGGCGTCGGCGCCTATGCGTTTTTTGGCTTCGCAGCCTTGCTGAACATCGATCCCATTCTGTCGATCCCGCTCGCCGGCATCGTCGCGCTTGTCGTTGCGGTGCCGGCGATGGCGCTGGTATTCCGCCTGCGTACCGCCTATCTCGCGATCGGCACCTGGGTCGTCGCCGAAGTCCTGATGCTGATCGCCGGCAAGCTCAACGCGTTCGGCGGCGGCTCCGGCACCAGCCTGCCGATCGCGATCGTGCTGTCGCTGCGGCACGGTCGCAGCGCGAGGCTGGCGTTGATCTATTGGCTGGCCTTCGCGCTGGCCGCGATCTCGCTGGCGATCGCGTACCTTCTGCTGCGCTCGCGTATCGGCATCGGGCTGACCGCTATGCGCGACAACGAAGAGGGCGCCGCCGCGGTTGGCGTCAACATCACGCGCGCGCGCATCCTATGCTTTCTCGGTACCGCCCCGTTTCTCGGCATGGCTGGCGCCGTTATCACGTTGCAGAAGCTGCGGATCGCGCCGGCGGCCTCGTTCAGCATTACCGACTGGACGGTGTTTGTCATCTTCAACGTCGTGATCGGCGGCATCGGCAGTTTCGAGGGGCCGATCGTCGGCACGATCGTTTATTTTGTGCTGCGGCAATATCTCGGCGAGCTCGGCACCTGGAACCTGATCCTTCTCGGCACGCTATCGATCGCGCTCATCCTCGTGCAAAAGCGCGGCCTGTGGGGACTGTGCCGCCGCTTTCTGCTGACCGACGATCTGATACCCATCGCGCATCGGCCGCCGCCGCGTGTGCTGGCGCGCGCCACATCGTCAACGGTCGAGCGACCAAATCCCGCCGACTATTGAATAGCCGGCTACCGTGGCCAGCGCCCCCATCAGCACGATTGAGGTGCCTTACACGATGTTCTGGGTCATATCGACTCGCC
>JASIAN010000138.1 GCA_030042035.1 Alphaproteobacteria bacterium | reverse complement strand
ATTTCCCGCCGTTTCTGGTCATGGACCCGATTGTCGCGCGGCTCTTTGCCGAGCGCGGCTTCAAAACGAAAGAAACGCTGATCCAATGGATGGCCGCCAATGCGCGGCTGCCGGCGCGCGAATACTGGGACGATCAGTGGGTGCAAACCTTGCTGCGGCCGCTCGCGGTCGCCGGCGTCGAACCCTATGCGAGCCGCTTCAAAGCGAAGCCCGACGAGATCATCGAGATGTTTGAGCCGCAGGAGATCAACATCGCCGTCGCCGGCGGCGAGGCGCAAGGCGCGTGGAAAATGTTCGGCGCCCGCTATGAAAAGACGATCTCGATCGACGCCTGGCGGTAGCCATCATCGCCCGTATGACGTGCCTCGTTCCGCGCGCCGCCGCGGGGTGAGTCGGCAGAACCTGGCCGGCCACCGGGCAATTGAGGGCACCGGGGACGCCACCCGGATGGTTGCCTACGGCAGCACCGAGCGTCCGTTCAACACTCCTGTGTAACCCCCGCAATTGCAGCCTCGTCAGGCCGGTTTCAATTTCTGGTAGCGACGAGTCACTCCCAGAGCCGAGGCGTGCTGCATCGTGTCAAGCGACGAGCGCGGCGGCGGTCTGAATACTTCGCGATGGGCACCCTCCGGGTGGGGCCACCCGATCCCCACAGTGCCAAAGGCCGCGTGCTCCCCAATGCCGACAGATTGACCCAGATCAACGCGCCATCACTGCGACAGGCCTATCTAAACAGCAATCTGTCACGCCTTCGCGCTCGGTTGAAAGTTGCCGCACGCCACCGTCGAGACGACAGGCGATACTGCCCGGCCCGCGGTATTTGGAAAGGACAAT
Organism: Alphaproteobacteria bacterium; assembly: GCA_030042035.1. GTDB lineage: Bacteria > Pseudomonadota > Alphaproteobacteria > ATCC43930 > CGMCC-115725 > DATARH01. Next base: position 45,812 of record JASIAN010000138.1, on the reverse strand, counting down.
TCACAGGGACAGTTCGATGAAAGATTTTCTTCAGTTTGAAGCGATGATTACGCCGGTATTGATTCAGATCCTGTTTTGGATCGTTGTGGTCGGGTGTTTGGTGTCGGGAGCGATGCTGATCGTCCACCATGAGGCGGCCGAGGATCCGGCGCGTGGTATCGCGATTATAATTTTGGGACCAATCATCGCTCGTATTTATTCCGAAATCCTGATTGTGGTTTTCCGGATTCATGACGACCTCAGAAGCATCGAACGGAACACGCGACGCTGAATCTCAGTTGACGGTTGTGCGGACAAGGCGGCGATGGTTGGACGTTGGCTCGTTGCTGTCGGGGTCCTGCTGGTTGTTATCGGGCTGTTGTGGCCGTGGGTGCACAGGCTCGGGCTGGGGCGGCTGCCGGGCGACATCGTCATCGAACGCGGAAGGTTCCACTTCTATTTCCCGATCATGACGTGCCTACTGGTCAGCGCGATCCTGTCAGTCATCCTGTGGCTGCTCAATCGGTGAGCAAGGTAGGAGAGGCGCGGCGCACATCACGATACGTCAGCCGTATTGATCCCGATCAAGGATAGGCCCCGGTTTTTGCGCTGCGATCCCGATCTTCTGACCTGGGGCCGACATGGAACACCATGCCGAAGTGTTGAGAGGAGTGGTCTGGCAGCCGCGGCCGCCCGGCTGGCGGGATCCGGTCGCCATCCTCCTGGTGCTGGGCGTCGTGATGCTGATCGGCATCGGAATCCGCGAGATGACGGCGCCGTTCGCGCTCGAACATCAGCCGGAAATCGCACTCTCGCCGGCTGCACTTCCCTATTACACGTTGCGCACGATCATGCGCATGCTCGCCGCCATGGTGGCGTCACTGATCTTCACCTTTGCGTACGCGACGCCCGCGGGCAAGAGCCGCCGCGCCGAGATGATCCTCATCCCGATCCTGGACGTGCTGCAGTCGGTGCCGATCCTCGGCTATCTGTCGTTCACGGTCGTGTTCTTCGTCTCGCTCTTTCCGGGCAGCGTGCTGGGGCCGGAGCTGGCGGCAATTTTCGCGATTTTCACCAGCCAAGCCTGGAACATGGCGTTCAGTTTCTATCAGTCGCTGCGCACGGTGCCGATCGATCTCGACGAGGCAAGCCGCAGCTTTCGGGAGTCGGGGTGGCAGCGCTTCTGGCGCCTGGAGGTGCCCTTCGCGATGCCCGGCCTCGTCTGGAACATGATGATGTCGATGTCGGGCGGCTGGTTTTTCGTGGTCGCCTCGGAGGCAATCGCGGTCGGCGATTTGCACCTGGCGCTGCCGGGCGTCGGCTCCTACGTCGCCTTAGCGATCGAAAAGCGGGATCTCGGCGCGGTCGGCTGGGCAATTCTCGCAATGACCATCGCGATCCTGCTTTACGACCAGCTGCTGTTTCGGCCGATGGTGGCCTGGGCCGACAAGTTCCGCAGCGAGCAGACCGCCGCGCAGGTCGTGTCGAGGAGTTGGATACTTGACCTGTTCCGCCAGTCTAACTTGCACAAGATGATCGGCGCGCCGATCGGAGCCGCGCTGAAGCGCGCATCTCGCGCTCGCATGAGCTTATCTGCGAGATCGAGCGTTCCGCACTGGTCGCCGCCGCAAATGGTCCTCGACGTGCTGTGGATTGGGCTTATTGCGGGTGCGCTTGTCTACATCGGCGGGGCCATCGCCCGATTTGCCGGTTCGGCGCTGTCGTGGACGGATGTGTCGCTCGTTGCCCGCAATGGCGCGTTGACATTGCTGCGCGTCGCGCTTCTGGTGGCGATAGCCTCGGTCGTTTGGGTGCCGATTGGCGTTGCGATCGGCCTGCGGCCGAAGTTCACAGCACGCGTCCAGCCGGTGACCCAGTTTCTTGCCGCCTTTCCTGCCAATCTGCTGTTCCCGATTGCGGTGTTTCTAATCACGCGATTTCACCTTGCGCCCGAGATCTGGTTGTGCCCGCTGATGATCCTCGGGACCCAATGGTACATCCTGTTTAACGTCATTGCCGGTGCGAGCAACTTCCCAAGCGATTTGCGCGAAGCGGCTGCGAGCTTTCGGGTGCGCCGCTGGCGCTGGTGGCGGGACGTAATGATCCCCGGCATTTTCCCCTATTTCGTCACCGGCGCGATCACCGCCTCCGGCGGCGCATGGAACGCCAGCATCGTCTCTGAAACCGTCAGCTGGGGATCGACCAAGCTGACCGCGGGCGGGCTCGGCGCCTACATTGCGCAAATGACAGACGCGGGCGACTACCCGCACATCGCGCTTGGCGTCGCGATGATGTCGGTGCTGGTGATTGCGGCAAACCGGCTGCTGTGGCGCCCGCTTTATGCCTATGCCGAACGGCGCACGCGGCTCGATTAGATGACCGACATGACCGAATCAACACCTCCGGTGCTCGATATCCGCAGGGTCTGCGTCACTTTCGCGAAGCCGTCGGGAGAACCCTTTCCGGTGCTGACCGATATCGACGTGAGCGTACAGGAGGGCGAGATTCTCGGCCTCTTGGGCCGTTCCGGCTCAGGAAAATCGACGCTGCTGCGGGTCGCCGCCGGCTTGATCCGGCCGCGTTCGGGGATTGTGTCCTATCGCGGGGCGCCGCTGACCGGCCCGACAGAGGGCATCGCAGTCGTGTTCCAGACCTTTGCCCTCTATCCCTGGCTGACAGTGCTCGAAAATGTCGAGCTTGGTCTCGACGCGCTCGACCTGCCGGAGAGCCAAGTCCGCCAGCGGGCTAACTCGGCGATCGACGTTATCGGCCTTGATGGATTTCAATCGGCCTACCCGCGCGAACTGTCGGGCGGCATGCGGCAGCGGGTGGGCTTTGCCCGGGCACTCGTCAGCAATCCGATCCTGTTGTTAATGGACGAGCCGTTCTCCGCCCTCGATGTATTAACGGCAGAAACGCTGCGCACCGACTTTCTCGATGTGTGGACTAGTCACCGGCTGCCGACCAAGGCAGTGCTGACCGTCACTCATAATATCGAGGAAGCGGTGTTGATGTGTGACCGCATCCTCGTTCTCGCCCCCAACCCTGGGCATATCGCTGCGGAGATCAAGGTGCCGTTAGCGCAGCCGCGCAACCGGCTCGACGCGGCTTTCCGTGCCATCGTCGATGAGATTTATTCCATCCTCACGTCGCGCATGGCCGAGACAGTTGGGCCGCAAGGCGGAATGCGGCGCGGCCTGGTACCGCAATTGCCGGAGGTATCTGCCGATCGGCTGGGCGGCTTTGCCGAGGCGCTGGCGGCGCCGCCGTTTGACGGCCAGGCTGAGCTGCCCAGGATCGCGCGGCCGCTCGCTCTCGAGGTCAACCAGCTCTTTCCGATCGCGGCGGCCCTGCACATGCTGGAATTTGCCGAGCTGCATGACAGCACGATCAAGCTAACCTCGGCGGGGCGAGTGTTCGCCGACAGCGGAGCCGATGACCGTAAGCGCCTGTTTCGCGAACATCTGCTGCGGTTTGTCCCGTTGGCCGCGCATATCCGGCAGATACTCGACGAGCGCGAGGACCATCGGGCGCCGCGGGCGCGCTTCGAATTCGAGCTGGAAGATCATCTTCCGGAGCGCGAGGCCGATGCCACCTTGCGCACCGCGATTGGCTGGGGGCGCTACGCAGAATTATACGGTTACGACGACACGACGCAGATGTTCACCCTCGACCATATGGCGGCATAGCGCAAACCCGCAGGCGCGCATGGTGGATAACACAGGGAACTGCTGCGTCATCGCGAAGGCCTGTGGAACAGGGAAAATCGGCTTACCGACTGGACCGATATCGATTTGACCGAACGCGGCGCAGCGAGCCGGCGAGCGCCTCGCGGCCGCTCGGCTATCTGCAAACCGTACCGCCGTTCTCTGCCATCAGAGCTTCGAAAGCGGGTGCCGTTTCTTCCGAAACTTCGGCCACGATGGCTCGCCGGCCGCTCGGCTATCCCTCGCGTCGTGGTTGGCAAATTCGGTGACGGCTTCCTCGTTTACGAGTTCTGCCGACCACCCTATCAACGCGCCGGCCGCAGCCCCTATAGGGTGCTAGTGCTCAGACACAGACCCAAGATTCATCGTCATGGCCGGGCTTGTCCCGGCCATGACGCCGAGCCGCGCAGGCGTGCCGGTTTCCGTGGATGCCCGGATCAAGTCCGGGCATGACGAACAGTGGAGTGCATGTACCATCTGAATGACTCGGTGCACTAGGGTGCGCGGTGATTGCGACGGTATGCTAGATTGTCGTTGTTCCCCAGAACAGGAGCCTACGATGGCGGCGGCGGAGGCATCGGGCGGGCTGTTGGCGCAGTTCGATGAGGCGCCGCTCGACCGCCGCTACTGGATGATTTTCGGCCTGCTGGCAGCGGTTTACGTCTTCGACTTCTTCGACCTCTCGCTGATTGCGTTCATCCTGGCGGCAATCGGCCGGAGCTGGCATCTGACCTACGGGCAGTCCGCACTGATACTTTACGGCAGCGGCCTCGGCGCGGTCCTCGGCGCGCTCCTCTGGGGCGGGCTTGCCGATCGCTTTGGCCGTCGGGCGCAGACCGTCACGGGCACCCTCATCTGCGCTATTAATGCCGGACTGATCGGGTTCCTGCCGACCGGCGCCTATGTCTGGCTGGCGGTGCTGCGGATCGGCGTCGGCTTTGGTCTCGCCGCGGCGATCACCCCGGCCCTGACCCTCATCGTCGAGCTGACGCCGACCCGGCGGCGCACCATCATCACCAGCTTCTTCGTGCAGTTCGCCGCTGTCGGGGGGTTGCTGGCCTCGGCCAGCGCGGCGACGCTGATGGGCTGGCTCGGCTGGCGCGGCGTCGCGATGCTCGGCATTCTACCGCTCTTCGTCGGGCTTCTGGTGTGGCGTTTCGTGCCGGAGTCGGTGCGCTGGCTGACGGCGAAGGGACGCGTCGAGGCGGCGCGCGCCGAGGCCGCGCAATATCTGCGATTGCCGCTTGACCGGGTGCCGCTGCCGACCGTGCTGCCGGCGACCCCGCCGCGCGCGGCGCTCCACGAACTCTACGCCCATCGCCGCCTGTTCTGGCAGACGCTGTTGAGCTGGGGCGCCTCGACGACGGCGATCTTTGGATACGCGCTGTGGGGACCGACGATCGTGGCGCTGACGCTGCATACCTCGGTGCCCCAGGCAGCCAAATACTTCGTCTACGTAGCGATCAGCGCGATCATCGGCCGGATCTTCGTTGCCTTGGTCGCCCCGTTGACCGGGCGCCGCCGGATCGGCGTGATGCTGAGCCTGCCGGCCGGCGTTTGCCTGGCGCTGGCGGGATACTACAGCAACGTCGTCATCGGCGGGTTCCCGTTGTTCGTGGTTTTGTTGGCGGCGACAGCCTTCTTCATTGAAGGCGGCATGTCGAACATTTCGCCCTACACGATCGAGCAATACGGCGTCCGGCTGGGCGGACGTGCTTCGGGCCTGGCCCACGCCGCCGCCGGGTTTGGCAAAATCGCCGGACCGCTGGTCTTGGCGCTGATTGCCGGCACCGGCAACCTCCTGAGGCCCGAGGCAACGGAAGCGGCGGTGTTTCCAGCTTTCCTGCTGCTCGCCTTCTGCATGCTCCTGGTGACCTTCGCCTTTCTTTTCCTGTCGGTCGAGACCCATGGTCGTGAGATCGGGTTCGAGCCGGAGAGAGCGCAAGCCCGGCGCTCGGAAATGGCGCCGGGCCCCGCCGGCATCGCAGACTGAGGGCCTATGGAACGGGTCTAAGTCGCGACGATGCCGCTCGTCGGTGCTGACGTTCCGCCGGTTCGCGCCCTTCAAGATAGCCGCGCGGCAAGCCTCGGATCGAGGCAAAGGAATAGTTGTTCCATACCACCCACACGACGGAGATCGCGTATTGAGACGGTGGTGCCGAGCACACTGCGCCACCGGATAATTGCGGCCGATCTCGGGTCGATGGCGACATGGATGAGGCGGGTCGGCGGCGGTTGAACTGGTTCGTCGGCACGTTGCCGGTGACCGCGGCTGGCGATCTACGTCAGGCAGCGACGAGGTAGGACGACGGTGCGCAGCCAGTTGCCGATCTCGGTCGTCCGGCGCATCGGGTCCATAATCTCGCTCGCAATCCCATAGCGCCAAGTGAGGTCGCGCCGGTTCGGGTCTGCAGCGAGGGCGCGATAATCGGCGGCGATCGCGACAATTTCCGACGTCTTGCTACCGAAACCCTCTTCGACCAGCTCCAAGGCTCGCATCTCAATGAGGGCAGCTGAGACCGCCAGGGTGTGCTCGGGGTGATACTGCGTGCCGAAAAAGCTGCCCTGCCACGGGGTCTGTGCCGTGACCGCCTGAATCGTGGAAACCTCATTGGCGGCCAGAACCTGCGAGTTCGGCGGCGGCGTCTCGATCTCGTCGAGGTGCGAACAAAGCGCGTCGAACGCGGGCGGACGGGACGCGAGAAGCGGGTGGTCGCGCCCGGCGTCGCTGACGGTAATCGCCCGGGCGATCGGCAATTCGCGTCCCCGCGGGTTGCGCCGGACCGATCCACCAAGCGCTACGGTTGCCAGCTGCAGACCCCAGCAGCTGCCCCAGACGGGCACGCCGGCGGCAAAGGCGGCACGCGCAAAATCGATCTGCCGCGTGACTTCGGGCGTCGGGTCGTAGATATGCAGCGGTGAGCCGGGGATCATCACGCCGTCGAAGTCCGAAAGCCCGGTGCCAAACGGCAAGGCCTCGCCGTCGGCGATGTTGAGGGGCGTACAGCCGATGCCCGGGTGATGCAGCCGGACAGAAGCGGCGAACAGGGAGAAGTTGGAGGGAAGGCCGAACTCCGCGCGCTCGGCCTGCCAGACGGCCGGCGTCCCCTCCGCAATCAGAATGTTCGGCATGAGACCCCCGTGATTTCCGCTTAGTATATTTTGCGGCGGTTTTGGCTCAACGGCTGCTGACGGCGGCAATCTTGCGGTCCGGCGCTCGCCTCGAAATCGGCTAAGGCCACGCCCGACAGCCGAACCTTCGCTCAATGCGGCGCCGTCCTCACAGCCGGAGCAGGCGCTCGGTATTGCGGACGCACACCGCTTCTCTACTGCTCCCAACCTAAGGCCGATATCGTGATCGATCTTTGATATGAGAGGGTCAAGGAGATTTGACTTGGAAGACCGAGAAATTCGAGCGGCTCTGGATCGCCACTGGGCTGCTTCTGATGCGAACGATCTTGAGGCGGAACACGACATCTATCGCGAGGACGCGGTGCTCGAATATCCGCAATCGGGCGAACGCATCCGCGGCCGGCGTAACATCCTGTTGTCTCGTGCCGCGCAGCCGAACCTGAAACGCTTCACGGTGAGACGGATCATCGGCGCTGGCGACCTCTGGGTCACCGAATATGACCTGAGCTATGACGGGCGGCCGTCTTTCACCGTGAGCATCATGGAGTTCCTCGCTGGGAAGGTGGCTCGCGAGACCCAATATTTCGCAGACCCATTTGAGCCGGGGCCTTCACGCGCGCAATGGGTCGAGCCAATGCGGTGACGCCTGGCCATCAGGATGCACATCCGCCGCTCGGCCGCGCGGAACTGCCGATTGATACGGTTTCACTCGCCCGCTACCTCATCGGCAAGATATTGGTGCGCGAGTTGCCCGAAGGCTTCGTCCGCGGTCGTATTGTCGAGATCGAGGCGTATGTCATCGGCGACGCCGCAGGGCATGCCTACCGGGGGATGACCCGGCATAATCGTTCGCTGTTTCTCGAGCGGGGGTACGCCTATGTTTATCTCGCCTACGGCATCTCATACATGCTGAATGTCTCGAGCGAGACCGCCGGGATCGGAGCCGGGGTGCTGATCAGGGCGCTCGAGCCACTCGAAGGCGTGCCGATCATGAAGCTAAATCGCGCAAGCGCTCGCTTGCGCGACTTGGCGCGAGGACCAGGAAGGCTCACTGCGGCGTTGCGGGTCGATCGTCGGCTCGACGGGCTCGATCTTTGCCGAGAAGGTCCTTTATGGTTGGGACGCGATGATGACGAACCGGGCGAAATCGGTCAGAGCAAAAGGATCGGCATCGTGCGAGGTGCGGACCGCCTGTTGCGATTTTACCTTTTGGGCAACGCATTCGTCAGCGGCCCAAGATCGCTCAATGTCCGTTGATAGCGCGCGTTGCGTGGTCCGTGGCGAGATGGTGGTGAAAGCCCGCAAGGACGGCATTGTCCTCGCGCGCGAGGACGAAGATGTCTCGGCCGCGGTCAAGGCACCTACGTGCTGCATGTCGCCACATCGGGCGATCAAGCCCTCCAGCTCCTCGACGACGAGATTGAGCCAGAGCTGCTTGCAGTCCTGTCCGACATCAACATGGGGCATGGATGGGTTAGAATTCACTCGACGCAATCAAACAGCTCATTCAACAACATGGTGAGCGCCTTTCTCAGCCACCGACCGCTTCAGGCACAGCGCCACGAACACGAGTACAAGCGTCAACACGGCAAACATCCAGAAGCAGTCGAAGTAGGCGAGCGAGGATGCCTGTTGCTGCCGCAGATTTTCGAGTTCCTGCAGACCCAGTTGCCGCGCCGCCACCGGATCGGCGATATGCTGGGAGAAGAACGCCTCGGCGTGCGCGATAAAGGAGTTCGCGGCCGCATTGAAGGGATCGAGGTATTCGCCGAGACGCAGACCGTGGAATTGTTCGCGCCGCTCATGGAACGTCTGGGTTAGCGAGGTCCCGACACTGCCTCCCTCGTTGCGCAGCAGACTGAACAAGCCGACCGCCGCGCCGCGCAATTCGAGCGGCGTATAGAGGTAAGCCGCGACATTTGCAGGCGCAAAACATACGGACAGTCCCAGGACCACCAGCACTCGCGGCCAGATGAGCTGGCCCGGGCTGACATCCAGGTTCAGCTGTGACATCCAATAATCCCCTGCCGTCATGACCAGCAGCCCGACAGCCATCAGCCACCGCGCATCCGTCCCCCGACCGAGCGAGCGGCCGATAACCGGCATTGCCAGAACTGCGAAGATTCCGGCGGGCGACATAACCAGACCGGCACGCAGCGCATCATACCCAAAGAGAGACTGGAGCAGGCCGGGCAACGACGTGCTGGCGCCGTAGAGCGCGAGATAAGCGCAAAAGATGATAATGCAGCACCCGGCGAAATTGCGCTCGCGCAGCGGTCGGAAATTGACCACCGGGTTGCGGTGCCGCAACTCCCAAAGAACCAGTGCAATTAATCCAACGATGAAGAGAATCGCCAATGCCTGCACACGCCAGAAGGGATCGCCCAGCCAGTCCCATTCCTGGCCCTTGCTCAGCATCACCTCCCAGCTGACCATGACGATGACGAGCAGGGACAAACCGATCGAGTCAAAATGGAACGGCCGCGTCTTCAACTCTATGCGCTGCGCGGTCAGGTAGGCCGGGTCGCGCAACAGGGCGTAACAACCGATAAACGCCAAGAGGCCGACCGGCAGGTTGATCAGGAAGACCCAGCGCCATGAGTAGGTGTCGGTTAGCCAGCCGCCCAGCGTCGGACCGACGACTGGCGCGATGAGCGCAGCAAAGCCAAACAGCGTCATCGCCATGCCCTGTTTCTCAACGGGAAAGGCGTCAAGCAGCACCGCCTGGCTGCTCGGCTGCAAGCCGCCGCCCGCCAGACCCTGGATTACGCGGAACAAAATCAGCTGAGTGAGGCTGCTGGCCATGCCGCATAGCCCGGAAGCGAGGGTGAATACGGCGATCGACAGCAAAAAGTAATTGCGGCGCCCGAGATGTGCGCTCAACCACCCGGTGATCGGCAGAATAATCGCGTTGGCCGCGAGGTAGCTGGTGAGAACCCACTCGCCATCATCGACGGTTGCCGACAGGCCGCCCGCGATATAGCGCAGCGCCACCACCGCGATCGTGGTGTCGAGCACTTCCATGAAGGTCGGCACCACGACGACGGCGGCCACCAGCCAGGGGTTGGCCGCCGCGGTGGGCCTCGCGGGCGAAAGCGCCGCGACTGTCATCTGTCGGCGCCGGGCGAACGCGGCGGCGAACCGCGGCTTTGCGCTTGGGGTATAAGGGTTTGCAGAAACTTCCCGGCATCGGGCCCGGTAGGTCGCTGGTTAATGTGCACGTGAGGGACAACGGAGGTGCCGATAAACAGCGTGTCTTTGTCGGGGTCGTATCCTTCGAGATCGATCCGGACTGGCAGCCGCTGGACCACCTTGACGAAGTTGCCGGTCGCATTCTCTGCCGGCAGTAAGGCCAGCGTCGATCCGGTCCCCATCGTAAAGCCGGAAACCCGGCCCTTGAACACGTGCCGGCTGCCGTACATGTCGACGTAGAGGTCAACAAGCTGGCCGATCCGTAAGTATCGTAGTTGCGTCTCTTTGAAATTCGCGTCGACCCAAATCTCGCTGAGAGAGCGGATCGCCATTAAGTTCTGCCCGACTTGAACGTAATCGCCCGGATTGACATTTCGGCGCGTGACGACGCCGTCGATCTTCGCGCGGATGTCGCAATAACGAAGATTTAATTCGGCCTGCGCGAGCTCGCGTTTGGCCAATTCGAGCTTGGCCTCGGCCTGCTTGACAGCCGGAGCCTCGGCCACCAGCCGGGCGAATGTACGATTGATGTCGCCCTGTTTTTCAAAATCCGCGACCATCTGCTTTGGCGCCTGGTCGTAGGAATGGACGACCCCAAGTCGCGCAGCACTCTCGATCAGGTCCGCCTGCGCCGCGAGGACGGAAGAGAAGGTCTGATCGAGATCCGGCGGGACTTGGTTAAGGCTTTTGCCATCATCGGGTTGTGCTGGCAGTCCCAAAGCGGCCCGAACCTGGTAAACTTCGGCGAGCGATTCGGTGACTTGCGCGCTGGCAGTCGATAAGGCTCTTTGCGCCCGATCGAACTCTTGACGGCTCTCGGCCGGCGTCCCCAGCAACCGCTGCGCCCGATAGAAATCGGCTTGTGCGAGCGTCAAGTCGGCCTTGCTCTTGTCGAGAGCGGCTACCCGGGCATGCAAAAGCGCGATTTTGTCGTCGACGCCCTGTATGGCGTTCTGCAATCCCCAGCGTCGGGCGCGTGCTTGTGCTTCGATATCCCGCGCGGTGGCTTTAGCCACCCGCAGGTTGGCGGCTGCGGTATCGACGGCCGCGCTCTTCACGGCAACCGCGTCGAGAAACGGCTGCTCGTTGAGTTCGGCGAGAAGCTCGCCCTTGTGCACACGGTTGTTGTCATCCACCAGGACCCGGGAGATCTGGCCGGCGACCCGGGGCGCGACGAACGTCACATGACCGTTGACGTAGGCGTCATCCGTCGAAACCGTATTGAGAGATGCGAGTATCCAGGGGATGCCGATTATACCCAGAGCCGCCAGAACGAGGGCGCCGAGCGCACCAATCAGCAGCCGTCGGCGCCGCGAGGATCGCTGATCCGGCGCTGGGTTTGGCGCTAATTGGGGCCCGTGCTCGGCCGCCGCTCGTGTGGAGGGCGCGTCAGCCAGACTGGATTCGCCCCTTCTCAATCCCTGCGTCTCGGTCGTCTCAACGGGCATGGTATCCGCCTCCGTATTTGAGCCGCCGTCCGCCGATTTAGGTTGTGTTCAACCTGGATAATTTACCACTCCGGACGCTGAGGCCCGGCCACTGCCCTTCGACAGTCAGACTGTCGCTGTAGCACACGCCGCAGGCTTCGATGCGAACGCGGACCTCACCCCGCGGGCCATTGACCCGCGCCACCTGCACCGCGCGCATCTTAGCCATTGCCTACCTCCTTGTTGGCCACACAAATGTGCACGCCAACGTGCAGGCCTGCCGAGAAGGGAGGTCGCTCGATGCGGTGTGCCCGCCTAAGCCCCTTAAATCCGCTTGATGGTAGACCCGCACCCAAGCGTGCAACAACCCTTAAAGATTGGGTGGTTTGACGGTCGATTAATGGGAGGTGCGGCCCGCCTGCGGTTGGTCCGGGAGAAAAGCCACGACCAGATCATTCGGTCGCCGCAGCTAGGGTCCTTGCGGCTTGCATCCGGCCGCCCTGCTGCTCCTTCCTGTGGGTGATTGACAAACGCGGTATGACCGAGCGAGAAGCACGGCCGGACGAGGTCGCCTATGAGGCCGACGCCACACGGCGCGTTCGACGACCGACAGCAGGTAGTTGCCTCAGACCCCCAGCGCCAGCTTACCGAGCGCACAGCCGGGATAGCGCGCTCGGCTATTGCACGCTCATTTCGCCCCTGGATCGACTGCTGTTAGCGGACTACGCTGCGTCCATTCGCACGCCCGAACCCGCAACTAGGAGGAAACACCTATGCCGTTCTATGAAAAGGGCAATGTCCGCATCCATTACGAGGAAGCCGGGTCCGGGTTTCCGCTGCTGGTGATCCCGGGCGGTGGGCTCAACTCGACCGTCGCGGGGCTGAAGACGCATCCGTTCAACCCATTCGACGAATTCGCGAACGAATTCCGCGTCATCGCTGCCGATTTGCGGAATGCCAAGGGCGGCCAGTCGACTGGGCCGCTGGAGACCGGCCGGGCGTGGGACGCCTACACTGACGACCATATCGGCCTGATGGACCACCTCGGCATCCGGCAGTTCATGGTGATGGGCTTCTGCATCGGCGGGCCGTTCATCTGGAACCTGCTGAAACGCGCCGGCGAGCGTGTTGTCGCGGCGGTGCCGGTACAGCCGAGCGGCTATCGGCATGAAATGCCCGAGCTCTCCTACAACAACAACATGAAGGGCTGGGGCCCGGAGCTGTGCGAACGCCGCCCGGACATCACGATGGAACAGGTCGACGCCTTCCTGACCAACATGTATCGCGGCGACCGCGCCGACTTCGTCTACACGGTGAGCCGGGACTTCGTGCGCCAATGTCAGACGCCGATCCTGGTGATGCCGGACGACGTGCCCGGCCATCCGTACGTCGTCGCGATGGAGAGCGTCTATCTCGCGCCGAACGCCCAGGTGACCCTATACCCGTGGAAGGCGAACCCCAAGCAGATCCAGATCGCGCTTCGGCACGTACGCGGGTTTCTCAGGGATAACCGCCCAGCCGCGGCGGCGCAGCCGCTCGCTACCGCCGCCAAGTAGCGCGAGGCGACATGCGGATAAGCGGGAAGCCGAGACGACAGAACGTGGTTGGCACAAGTCGCGGGTTCCCTTCATCATCCGGCATTAGTTTTACTTCGTCTCATATCAGGGAGTGCGTTGCCAGTCGTCGGCAAAGTCGCGCAACTGGTCGACCTCGAGATCGGAGACCGCCCATAACCTCATGCCGTTCCAGCGCCAATGCACGACGTTGTAGCCCTGGCTCTCGGTCATCTGAGGACTCGCATCGGAGCGGACGGTGGCAGGCCAGACATAAAGATCGATGATGTGCTTGTCCCGCTGGTAGACGAGCGCTGCCACTGCCCGATCGTCGAGAAAGTCAAGGCGAGCGCCTTTCAATGGGAAACCGAGATCGGCCAAGTCCTTAACCGGCGGCGCGAAGTCAAGCCGCCCGTCAAACCACGGTTTGACCGTGTGCTTGTCGGTCGAGACAACGTCTTCGAGGTGACCCGGCTGCAGGGCGCGGATGTGGCTGGCGACAAGCTGCCGGGTAAGGCCTTCCTCGGCGGGCGACAACAGCACAAGTGCCAACGCCGCAGCGCAAGCAGCGCCGAGGCCAAAACCGATGCCGCCCGTCCACCATGCACGCCACCACTGTCGCCGTCGATTGAGATGGGCTGGCAGCACGGGCTTTAGCCGTTGCAGAACCCGTCGGCGCGCCTCGTCAGGTAATGCGTAGTATCCGCCACGCAGCAGCAGTGTGCGAGCTTCGGCGAGATCGGCTTCGGCCGCCTGGCAGATCGGGCATTGCGCGCGGTGCGCCGCCAACGCGGCGGCCTGGGCGGCGTCGAGTTCGCCGTCGAATTCGGCCTGTACCAGAAGGGCCATCTCACAGAAAGGCTCGGATACCGTCATCGTCCCGGTTCCGTTTTGGCGGCCGCCAGCAGGCTGCGCCGCGCCCGCCAAAGCCGTGACATGACTGTGCCGATCGGAGTCTGCGTCACCTCGGCGATTTCCTTGTAGGACAGCTCCTCCAACTCGCGCAGCACCAGGGTTTCGCGCAATTCGACCGGCAGCGCGGCGATCAGCGCGCGCGCCCGGCAGCGCGCGCGCGACTTGATAAGCGCCCTCTCCGGATCGTCTTCGCCTGACGGGAGATCGGCGCCGGCGCCGTCCGAATCTTCCGAACGCGCGATCGGTACAAGTTCGGCGCCGCGTTCGAGCGCCAATGACCCGTAAGCGGTGTTGCGCACGATCTGTAACAGCCAGGCGCGCGGGTTGACGCCCCTAAAACCAGGGAAATAGGTTAGCGCACGCAACAGCGCTTCCTGCAGAACATCCTCCGCCGCCACCCTGTCGCGCATCAGCCAGCGAGCGAGGTTGTGGGCGGCGTCGAGATGGGGCAGGACAACCGTCTCAAACGACCCGTTGCGCGATGAAGCCGCCACGCCGCCCTGCCAGCCCGAACCCAGCGCCCGATCCCATATGGATCGCAGTCAATGCTGATTTATTCCCGGTTCGGGAAATATTTTCGATCGCGAATAAACCGCCACCGGCGCCGGTCTCCGTCCCCGATAGCACGCAACGGGAGCGGCGACTATGGACAACGAACATGCTTTGTCCGCTGGCAGCAGCCGGCGCAACCTTCTCAAGTGCCTTGCCTGGGCCGGAACCGGGATCGCCTGGACCGTCGCAGGCGGGGTTCCGCAAGGGAGCGAAATCGGCTTCGGCACTGCCGCGTTGGCCGCTTCGCGCGGCTTCACTTTCGTCCAGATCAGCGACAGCCACATCGGCTTCAAGGGCGCCGTCAATCCCATGCCGGATGCGACCTTGCAGCAGGCCCTCGACCACATCGCGAGATTGCCGCTGCGCCCGGCAATGATGATCCACACCGGCGACGTCTCGCACCTCTCGAAGCCGGTGGAGTTCGACGCCGCCCAGCAGATCCTGAAGGGCGCCGGGCTTGATATTCACTACATCCCCGGCGAGCACGATGTGATCGGCGATGATGGGAAGGAATTTTTTGCCCGCTTCGGCGGAATGAGGCGGGCGCCCGGCGGCTGGTACAGCTGGGATCAGGGCGGCGTCCATTTTGTTGCTCTCGTCAACGTGTTGGGCTTCAAACCGGCAACCGGCGGCACGCTCGGCGCCGCGCAGATCGAGTGGCTTGAGAAGGATCTGAGGCCCCGCTCGGCCAGCACCCCGATCGTGGTGATGGCGCACGTGCCACTGTGGCCGGTCTATCCGCCGTGGGGCTGGGCGACCGACGATGCGGCGCAGGCGCTGCGATCCCTGAAGCGGTTCGGTTCGGTCACCGTGCTCAACGGCCATATTCACCAGGTCGTGCAGAAGATCGAAGGAAACGTTTCGTTCCGCACCGCGCTGTCGACCGCCTTTCCCCAGCCGGCGGGCGGCCGGGGCCCGGGGCCGGGTCCGATGAAAGTTGCCGCCGATCGCCTGAAGGCGCTGCTTGGGCTGCGCGCGGTCAATTACGTACCCGGCGTCGGCGTCGCCGAGACCGACATCACCCTGGCCTGAGCCACAGACAATGATCGCGACGATCAAGCGGCGGACGCTTCTCTGCGCCGCCGGAGCAGCCTTGCTGCTGTCCGCCGCGGCCGTGTCGGGGCGGCAACCGAATGCGGCGGCTGCCAACTCGCGTCAGATCGCCATTGAGAATTTCGCTTTCGTGCCGGCGACCGTGACGGTCACGGCGGGGACCGAGATCGTCTGGGTCAACCATGACGAGGAGCCGCACACCGTCAACAGCATCGACACGGCGGCTGCCTTCAAATCCCCGCCCCTCGACACCGGCGACAAATTCACCTTCGTGTTCAGCAGACCCGGACGCTACACGTACTTCTGCTCAATCCATCCGCACATGGTCGGGACGATCACTGTCAAGTAGTGCCCGTCGGCCTAGTCTTGCCAGAGCGGAACCGACAGGCGGAGCGCGATGGCGCGCGGCCTTCGCGGCGACCTGCTCTCGCGATGTGATGATCATCGCCGCTCAGCGGAATCGAAACTCGTTAAGTTCGTCGCCAACCCATTTTCAACGCGCAGGAGGGGCCGAGAGCAGGCGCCGGATGAGCATCGTCTGCGCGCGTCAAGGCACCGGAATGGAGCCCCTCGGGGCGAAACCAGTGCGCCTCAGATATAAGGCTGGTTTCGATGAACTCGCCGCGCTATCCGTAAGCGGGAGCAAAAACGCGACGCGGGGGCCTTATTGTACGACGATCTCTACGGCCTGGGCGTCGTCGGGCTCATTGCTCTGTTCGGCTTGGTGACCGTCGCTTGCCTCGTTTCTGCCTCTCATATTGGCCAGAAACTGGGTTGGACGGTGCCCAACAAAGACAGCGCCGATTACATCATCCGAGCGCAAGCGACGATCATCACGGTTACCGGAATAGTGCTGGCATTCTCGCTGGTGCAGGTACAGGGCAACCTGCGCCAGACCGAGGAACTTGTCGCAAGAGAGGCGTCGAGCTGCAACACGCTCGATCGGCTGCTTCTACGCTACGGTGATCAAGGCGCGGCGCTGCGGCCGCTCTTATGGGCCTACACGACCTCGGTCATCAACGATGAATGGCCTTTGCTGCGGCAGGGCCAGGGCAATCCCGCCACGAGCGCAAGGCTCGCCCTGCTGTCGCGCGGCGTTTTCCAGCTCGATCCGCAGTCGAGCCGCGAGGTGGCGATCTACGGCGAGATGATCAAATCGATCGACGAGATTGCGGACGAACGGGAACGCCGGATCAGTGCAGCCAATCTGCATCTGCATTGGGAATTCTGGATGGTAACCGTCTTTCTCGCCTTGATCCTTGTCGCGCTGAGCACACCAATAGAGCCGGTCGGCTATCGCACTGTGTCGATCGGCGCGCAGGGGCTTGCTCTGGCCTTGCTCGCAGCTTTGGTTTTTTACGGTGACCATCCGTTCCAGGGAAACATCTCCGTTTCTCCCGAGCCGCTCGTCAAGGTTCTGGATATCATGCAGGCACGTACCTGACGATCCGGTGCGCACGACAGAGACGAACGGCAGAGGCCGAGGAGAACGATGATGCATGGAATAGACAAGCGCCCGGGATGCGGTGGCGAGGAATGCGGTGACCGGGCGATGGCGTCATTCTCGCGCCGTCGCTTCCTGAACACCACACTGACCGGTGCGTCGGCCGGTGTGCTCGCCGGGATCGGTACGGAACTTGGCGCGCCCTCGCCAGCCCGCGCGCAGACCATAACGAGCCCGGCCGAGGCGCTACAAGCGCTGGTCGAGGGCAACCAGCGTTACGTCGAACGGCAGTTGACCTTTTATCAAAAGGATCTCGCGATCCTGCAGCAGAGGACGGCGGAGAAGCAGGAGCCTTTCGCCTCCGTGCTCTCCTGTGCCGATTCCCGCGTGCCGGTCGAGCTGATCTTCGACCAGAGCATCGGGCATGTGTTCGTTAACCGCGTTGCCGGCAATATCGCGACGACGGAGATCATCGCCAGCATCGAATACGGGGCGGCGGTGCTGGGCACTAAGTTGATCATGGTGCTGTCGCACGGCAATTGCGGTGCGGTCGCCGCCACGATCGCTGGTAAGGCGGTTCCTGGGCAGATCAGCTCCCTGTATCGCTACATCCGCCCAGCGGTGAACCAAGCCGGCGACAATTTGCGGGCGGCAACCGAGGCTAACGCCAGAATCCAGGCGCAGCTCCTCAAGGAATCCTCTCCCGTGCTTGCCGGCCTCATCAAGGAGGGCAAACTCTCTGTCGTTGCAGCTTTCTATGATGTGAAAAATGGCAAGGTGACCCTGCTGAGCTGAGGCTCAGCCGCGCCGATCGCGGGCGTCAAGGGTGTAAAGCCCGCCGACACCCTAGCCGCAGCTAAAGTCGCAAAGGGTGGCGAAGGCGGGCGCTCCGAGCTGCCGACATGAGGCGGATGCCCCATGTCGGCTCGGCCAGACTCCGGGTCAGAGCAAGGGTCGCTGTGACGATCAGATCGCGAGTTGGTCGCCGATCGGCAGGCTGCGGATGCGTTTGCCGGTCGCTGTGAAGATCGCGTTGCACAGCGCCGGCGCAAACGGCGGCATCCCCGGCTCACCGACGCCGGCCGCCGGCACGGTCCAATCGGCCGGCACAATGTCGACATGCACGTTGAGCGGCGCCTCGTCGATCCGCGTCACGACAAAGCCGTCGAAATTGTCCTGCTCGACCCGACCGCGCTTGAACGTGATCCGGCTGTGCTTGGTGAGCGCCAGGCCCATCACCGCGGCGCCTTCGAGCTGCGAGCGGATGCGTTCCGGATTGATGTGGAAGCCGCAGTCGATTGAGGTGTAGACGGCGGGTACGCTGAGCCGCCCGTGCTCGTCCACTTTGGCGTGCACGACGGTCGCAACGTAGCTGAGGAAGCTGCGGTGCGCCGCGATGCCAAGGCCCTCGCCCTTCGGCAGGGTCTTGCCCCAACCAGCCGCCTGCGCAGCCCGCTCGGCAACCCGCTTCAGCCGCGCCGTGTCGATCGGATAGGTCTCTGGCGGGTCGCCATAGTTCCAGTAATCCTTGACGCCCGCCGATTGGCGCGGATCGACGATGCGATCGGGGCCGATCAGCTCGAGCAGCATATCCTTCGGGTCGCGGCCCAGCGCGGCGGCAATCTCGCCCACCATCGACTGCACCGCAAAAGCGTGCGGAATATTCGACACCGAACGGAACCAACCGAGCCGCGTATGCGCCTCGGCCTTGCCGTTCTCGCAGCGCAAGTTGGCGATGTGGAACGGGTTGTCGATGAAGCCCATGCCGAGTTCGACCGGCGACTCGTGGTCGGCACCCTTCACGAAGCTCGCGAAGATCGTCGGCGCAACGCTGCGGTGGCGCCAGGCGAGGACCTTGCCGCCGCTGTCCACCCCGGCATCGATCCGCTCGACCGAGACGACGTGGTAGAAATCGTGGCGGATGTCGTCTTCGCGCGTCCAGGTCAGCTTGATCGGAGCGCCGACCGCCTGCGACACCAGCGCCGCTTCCAGCACAAAGTCATAGGCCGATTTGCGGCCGAACGCGCCGCCCAAGAGCGGCGTATAGACCGTCACGTCGGCGGCCGGCAGCTTCAGCATCGCGGCGAGGTCGTCGCGGCAGCCGCCGGCGTCCTGGGTTGCCGCGTAGGCAACGCATTTGCCGCCGGCAACATGCACTGTCGCCGAAGGCGGCTCCATCGAGGCATGCGCCAGATGCGGGATGTAATATTCGGCGCTGATCACTCTAGCGGCCGATTTCAGCGCTGCCTCCGCATCGCCGTCCTCGCGCACGACGAGGCCGGGCTGCCGCGCCGTCGCCTCCAGCTGTTTGCGGTAGGCGGCCGAATCGTAGCCGGCGTTGGAACCGTCCTCCCATTGGATTCTGAGTTTCTCGCGGCCCTTGATCGCCGACCCGGTGTTGCGGGCAACCACTGCAACCCCGCCCATTGGATAGAATTTGTGCGGCCACGGCCAACCCTGCACCTCGACGACTCGCTCGACGCCTGGCACCTTCAACGCCTCGCTCGCATCGTACGAGACGAGCTTGCCGCCGACCACCGGTGGACGCGCGACGACCGCAAACTTCATGCCCGGGATCTTGGCGTCGATGCCATACCCGGCGTGGCCCGTCGTGATGTCGTGCAGATCGACGATCGGGATCGTGCCGGTGCCGATGTAACGGAAGTCTTTTGGGTCCTTGAGCTTGAGCTCGCCAACCGGCGGCGTCGGCAGGGCGCTCGCCGCCGCGGCGAGTTCGCCGTAGCCGATCCGCTCGCCCGAGACGAGTGACACGACGACATGATTTTCAGCCCGCACCTGCGCGGGATCGATGCCCCAGCGCACCGCGGCAGCGCGCTCCAGCATCATGCGCATCGCCGCGCCGCACTGCCGCATCGGCTGCACGAAATGCCGCGTGCTCCGCGAGCCGTCGGTGTTTTGGTTGCCGTATTTCTTGTCGTCGCCCGGCGCCTGAACGACGTGCACGCGCGACCAGTCGGCCTCCATCTCGTCGGCGACAACCATCGGCAGGCTGGTGCGCACACCGGTGCCCATCTCCGAGCGGGCGGCGAGGATCGTCACCTCGCCCGATGGGTCGATCGCAACGAAGACATGCGGGTCGTAGACCGTGCCGCCCGGCATCTTGTCGGCGCCGGTGGCCCAGCCCGCCAACGCGCGATGCGGCGCGAGGCCGGTGCCGACGACCAGCGCGCCGGAAGCGACGATCCCCTTCAGCACAAAGCGCCGGCTGACATTGGCAAGGCTGCCGGGGGCGATCGTTACGGGCGGGACCGCCGCCAGATCGAACATCGACATGGCTCAGGCTCCTGTCGCCGCGAGGTGGATCGCCTCCGCGATCCGCTGGTAGCAGCCGCAACGGCAGATGTTGCCGGCCATCGTCGCAAATACCTCAGCCTCGGTCGGCTTTGGATGAGCGGCCAGCAGCGCTGCCGCCTGCATGATCTGGCCGGCGTGGCAATAGCCGCATTGCGGCGCGTTGGTCTCGCGCCAGGCGCGCTGCACGATGTGGTCGCCATGGGGATCGAGGCCCTCGATCGTGACGATCGGCTTGCCGGCCGCATCCCCCGCCGCGATCTGGCACGAGCGCACCGCGGCGCCCGCCAGATGCACGGTGCAGGCGCCGCACAGGCCCTCGCCGCAGCCGAATTTCGTGCCGGTCAAGCCGAATTCGTCGCGCAAGACCCAGAGCAGCGGCACCGACGGATCGCCGTCATAGGTGTGCTGCTCTCCGTTGAGCTGGAGCGTGATCATGCTTTCACCTCCCCATATAGAATCGGGACCGCGTGCCGCGGCCCGAGCGTTTCGTGTCTTACCGTTGGAAAGGCACCAGCAGCGTGCGCGTCGCCTCACGCAAGGGATAAGGCCGCCAACTGAATGTGCGGATCGGGTGTCTCCATCGATCCCCTCCCCAGTTCCAGCCGCGCCTCGTCGGCCGCCGATTGTTTGGCGGAGGTTAATTGTCTTACCGCAGCGCCGTCAACAGGATCGTCCCCCCTTAAGGGCCACGGTAAACCCCGGTAACGTGCCTACCCTGAATTTGCTCCAAATTTGTGTTGCTCTCCCCGCAGGCGGGCCAAATTCCGCGAATGACCAGGGTGGACGTAGCCGCGCTGCCCTGCCGTCATAGACTGAAGGTCAGGAAGCGGCGCCTCTGGGCGTCAACAAAGGTCGCCCGCTGTCGCCCGGCCGACCAATCCTCCGATCACATCGATCCGACTGATGACGCCGACCAGCTCGCTGTCGCGTAAGACTGGAACGCGTTTCAGCTTATGCAGGTGCATCAGGCTGGCGACCACGTTGATCGGGGTCTCATCACTTACCGACACGACCCGCCGCGTCATCACATCCGCGACCTTCAAGTGCCGCGCCGTCGCCAGCTCCTCCAGGGTTCCGGCATCGCTGCTGAAAAGGCGCAACCACGATCCGCGGAAGCTTTTTTCGGAAGGCCGGCCCAGGAGGTCGCCCTCGCTGATGATGCCGACGAGGCGACGCCGGTCATCGATGACCGGCATCGCGCTGATGTTGTGCTCAAGCAACAGCCGGGCAACGGTGGCGAGATCGGTCTCCGGCGTCGCCGTGACGACGGCGCGTGTCATGATATCAGCGGCAATCATCAACGCCTCCATCAGCTGCCGCGGCGGGGCGGCTGGCTGGCCAGCAGATCGAGATTGAGCTCCAGCACATTGACGCGCGGCTCACCGAAGATGCCGAACGTGCGGCCTTGCGTGTGCCGGATCACCAGCGCCGCGACCCAACCAACGGGAGCGCCGCGGGCGGCGGCGACGCGCGGCGCCTGCAACGCGGCAAAAGCCGGGCTGATATCCGGGTCGAGGCCCGATGCCGAAGCGGTCAGCATGTCGGCCGGCAGCAATTTGCCGGCAAGGCCGGGCTCAGCCGCCTCCGCTGCGCGGCGCTCCGCCACCAGCCGGCCGGCCAGCGTTCGGCTGGTCGGGCCGAGATTAGAGCCGCCCGACGCGGCGGCATTGTAGGGTGCGGCAACCGTTTTCCCTGGCGCATCGGGATCGGACGCGGTCGTCGCTGACGGGCGGCCGTGGAACCACTGAGGTCCACGCCACTCCTGGCCGATCAGTCGCGATCCGAGAATCGTGCCATTCGGCGAGCGCACGAGGCTGCCGTTCGCCTGATACGGCAGCAGCAATTGTCCGAGGCCAGTGACCGAGAGTGGATAGGCGATGCCGCACAGGACCCAGGTCACCAGCGATACGCGAAGGGCCGGCAACAATAGACCCAGCAAGGGGACCCTCCTCACAGCAGCGGCGCCAGCAGCAGGTCGATCAGCTTGATGCCGACGAACGGCGCGATCAGCCCGCCGACACCGTAGATCATCAGGTTGCGATAGAATGTCTTCTCGGCGCTCGCCGCTTCGAAACGCACCCCGCGCAGGGCCAGCGGGATCAGCGCCGGAATTATCAGCGCGTTGAAGATCAATGCCGACAGGACGGCGCTGCGCGGCGTCGCCAGCCCCATCACGTTAAGGGCAGAGAGCCCCGGCAGCGCGCCGATGAACATCGCCGGCAGGATGGCAAAATATTTCGCCACGTCGTTGGCGATCGAGAACGTCGTCAGCGCCCCGCGGGTAATCAGCATCTGCTTGCCGATCGACACCAGGTCGATGAGCTTGGTCGGATCGGAATCGAGATCGATCAGATTGGCTGCTTCCTTGGCCGCCGCGGTGCCGGAGTGCATCGCCACGCCGACATCAGCCTGGGCCAAGGCCGGCGCGTCGTTGGTGCCGTCGCCGGTCATTGCCACCAGCCGCCCGCGGCTCTGCTCGCGGCGGATCAGGTGCAGCTTCTCCTCCGGTTTGGCCTCGGCAATGAATTCATCGACCCCGGCCTGTGCGGCGACCGCCGCGGCGGTCACCGGATTGTCGCCCGTCACCATGATCGTATGAATACCCATGCTGCGCAGCCGCTCGATGCGGCCGCGGATGCCCGGCTTCGGAACGTCCGACAGCGCGATGACGCCCAGGATCCGGCCACCGACGGAAACCGCCAACGGCGTCGCCCCCCGGCGCGCGACGCGATCGGCAGCCGCGCGCAGATCGGGCGGTTCGGGCATGCCGAAGCGCTCGGCGGCATGGGCGACCACCGCTTCGACCGCGCCTTTGCGGACAACCCGGCCGTCGCGCAGATCGACCCCGCTCATCCGCGTCGCGGCGGAAAAATCGAACGGCATCGCGCCGTCGCTCAGGCGCGGCACGGCGCCGCCGTGCGCTTCGGCAAACGCGACGACAGTGCGGCCTTCCGGCGTCGTGTCGAACGACGATCCGAGATAGGCCGCCTCGATTAGATCGCTCGTGCGCACGCCCGCAAGCGGGATGAATTCGGTAGCCTGACGGTTGCCGACGGTGATCGTGCCGGTCTTGTCGAGCAGCAGGGTATGGACATCGCCCGCGGCTTCCACTGCCTTGCCCGACAACGCGACGACGTGAAAGCGCAGCGTGCGGTCGATGCCGGCGATGCCGATGGCCGAAAGCAATGCCCCGATCGTCGTCGGGATCAGCGCGACGAGAAGCGCGATCAGATCGGCGATGTTGAGCTGCGCCTTGAGGTAAAACGCGACCGGCGCCATCGCCGCGACGACGATGACAAAGATCAACGTCAGCACCGCCAACAAGACCGTCAGGGCGATCTCGTTTGGTGATTTCTGCCGGCGCGCGCCCTCGACGAGGTGGATCATGCGGTCGAGAAAACTTTCCCCCGGATTGGCAATGACGCGGACCCGCAGCCAATCGGAGATGACGAGCGTGCCCGCGGTCACAGAAGAAAAAATGTCGGTGCCGGC
This sequence comes from Alphaproteobacteria bacterium, assembly GCA_030042035.1. Taxonomy (GTDB): domain Bacteria; phylum Pseudomonadota; class Alphaproteobacteria; order ATCC43930; family CGMCC-115725; genus DATARH01. The sequence goes on along the minus strand of JASIAN010000138.1, from coordinate 22,051 downwards.
CTCTTTGAGCACCGGCGCCGCTTCGCCGGTAACTGTCGACTCGTCGACATAGGCCTTGCCTTCGAGCACCTCGCCGTCGGCCGGGACCAATTCGGACTTGTCGACGCGCACGATGTCGCCCTTGCGCAGAGCGACCGCCGGCACTCTCTCAAATTCGCCTGTCGGCAGGACTCGGCGGGCAACAAGCTCGGTCTTGGTGCGGCGCAACTCGGCTGCCTTCGCCTTGCCGCGGCCCTCGGCCAGCGCCTCGGCGGCGTTAGCGAACCAGACGGTCAGCAGCAGGATCAGCGTCACCGCCGCGTTGTAGGCTGGCGTCGCCGTCGACGGGCCGAACAGATCGGGCTTGACCGTCAATGCCGCCGTCACCGGCGCCCCGATCCACACAACAAACATGACCGGGTTGCGGCTCTGCACGCGCGGATCGAACTTGCGCAGCGATTCAACAAGCGCCTGCACCAGCAGGTCGCGCCCATAGGCTTGGCTGAGCAGCGAGTCGCCGGCTTCGCCGCCGCGGCGTGGGCGAAGGGGGCCGTGGAACGCCGCGGCCCGGTGGACCGGATCCATTTCAGTAACTGTAGCCGTGGTGCATCGCGAAGGCCTCGGCGATCGGCCCCAGCACCAGCGCGGGGAAGAATGTCAGCGCGCCGATGACGAGGATCGTGCCGAGCCAGAAGGCGCCGAATTTGATCGTGTCGGTGCGCAGCGTACCGATCGTTGTCGCCAGGGTCGGCTTCGCCGCCACCGAACCCGCGACCGCCATCATGAAGATAATCGGCGGATAGCGTCCAATCAGGATAACGAGGCCGAGCGCCAGGTTGTACCAGGGCGTGTCGGCATTAAGGCCGGCAAAGGCCGAACCGTTGTTTGCGGCGGCCGACGAGAAGGCATAGAGCACCTCGGAATAGCCGTGCATTGCTGCGTTGCTCAGCGACGCCAGCCCATAGGGCTCGATCATCGACCACGCGGACGGCGCTAGAATGACCAGCGGGTGGATCAGCAGCGCTAGCGAGACCATGATGATCTCGGGTTGCTCGATGGTCTTGCCGAGGAATTCGGGTGTCCGTCCGACCATGCGACCAGCGAGGAACACCGCGATCAGGCCATAGACGAGCGCGGCAAGAAAGCCCACGCCCTTCCCGCCAAACACATTCTGCAGCATCATGCCGATGAACTCGGGCACGGCGCCGAGGGGCGTGAAGCTGTCGTGCATCGAATTGACGCTGCCGGTCGTGAAGCTCGTCGTGATGACGCCGAACAGGCCGCTTTGCGTGATCCCGAACCGGACTTCTTTGCCTTCCATGTTGCCGCCGGGCTGGCCGGCGGTCGCCTGCAATTCGATCCCGGCCTTCGCCAGCATCGGCGTGCCGTCCTGCTCCGCCGCGATCGTCACCGGCAGGATCAGCAGCAGCAGCGCGCTCATCACGCCATACAGCACCCATCCCTGCCGCGGCTTGCCGATCATGCGGCCGAAGCAGACGACGAGCGCGCTCGGCAGCAGCGCCATCAGGCCGATCAGCAGCCAGTTGCTGAGCGGCGTTGGGTTCTCGAACGGATGCGCCGCATTGGCGTTGAAGAAGCCGCCGCCGTTGGTGCCGAGATGCTTAATCGTTTCGAGCGAGGCGACGGGGCCGATCGCAATCGTCTGCTCGCCGCCCTGGATCGGATGCGCGACGACGCTGGCGGCCAGCGTCTGCGGCGCACCCTGCCAGATCATGAAAATGGCCAGCACGAGGCTGAGCGGCAGCAGCACGCGCGTCGTGAACCGCACCAGGTCGCGATAGAAATTGCCGAGATTGGCGCCGCCGTCGGTCACGATGAAGGCGCGGATGAATGCCATCGCGACGACAAACCCGGTTGTCGCCGAGGTGAACATCGGAAACGTGATCGCCGCCATCTGGCTGAAATTGGACAGCGTCGTCTCGCCGCCATAGCCCTGCCAGTCGGTGTTGGTGATGAAGCTGACCGCGGTGTTGAACGCCAGCATCGGCGCCATGCCCGGGAGTTTCAGCGGGTTCAACGGCAGGTAGTCCTGAAACACCAGGATCAGATAAATCAGGATGGCCATGAACAGGTTGGTCGCCAGCATATGGCAGGTATAGGCCTTCCAGTTCATTGGCTGACTGGCCGCCCCTTGTCCGATCAGCCGGTAGATCGCTGCGTCGATCGGATCGAACACGGGGTCGAGCCAGGTCTTGCGCTCCGTGACGATCGCGGCGAGGTAGCGGCCGACGGGGATGCTGAGGAGAAAAATGACCGCCAGCGTCACGCCGACTTGGAGCCACGATTGCATCGTCATCGACCGTCTCCCGGCCGCTTAGAAGCGTTCCGGGTGAATGACGGCGTAGAACAGGTAGACGATCAGCAGCGCGAGCAGGATCGCCAGCACATAGAGCGCCATGATGCGGTCAGCCCCCCGGAGGGTTAATGATTGCGTCGCAGAAGCCGACAAGCGCTCCGCATAGAGCGAAAAGCGCGACAAGCAGGATCAGCATCGCAAGAACCAGCAGCACGACATCACCTAAACCGCGCCAACAGATCGCCTGAAGACTGGCCGCGCCGCATTGAGGCATGTCAAAGGCTGCATCGGATTCGCGGGCGTGCGCCTCACCGAGCGCTTGCCGCGGCAATGCTTTCGTAAACGCGCGAGCGTCTGATCTCGATGATGAAAAGGGTGTGCGTCGCCCGCGTGATCGTTGCTCAAGTTCGCGGGCGAGCGCCGTCGTCGCTCAAGGAGATGACGGTCGCTCTCGATGCGTCTCGCCCATGGCCGACCTTGCTTTGCTATCTCCCCGCGCCCTCGACGAGTCAGCTTGGCATGATCTCAGCGTCGTGCATCTGCGAGAGGTCGAAGGGTGCGGCAAAGCCGGGCGATGCCTCGATCCGGCAGGCCCAGGCGATCGATGAGGCCCGAACGGAGTTGTATTCGTCGTCTCGTCACGGGCTGTCATCTCGCCGCGGCAATGGCACGCTCCTTGCGGCGCAGTTCGGGCAGGTCGTTCCGGCCGGCGAGGAAGGATTTGATGTTGCGCGCTGCCTGGCGCAGCCGCTGGCGGTTTTCGACGAGCGCGATGCGCACAAAGCCCTCGCCGTATTCGCCGAAGCCGACGCCCGGCGCGACCGCGACGTTGGCGCGCTCGAGCAGGAGCTTGGAAAACGCGAGCGTGCCGAGGCTGCGATAGTCTTCCGGGATCGGCGCCCAGGCAAACATCGACGCGGCGGGCGGGGGAACGTCCCAGCCGGCCTGCCTGAGCGCATCGACCAGCACGTCGCGGCGCGCCTTGTAGCGCTCGCGGATCTCGCCGACGCAATCCTGCGGGCCGTTGAGCGCCGCCGTCGCCGCCACCTGGATCGGCGTGAAGGCGCCGTAATCGAGATAGGATTTGACCCGGGAGAGCGCCGCGATCAGCCGCTGGTTGCCGACCGCAAAGCCGATGCGCCAGCCGGCCATCGAATAGGTCTTGCTGAGTGAGGTGAACTCGACCGCGATGTCGCGCGCCCCCGGCACCTCAAGGATCGAGGGCGGCGGCTTGCCGTCGAAATAGATTTCGGCGTAAGCGAGGTCGGACAAGACGATGATGCTGTGATGGCGGCAGAATTCGACGATCTCGCCGTAGAAATCGAGATCGACGGTCTGCGCCGTCGGGTTGGCCGGGAAATTCAGCACGATCGCGAGCGGCGCCGGGATCGAGTGCTGCACCGCCTTTTTCAATTCGGCGAGAAAATCGTGCTCCGGGCCGATCGGCACGTGGCGCACCGCGGCGCCCGCCATGATGAAGCCGAAGGCATGGATCGGATAGCAGGGGTTAGGCACCAGGATCGTGTCGCCAGGCGCAGTGATCGCCTGCGCCAGATTGGCGAGGCCCTCCTTCGAGCCGAGCGTGACGATGACCTCGCGCTCGGGGTCGAGCTCGACATTGAAGCGGCGGGCATAATAGGCCGCCTGGGCGCGGCGCAGCCCGGCGATGCCGCGCGACGTCGAGTAGCCGTGCGTCTTCGGGTTGTGTATGGCCTCGACGAGCTTGGCGACGATATGCGGCGGCGTCGGGCCGTCCGGGTTGCCCATGCCGAGGTCGATGACGTCGCGGCCCTGCCCGCGCGCCGCCGCCTTCAGCGCGTTGACCTCGGCGAACACATAGGGCGGCAGTCGCTTGATGCGGTAGAATTCTTCGGGCATGGCGACCGGCACCGATCTCTCCTCGCAACGACGGGGCGTCCGTTCACTCTACGGAGCGGCGGTCCGCTTGACCAGCGAATGCTCAGTCAGCCGGTCGCCGGCGGGCGATCGAAGACCCGGCAGCTGAAGGCGCCGAAGGCGAAGCAGGTCAGCGCGTGCGGCCTGACGCCGACCGGGATGAATACGGCGCGATACCGCTCGGCACGGCCGTCGCTGCGCGCCACCTCGCCGGCGAGGTGCACCGGCGTCGATTCTGTTTGCGCCCGGGTGCAGCCCTCGATGAACACCTCGCCATAGCGCTGTGGCAATTGGCGCAGCAGCGGCTGGTCGGCGCGCGGCTGTTCCGGCAGCCCCAGCAACGCGGCAAATTTCGCGCCGTACATGATCAGCACCGAGCGCTCGATGAACGGATCGACCGAGATCAGAAAGCGGTTCGACCAGCCCGAGTTGCCGGTGATCGCGGTGATGTCAAGCGAGGCGATCGTGATGCCCTCGCCGAATTCCTCCAATGCGCCGTCCCAATAGGCGAGAAGGCGTTCGCCTTCGCGCCGCTCGCGGCCGGCCGGGGGACTGGCCCGTGGCGCCGCCGGCGGAACGGATTGCCCGGAGCGGCGAGGCGCGCGCATCCGCTGCTTCCTCAGGCGTGCGCGCCGAGCGCGGCGAGCTGGCGCTGCGCATCGGTCACCGGCACCGTCGTGGCGGGCGCCAGGCGGAAGTCGAACTCGGCCGCCAGGAACGGCGGCGCGAGCCCTAATCGGCTCGCCTCGGGCGTCGGCGAATCGTGGCGCACAAAATCGCAGATCAGAGACTCCTTGACCGCAAACACCGCATCGCTCGCGAGATAGGAATCGGCGCGGTCGAAAATGTGGGTCGTGACCGGCTCATAGCCTTCGGCCGACACGACGAAATGGATATGCGCCGGCCGCCAGGGATGCCGCCCGGTCGCCTTCAGCATGCGGCCGACTGGCCCGTCCGATGGAATTGGGTAATGCACCGGCCGCACCGTGCGAATGAGATAGCGGCCCGCGGCATCGCTGCGCAATTTGCCGCGCATGTGCAATTCGTCGGGATGTGCATCCTGCGAATCATAAAGCCCGTTCGTCTGCGCCTGCCACACGTCGATGAGCGCGCCGGCGATCGGCCGCCCATCGAGATCGAGCACGCGGCCGCTGACGAGCATCGGCATTCCGGTCGTGTCGCGATGCGCGATGTTGCCACCGGCCGGCATCTCCGGCGCGCCCAGGCGGTGGAACGGGCCGAACACGGTCGATTCGGTGGCGCCTTCGGGCTTCCGGTGGTCCAACAGATCGACCACCATCGACACCCCGAGCGTGTCGGAAAACAGGATGAATTCCTGTCGCTTGTCGCTGCACAGCTTGCCGGCTGCAGTCAGCATCTCGATCGCCTGAAACCATTCCGCCTCCGTCAACTGCACCTCTTTGACGAACGCGTGGAGGTGGCCGACAAGGCTCAGCATGATCTGCCGCAGCCGCGGGTCGGGAGTCTCGGCAAACCGCGCCAGCACCTCGGCGGTGATGTCGTCTTCGCTCTTGTTGCGCCGCCTGTCGCGCTGATCGTCGGGCATCGGGAGCCTCCGTTGGCACTCCGCCGCCGACTATACAAGATGCCGCGCCGGTCGCCACGCGTCGCGCCGGGGCCGGCTTGATCGGCCGCACGGCGCGTGCGAGGCTGTCTGCCGCGCATGCGGCAATGCGAAAGGGAGGAGAGCAATGGCTTATGTCGATCCCCGCCTGCGCGGCGGGCTGGTCGATGACGACGGCACCCTGGTCGTCGCCGACGCCGCCAAGTAGATGACGCAAGCTGCGGAGGTACCGGCGCGATTGCCGCTCGCCGGCCTCGTCGTCATCGATTTCGGACAGATTTTCCAGGGGCCGTATGCGACGCTGCTCTTGGCGAAAAACGGCGCCGACGTAATCAAGATCGAACCGCCGGCGGGTGAGCCGCTGCGCCGCCGCGCCCGCCCCGGCACCAGTGCGACGCTGCCGTTTGCGATGCTGAACCAGAACAAGCGCGCGGTGACGCTGAACCTGAAGCATCCGAAGGGCCGCGACCTCTTGTTCGCGATGGTGCGGCGCGCCGATGTGCTACTGGAGAATTTCTCGCCCGGCACAATGGATGATCTCGGCGTCGGCTGGAATGTGCTGCGCGAGCAGAACCCGCGGCTCATCTACGCCACCGGCACCGGCTTCGGCATCAGCGGCCCCGACCGCGACAATCTCGCGATGGACCTGACGATCCAGGCCGCCTCCGGCATCATGAGCGTGACCGGCGCGCCCGACGGCCCGCCGATGAAAGCCGGGCCGACGCTCGTCGATTTCATGGGCGGCATCCACCTTTACGCGGCAATCCTGACCGCGCTCTACGACCGCGACCGCAGCGGCGAGGGTCGCCTCGTCGAGGTCGCGATGCAGGAGACGGTCTATCCGAGCCTTGCCGCGAGCTTCGAATACTACCACCGCACCGGTGAGCTGCCGCCCCGCACCGGCAACCGCCAGGCGGGCTTGTCCACCGCGCCCTACAACGTCTACCCGGCCGCCGACGGCCATGTCGCAATTCACATTGTCACCGAAGGGCATTGGCGGAACCTGTTGAAGGCGATGGGCCGCGAAGAACTGGCCAGCGACCCGCGCTTTGCGACGAATGCCGACCGCATCGGCCATATGGACGCGGTCGATGCCGTCGTTGCCGATTGGACCCGCACGTTGCCAAAAATGGAGATTTTCGCCCGATTGAAGGCCGGCCGCGTGCCGGCCGCGCCGGTGCGCACGGCACCCGAAGTCATGCACGATAAGCACATGCACGCGCGCGGCATGCTGGTCGAGATCGACCACCCCGAACTCGGGCCAATCACGCTCCCAACCTCGCCCTTGCGGCTGCACGGATTGGGAAAGGCGCCGGCCGCCGCCAGCCCTGTGGTTGGTCAGCACAACGCAGAAGTTTACGGCGACTGGCTCGGCCTGTCGGAGGGCGAGCTCGCCGCCCTCGCGGAAGCGGGCGCGATTTGATGAGCAGTGCCCGTCACACCGGCGAAGGCCGGTGTCGACGGGAAACATCGATCCCGGCCTGCGCCGGGATGACGTCAAGGAGGTCGCATGATGGTCGACTTGGGGTTGCCGTGGGCGGAAGCGCCGGAACAGCTTGGATTTTCGGCGGCGCGGCTGGAGCGCGCGGCGGCGGTCATCCGCCGTGACGTCGACCGCGGGGTGATCCCCGGCGCCGTGCTGGTGATCGCCCGCGCCGGCCGCATCGCCTATGCGCAGGCGTTCGGCTTCCGCGATCGCGAGGAGAAGGCGCCGATGACGACGGACGCAATCTTCCGCATCGCGTCGATGACGAAGCCCCTGACCTCGGTCGCGGCGATGATGCTGGCCGAGGAAGGCCGCCTCGAAATCGCCGCGCCGGTCGCCGAGTACCTGCCGGAAATGGCCGACAGGACGGTCGGGCCCGAGCGCAAAAAGGCGGCGCGCACGATGACCGTGCAGGACCTGCTGCGCCATACGTCGGGGCTGACCTACGCGGCGTTCGGCGATTCGCCCGTGCAGATGATCTGGCGCGACGCCAATTTGATGGACGAAAACGAGACGATCGCCGCGACGGTCGCGAAGCTCGGCCGGCTGCCGCTGATGTTCGAGCCGGGCACGACATGGGAATACAGCATGTCGACCGATGTGCTGGGCCGCGTTGTCGAGGTCGTGACGGAGAAGTCGCTCGCCGACGTCTTCGCCGAGCACATCGCCGGGCCGCTCGGCATGGTCGATACCGGCTTTGCCGCGACCGGAGCCCGCGCCGCGCGTGTTGCCGAGCCGCAGATCGATGCGAAAACCGGGCAGCGGCCGGCGATGCGCAACGTCAGGGAACCGGGGCTGCGCCATTCGGGCGGCGGCGGCGCGGTCGCGACCGCGGCCGATTACCTGCGCTTCTGCCAGATGCTGTTGAACGGCGGCGAACTCGACGGCGTGCGGCTGCTGTCGCCGAAAACCATCGCCCACATGACCGCCGACCACCTGCCGCCCGGCTGCGGCTACGGCGAGACGGCGCGGCCGCGCTTCGGCGCGCTGGCGCCGGTGCCGGAGATGGGCCATGGCTTCGGGCTCGGCTTTGCGGTGCGCACCCATCAGGGCCGCTCGCCGGTGCCGGGATCGGTCGGCGATTATTTCTGGGGCGGCGTTCACGGCACGTATTTCTGGATCGACCCGCAGGAGCAGATGATCGTCGTGCTGATGGCGGCGGCGCCCGACCAGCGGCTGCGTTACCGCTACCTGACGCGCCAGCTGGTCTATGCTGCGCTAAGCCGGTCGCGCGGCCGTCGCGGCATCTGATGGCGCCGCGGGCGCATGATGCAGCGTCCTGCCAACCTGGCAGCGAAAGGGGAGGGAGATGACGAGCTGGTGGCATGAACATCGGGTGCGCGAGCGCGCTTACCAAATCTGGGAACGCGACGGCCGGCCGGAAGGACAGGCGGGCGAGCACTGGCGGCAGGCGGAGGCCGAGATCGCCGCCGAGGAGCGCGGCCTCGAGCAGGAAATCAAGCTCGAATCCGAAGGCGCCGTCTGACCGGCCGCCATATAATCGCCGAAGCGGGCCGTCCTGTACCCGGAGGTGACCGATGCCGACGCCGGAAGACAGCGAATTCGCCGCCGCCGTCAGGCGCGCCGGTCTTGCGATCCCGGCCGAGCGCTGGGAGGCGATGCGCGACGCCTACTTCAGCATGCAGGCGCTGCTGAAAGTCCTCGATGATCCTCTGACCTATGCCGACGAGCCGGCGGTGTTGCCGGATCTCGCGCCGCGGAGGGGCCGGCGATGAATTCCCAACACGCGCCGCCGACGCTTGCCGAGGCGAGCCGGCTCATCGCCGCGGGTGATCTGTCGCCGGTCGAGCTGACCGAGGCGGCGCTGGCGCGCGCCGCCGGGCTGAACGACCGGCTCGCCGCCTTTATCGAGATTACCCCCGATCGCGCGCGTGCCGCCGCCCGCCGCGCCGAAGCCGATATCACGGGCGGCCGGCGGCGCGGCCCGCTGCATGGCATCCCCTATGGCCTCAAGGACATCTATGATGCCAAGGGGCTGCGCACGACGGCGCACTCGCGGCTCCTTCTCGACAATATCGCGGCCGAGGACGCCGAGACGACGGCACGGCTCGAGGCCGCCGGCATGGTGCTGATCGGCAAGCTCGCGACGCATGAATTTGCGACCGGCGGCCCGGCCTTCGACCTGCCGTTTCCGCCCGCCCGCAACCCATGGAACACCGCGCATTTCACCGGCTGGTCGAGTTCCGGTTCGGGCGCTGCGGTCGCCGCCGGCATCCTGCCCTTGGCGATGGGGTCCGACACCGGCGGCTCGATCCGCCTGCCGGCCGCCTATTGCGGCACGGTCGGTCTGAAACCGACTTACGGCCGGGTCAGCCGGCGCGGCGTCGTGCCCTTGTGTTATTCGCTCGACACCTGCGGCCCGTTGACCTGGACCGTCGAGGACGCGGCGCTGGCGCTGCAGGTGCTGGCCGGGCACGACCCGCGCGACCCCGGTTCGGCCGACCTGCCGGTGCCGGATTACCGCTCTACGCTGCGGCAGGGAGTCGTGGGCTTGCGCATCGGCTATGCCCGCCGCTTCAGCGAAGATGCCGGGGTCGGCGCGGAGCAGCAGGCGGCGCTCGATGCTGCGGCGCAATTGCTGCAGAAACTGGGCGCCACGGTCGTCGAGGTCGCGCTGCCGCCGAACGATCATTTCCAGGCCGTGGCGCGCACGATCTCGCCCGCGGAGAGCTTCGCGATCCACCAGGATGATTTGCGCAAGCGGCCGGAGATGTATGCCCGCGTGACGCGCGAACGGCTGATGCTCGGCGGCTTTGTGACCGCGGCGCAATACGTCCAGGCGCAGCGCCTCAGGCGCATCCTGACGGCCAAGGTCGCTTCGCTGTTCGAGGAATGCGACGCGCTGTTGACCGCCGTCATCCCGGGACCCGCGCCGCTCCTCGCAGAGACCGATGATGGCCCGTGGCGCAAAACCCAGCCGATCTCGTCGGCGTTCAACGCGACCGGTCAGCCGGCGCTGGCATTGCCGTGCGGTTTCGCGGCCAATGGCCTGCCGCTGTCGGCGCAAATCGTCGGCCGCGCCTTTAATGAAGAGATCGTGTTGCGCGTCGCCCACGCTTACGAACAGGCCGCCGGGTGGACGAGTCGCCGCCCGGCGCTGGCGACGTTGCCAGCGTGACTTGGCTACTCGTGCGTGCGCTCCGCCGCGAGGAAATCCACGACCTGCTGCAGGCTGACAGATGGAAACCCTGCCAGAAATTCGTCGATCGAATCCCCTGCTTCCAAATAGTCAAGCAGCGTCTGGATCGGCACTCTCGTGCCGCAAAACACCGGGGTGCCTCCCATGATCTCGTGATCTCGGCAAACGACGGGCTGACTCATCGCGCAACTCCACGGCCGGTCGATCAGCGGCCATCCGCATGCATCTTCGTCCACGTGTCGTGAAGGCCGATTGTGCGGTTGAACACAAGGCGACCGGGCGTCGAATCGGGGTCGCGGCAGAAATACCCCAGGCGCTCGAATTGCACCGTGCCATCGTCTTCGGCGAGCGCCGGTTCGAGCCGCGCGTCCGCCAGCGTTTCCAGCGAATTGGGGTTGAGGTCGGCCATCATGTCGCCGTCGGCGCCGGGATCGGGGCGCGTGAACAAGGGATCGTAAAGGCGGATTTCGGCCGGCAGCGCATGCGCGGCCGAGACCCAATGGATTGTGCCGCGCACGCGGCGGCCGTCGGGCGCATTGCCGCCCTTCGTCGCCGGATCATAAATGCAGTGCAGTTCGATGATATTGCCCGCCGCATCCTTTACCGCCTCGCGGCAGGTCACAAAGTAGGCATAGCGCAGCCGCACCTCCCGCCCCGGCGCGAGCCGGTAGAAGTTCTTCGGCGGGGTTTCGAGAAAATCGTCGCGCTCGATATAAAGCTCGCGGCCGAACGGCAGCATGCGGGTGCCGGCGCTCGCGTCTTCCGGGTTGTTGACCGCCTCGATCTCTTCGCTCAGTCCTGGCGGATAATTCTCGATGACGAGCTTTACCGGCCGCAGCACGGCCATGCGGCGCGGCGCGGTGCGGTTCAACGTGTCGCGCAGCGCGGCGTCGAACATCGCAAGATCGACGGTGCTGTTGGCGCGCGCGACGCCGACGCGCCGCACGAATTCGCGGATCGCTGCCGGCGGCACGCCGCGCCGGCGCAGGCCGGCCAACGTCGGCATGCGCGGGTCGTCCCAGCCGGAAACCCGGCCTTCATCGGCGAGGCGCTTCAAAAAGCGCTTCGACATGACCGTATAGCCGAGATTGAGCCGGGCGAATTCGTATTGCCGCGGCCGCGCCGGCACCGGCAGGTGCTCGATGAGCCAATCGTAGAGCGGCCGGTGGTCCTCGAATTCCAGCGAGCACAAGGAATGCGTGACGCCCTCGATCGCGTCCGACTGGCCGTGCGCGAAATCGTAGGTCGGGTAGATGCACCAGCGCGTGCCGGTGCGCGGATGGGCGGCGTGCAGGATGCGGTAGAGGACCGGATCGCGCAGATTGATGTTGCCCGAGCCCATATCGATCTTGGCCCGCAGCACGCGCGCGCCGTTGCGGAATTCGCCGGCTCGCATGCGGCGGAACAGATCGAGGTTTTCGGCGACGCTGCGGTCGCGGAAGGGGCTGCTCGTGCCCGGCGCGGTCAACGTGCCGCGGGCAGCGCGAATCTCGTCGGCCGACTGGTCATCGACATAGGCCAGGCCCTGGCGGATCAAATGCTCGGCCCACTCGTAGAGCTGCTCGAAATAATCCGACGCGTAATAGAGGTGGCTGCCCCAGTCAAAGCCCAGCCAATGAATGTCGCGCTGGATTGCGTCGATATATTCCTGCGCTTCCTTCGCCGGGTTGGTGTCGTCAAAGCGCAGGTGGCAGCGGCCGCCGAATTCTTCGGCGATGCCGAAATTGATCGCGATCGCCTTGGCATGGCCGATATGCAGATAGCCGTTGGGTTCCGGCGGAAAGCGCGTGACGACCGCAGCGCAGCGCCCGGCCGCGAGATCGGCGGCGACGATGTCACGCAGGAAATCGCGCCCTGCTTCCGTTTCCGCCGCTGGTTCGACCGCGCTCATGCCGCGCCGCTCCGCCTGTCTCATTTGCGTTATGTGGCCGATCCGGCCCGCTCCGCCAACCCCGCATCAAGGGGCTTCGCTCGGCGCCGCGCGGCGGCTACGATCGCGCGACCACTCGAGAGAGGAGCTGCCCGATGCGCACGAGCTTCGCCGTCCAAGACATGACAATCCATCGTATTGTCGAGCAGGAGCAGGGGTTTACGCCGCTCTTCGAGTTTCTGCCGACCTTGACGAAGGAGCAATACGAGGAGAACCGGTCGTGGATGGAGGCGGGCGGCTGCGATCCCCGGACCGGCAATGTCGTGCTGTGCTTCCAGTCCTATGTTGTCAAGACGCCGCGCCACAACATCCTGGTCGATGCCTGTATCGGCAACAACAAGAGCTTCCCGCTGCGGCCGACCTGGCACGGCAAGACCGACAATACGTGGATGGCGGCGCTGAAGGCGGCGGGCCTCGGCGTCGAGGACATCGATTTTGTCATGTGCACGCATCTGCACGGCGACCATGTCGGGTGGAACACGCGGCTCGAAAACGGCCGCTGGGTGCCGACCTTCCCGAAGGCGCGCTATCTGTTTTCGAAAAAGGAATACGAATACTGGAGCAGCGGTCAGGCGCCGGCGACATTTTCGATGGACCCGATCACCGAGAGCGTGCTGCCGGTCATCGAAGCGAACCGCGCCGAGCTCGTGACCAGCGACCATGCGCTCGACGACCATATCCGCCTCTTGCCGACCCCCGGCCACACGCCCGATCATTTCGCCGTGTGCGCCGGCCGCGGCCGCGACGAGGCGGTGTTCACCGGCGACCTCGTGCATTCGCCGATCCAGGCGCGCTATCCGGAACTCGTCATGCGCGTCGATATTGACCGCGATCAGGCCGTCGCGACGCGCCGGCGCTTTTTCGAGCGCTACTGCGACACCGACACGCTGTGCTGCACGATGCACTTCCCGTCGCCTTCGGTCGGTCACATCAAGCGCTGGGGCGACGGCTTCCGGCTGGATTATGTGAAGGAATAGCGCCCCCCGTGCTTGAAGGACGTTACAGACGCTAATGCTCAGACACAGACCCAAGATTCATCGTCATGGCCGGGCTTGTCCCGGCCATCGACGCCGAGCCGCGCAGGCGTGCCGGTTTCCGTGGATGCCCGGATCAAGTCCGGGCATGACGAACAGTGGAGTGCATGTACCATCTGACTGAGTCGGTGCACTAAGAGCCCGGCGCCGTCGTGACTGCAGCGGCGCCGAGGATCGCTCCGGAAGACGCCTGCACCAGCACCGCGAGCCCGTCGCCAGGGCCGGGCGGCGTGACCGAGAAGCGTCGCGGCGCGCCGTCCCAGGTGCCGAGCGTTACGAGGCTCTCGACCCCGTTGACGTCGGTCAGCGCGCGGCCGGCGTTCTCGCCGCCGGCCACCGCTGTCGTCAGCTGTCGCCGGAACCGTGCGAGCAGCACTTGGCCCCGTCCTGTGCCGTGGCCGATCGCGACCGAACGCCGGTCGGCGGCGAATTGGACCGGCGCAATCGCCTTCGGCCGCGCCGCGGCGAGCGCCGCGAGCACTGCGTCGCGGTCGGAGCCCACCATATCGCCCGTCCCGTCGACGACGATCTCGGGCGTGTACACCTGGCCGGCGTTGAAGCGCCGTGCGTAGGCCTCCTGGCGCGCGGTCGCGGCCGGGATCGACAATCTGTCCGTCCATCCGGCGCCGTTCCAATAGGTGACGTGATAACCGAGTGCCAACACATCGGGCCGGCGCGCCAGCTCGGCCAACAGCGCATCGGCCGGCGGGCAGGACGAGCAGGCCTGCGACGTAAACAACTCGATGACGATCGGCCGCGGCTGCGCCAAAGCCGGCGCAACCGATATCGTGAGCCCGACAAGCGCCGCCAGCAAACCCTGCACCCGGTATCCGGTCATGCCGCCTCTCCGCGCATCTCTTGCGCTTTATACCGGTGATCGATCGAATTCGCGCCCGCGCCGATCGAATGCCCGAGAAAGTTGGTGCTTGCGCCAACCGCAGCGGCGCGCGAGGCTGGCTGCATCGAATCGTCACAAATCGTCACAGGGGGAGGACGCGATGCAAAGACGTTCGCTGTTGGCTGGCGCTGGCGCCGCGCTGGCGTTGGGCGGCGCGCCGTGGCGCCGCGCATTCGGGGCCGCCAAGCCGATCCGCATCGGCTTCGGCATGGCGCTGACCGGCGGGATCGCCGCCAACGGCCGAATGGCGCTGTTGGGCATGGAAATCTGGCGCGATGACATCAACAAAAAGGGCGGCCTCTTGGGCCGGCCTGTCGAACTCGTCCATTACGATGACCAGAGCAACCCGGCAAACGTGCCCGGCATCTATACGAAGCTGATCGACGTCGACAAAGTGGATTTCGTTGTCTCCGGTTACGGGACGAACATGATTGCGCCGGCGATGCCGGTCGTCATCGCGCACAACGTGCTGTTCCTGACGCTGTTCGGCCTGGCGGTCAACCACCAGTTTCATTATCCGAAATACTTCACGATGACGCCGACCGGACCAACGGTAGCCGGCACGACCCGCGGCTTTTTCGAGATCGCCGCGGCGCAGAAGCCGAAGCCCGAGACGCTGGCGCTCGTCGCCGCCGACGCCGAATATCCGAAAACCACGTCGGTCGGGGTGCGCGAAAACGCCAAGATCTTCGGCTTCAAGATCGTTTATGACCGCACCTATCCGCCCGACACCGTCGATTACACGCCGATCGTGCGCGCGGTGCAGGCGACCAACCCCGATATTGTGTTTGTCGCCTCCTACCCGCCGGACAGCGTCGGCATGGTGCGCGCCGCCAACGAACTCGGCCTCAAAACCAAATTGTTCGGCGGCGGCATGGTCGGGCTGCAAACGACATCGATCAAACTCGAGCTCGGACCGCTGTTGAACGGCATCGTCAATTACGATTTCTGGTTCCCGGCGCCGACCATGCTGTTCCCCGGGGTCCTCGACTTCATCAAGACATACCAGGCGCGCGCGGCCGCCGCGGGCATTGACCCGCTCGGCTATTATCTCGGGCCGTGGGCCTACGCCTATCTGCAGATCCTCGGCGAAGGGATAACCGGCGCGAAGAGCATTAACCAGGATAAAGTCGCCGATTACATCCGCAGCCACACGTTCAAGACCGTCATGGGCGACATCAAATTCGGCCCGGATGGCGAACTGGCCCAATCGCGCATGATCTTCACACAATACCAGCATCTCAAAGGCCACGGTCTCGACCAGTTCAAGGGCGGCAAGCAACCGGTTGTCCTGTGGCCGGCCAAATACAAGGACGGCAGCATCATCTACCCGTATTACGAAGCCCGCACTTAGCCCCTCCCGCCGCGGCGCGGCAGGCGATGCGCGGATTGGCCGGGACAGGCATGCCGAGATTCCCAGTCGCGAAGCGGCACGCAGGCGGGAGTATCAATGGCGATGCCGGCAACAGCCGGCGGATCCGACGGCACCCCTAGCCTGATCGGCAGCGGCGCGTCGCCGGACGAGCAATTGAACTGGTTGACCGGGTGCGGCCCGGCGGATGTGGGAGGATCGCCATGAGTACAGCACTGGTCTCTGACAACCCGGAGGCGGTGGCTCGTCGCGTCATCATCGCCGGCTTCATCGGATTTGCCGTCGATTTTTTCGATATCTATCTGCCGGCGATGGTGCTGACGCCGGTCATTACGCTGTTTGAGCCGAAGGGGCTGAGTTCGGCGGCGACGACGACGATCTACTATTTCACCGTGGCGGTTACGCTGCTTGGCCGCCCGTGCGGTGCGATCATTTTCGGTCATTGGGCCGACAAGCTCGGCCGCCGGCTGGTCACGATGATCAGCATTGCCGGCTTCGGCACGTTGACCCTGCTCGTCGCCTTTCTGCCCGGCTATGCGACGATCGGCATCTGGTCGCTCGCGCTGCTGCTTGCGTTGCGGTTTGTCGGCGGCGTCTTCATGGGCGGCGAATATACGTCGAACAACACGCTGGCGCTCGAGATGGTGCCGAAGCGCCGGCGCGGCTTTGTCGGCGGTTTGCTGCAGGCCGCTTTCCCGATCGGGTTTGGCGCCGTCTCGCTCGCCGCGTCAATCATGCTGGCGTTGACAACACACGAGCAATATCTCGTCTGGGGATGGCGCATCCCGTTCCTGTTCGGCGCCGGGCTGGCGTTTGTGTTCTTGGCCTACTACCGCACCGTGCCGGAATCGCCGCTCTGGCAGGAGGCGGAAAAGAGTACGGCGCCGTTGAAGGAGGTTCTGTCAGGCTTGCATCTGCGCAATCTCGGCCAGGTGTTTTTGATGATGACCGGCTTCTGGCTGGTCGGCCAGGCCGGCGCGGTCCTGCCGAGCATCATGATCCAGCACCTGCACATCTCGGGCGAGACGACATCGAACACGTTCCTGTTCGCCAGCATCGTCCTGTTTTTCGGCTTTCTCTTTTACGGCTTGCTGGGGCAGGCGATCGGCCGGCGCCGTGCCATCGTCGTCGGCGCCGTTGTTGTGCTGGTCTCTGTGCCGTTGCTCTACTATGCGCTGATCGCCCGCGCATTGGCCGGCGGCTCGGTGCTCGGAACAACGCTGTTCGCCGGCGCGGTCCAGGTACTGTCGGTCGCGCCGTGGGGCATCGTGACATGCTACATCTGCGAGCGCTTTCCGACCCATGTGCGCGCGAGCGGCTACGGCATCGGCTACAGCCTCGCGATCATCATCCCGTCGTTTTCCGGCATCTACCTGTTATGGCTGGCGCATCTGATGCCGTATCTGTATACGCCGATCGTGCTGGTCGTCGTGGCGCCGGTGCTGATGATCATCGGTGCGTTGCTCGGGCCGGAGACGCGCGATGTCGAGCTGCATCTGCCCGATCTCGGGGTCGGGCCGACGCCGCGGGCGGTGCCGGTCGCGGCTACCGGCTCGGCATAGGCCTTTGCGACACCGCGCGGGCGACGCGCCGGCGCGGCTATTCCATAGAACATGGACCTTGCCGGGCCGAGGCCGCTGCCGCCGCGCAACCTCGCCGTGCCCGAGAGTCCTGCCCCGGAGCCTCGCATGACTGAGATTGCCGATATTCATGCCCGCGAGATACTCGACAGTCGCGGCAACCCGACGGTCGAGGTCGACGTGACGCTGGAGAGCGGCGCGGTAGGTCGCGCGGCGGTGCCGTCGGGCGCCTCGACCGGCGCGCACGAAGCGGTCGAGAAGCGCGACGGCGACCCGAAGCGCTATGGCGGGCGCGGCGTCAGGCAGGCGGTCGAGGCGGTCAACGGCGAGATTTTCGATGCGCTGTCGGGATTCGACGCGGCCGACCAGCTGCGGATCGACCGCACCCTCGCGGTGCTCGACGGCACGCCCAACAAGGGCCGGCTCGGCGCCAATGCGGTGCTCGGCGTCTCGCTCGCCTGCGCCAAAGCGTCGGCCGCCGATCTCGGCCAGCCGCTCTACCGCTATGTCGGCGGCGGCTTCGCCCGCACACTGCCGGTGCCGATGATGAACATCGTCAACGGCGGCGTGCATGCCGACAACCCGATCGACATCCAGGAATTCATGATCGTGCCGGTCGGCGCGCCGAGTGTCGCCGAGGCGATTCGCATCGGGTCGGAGGTGTTTCACGCGCTGCGCAGGAAACTCCACGACGCCGGCCACAACACCAATGTCGGCGACGAAGGCGGGTTTGCGCCAAACCTTGCCTCGGCCGATCAGGCGCTTGGTTTCGTCATGCAGGCGATCGAGGCGGCGGGCTACCGGCCGGCCGAGGACATCGTGCTGGCGCTCGACCCGGCGGCGAGCGAATTCTACCGCGACGGCAAGTATAACTTGGCGGGCGAAGGCAAAGTTC
This sequence comes from Alphaproteobacteria bacterium, assembly GCA_030042035.1. GTDB lineage: Bacteria > Pseudomonadota > Alphaproteobacteria > ATCC43930 > CGMCC-115725 > DATARH01. The sequence goes on along the minus strand of JASIAN010000138.1, from coordinate 3,919 downwards.
TCGATGCCGCCGGCATGGTCGCCTATTACGACGATCTCGTCGCGCGCTATCCGATCCTGTCGATCGAGGACGGCATGGCTGAGGACGATTGGGACGGCTGGGAGCTGTTGACCCGCGAACTTGGCGGCAAAATCCAGCTTGTCGGCGACGATGTCTTCGTGACCAACCCGACGATTTTCCGCCGCGGCATCGCGCGCGGCATCGGCAATGCGCTGCTCGTCAAGGTCAACCAGATCGGCACGCTGTCCGAAACCCTGGAGGCGGTCGAACTGGCGCTGCGCAACGGCTATGGCGCGGTCTTCTCGCACCGCTCGGGCGAGACCGAGGATGCGACGATCGCCGATCTCGCGGTCGCGACCAATGCCGGGCAAATCAAAACCGGATCGCTGTCGCGTTCCGACCGCCTCGCGAAATACAACCAGCTGATCCGCATCGAGGAGGAACTCGGCGAATCGGCGCGCTGGCTCGGCCGCGCCGCCTTGGGGCGGTAGGCAAACCGCCGTCGCGGCCGATATACCACTTGCGCCGATCCGACGGCGACTTGGCTGCTCTGGCGGCTCCCGGCGGCCTGAAGTAACCGTCAAAAATCATCAAAGTTGACGCGCTCGCAGGCGCATGATTCCCTTTGCCGATGGTTGTGGTGCACGAAATGCGCCGGCGGGCGAAGGCGTTGGTCGGGCCGCTTCTCGGCATCGCTTTGACCGGCTATTTCGCCTACCACCTCGTCGAAGGCGATCGCGGCCTCAATGCCTGGATGCGGCTCAACCAACAGCTGCAGGCCGCGACGGACACATTGGCCACGGTTGAAGCCGAGCGCGCGCGGCTCGCCTACCGAGTGTCGCAGATGCAGCCCGACCATGTCGATCCCGACCTGCTCGATGAGCAGGTACGCCAGGTTCTCGATTTCGTTGCACCCGACGAGATCGTCATCATGAACCCGCCGCCCAAGCGTTGACCAGATCGGCGGCGCCGCTATCGGAAAAAACCGATCGTCCGGATCAAGCCCGACGCCGCCGCCCTCGCCAAACTCAATCGATTGCCTGTACCCTCGCGCTGACGTGTGCGCTGGAGGCGGCAATCAACCCCTATGGCGGAGGCGAGCATGAGTGCGGCGACTGGCGGCTTTACCCATCCCGAGTTCCTGATCGAGACCGCGGATTTGGCGGCGCTGATCGGCGATCCGCGGCTGTGCGTGTTCGACTGCACGGTGCATCTGATCCCCAACCTCGATATCGGCTATGTCGCGAAACCCGGGCGCGAGGATTTCGAGAAGGGCCACATTCCGGGCGCCCAGTTTATTGATCTGCAGGCCGATCTGTCGGCGCCGCATCCCAAACTGCGCTTCATGCTGCCGAGCGCGGAGGCGTTCGCCGCGGCGATGGGGCGCTTTGGCGTCGGCGACGACAGCCGCGTCGTCATCTACAGCACAACAACGCCGCAATGGGCGAGCCGGGTGTGGTGGATGCTGCGCAATTACGGCTTTGATGGCGCTGCGGTGTTGAACGGCGGCTTCAAGAAATGGGCGGCCGAGGGACGCCCGGTCGAAACCGGCCCGGCCAAACCGCGGCCGCCCGCGAACTTCGTCGTGCGCGCCGACCGCAAGCTGATGGCCGATAAGGAGGCGGTGCTGGCGGCGATCGGCGATGATGCGATCTGCACGCTCAACGCGCTGTCGCGCGAGCAGCACACCGGCAGCGGCGGCACGGTGTACGGCCGGGTCGGCCGCATCGCAAAGAGCGTCAACGTGCCGGCCGCCGGGCTCATCGATCCGCAGACCGGCGCCTATCTGCCGCCTGCGCAGCTGCGCGCCAAGTTCGACGCGGTCGGCGCCTTTGCCAAGCCGCAGGTCATCACCTATTGCGGCGGCGGCATCGCGGCCAGCTCCGACGCGCTGATCCTGACGATGCTCGGCCATCCCGATGTCCGGCTCTATGACGCCTCGATGTCGGAATGGTCGAACGATCCTGCGCTGCCGATGGAAACCGGCGAATAGCGCGTTATCCCTGCCGCAGCGCCGCGTCGAACAGCGGCAGGAGGGTCGGGAAGGTAGGATAGCGGCCGGCCTCGATGTCGGTGCGCGTTGCCCAGGCGACCGCGGCGGCGTCGTCGCCCGGCACGCCGTCGCCGGATTGCCAGACGCCGCGCACCGCGATCAGCACGTAGTGAAACTGCACGCGGCCCTCGGCGTCGCGGCTCACCGCATCATGCACGTTAAGGATGCCGGCCGCCTCGGCGATGATGCCGGTCTCTTCGAGAAGCTCGCGCATCGCCCCCTCGGCGACGGTTTCCCCGAGTTCGAGGACGCCGCCCGGAAACCCCCAGCGGCCGGCATTGGGCTGCTGCGCGCGCTGCACGATCAGCGCTTCCTCGCCGCGCAGCACGACCGCCAGCACGGCGATGATCGGCCGGTCGGGGTAGCGCCGCGCCGCCCGCCGCGCTTCGAGATCGGAGAGCGACGGCGCGCTCTCCCGCAGGTTGGCCTGGTCCACGGTCATCTCCTTTATCGCATAAATAGGATCGCCGCGATTGCGACGAGCGCGGCGGCAGCGACCCACAACGGCAGCACCAGAAACGGCAGGAGGCGGGCGCGGTGCGCCGCCTGCGTCGCGAGGCTTTCGGCATGCATGATAACGCCCTCGCGCGACCACTGGTCGACCATTTGGTCGAGCCCGCGCAAGAGCCGCGGCGCTGCGTCGAGCGCTTCCAGCAATGTGCCGATCTGCTGGCGCAGCCGCGCCTCGGGGCCGCGGTTCTCGCGCACCCAGGTCTCGACCAGCGGCCGCGCCAGGGCCCAGATGTTGATCGTCGGGTCGAGCCGGCGCCCGATCCCTTCGACCAGCACCATCGTCTTCTGTAAGAGCAGAAGCTGCGGCTGCGCCTCCATCTCGAACTGCTCGGTGATCTGGAAAAGCTGCGAGAGCAGGCGGGCGATCGAGATCTCGTGCAGCGGCAGGCCGAGGATCGGTTCGCCGATCGAGCGGCAGGCCTGCGTAAAGGCGTCGATCGAGCGGCGCCGCGGCACATAGCCGGCGGCGAAATGCACCTCCGCGACGCGGCGGTAGTCGGCGGTGAGAAACCCGATCAGCATGTCGGCGAGATAACAGCGCGTGTCTCGATCGAGCCGGCCCATGATGCCGAAATCGACGATCGTCAGCGCTCCATCGGCATCGACGAATACGTTGCCGGGATGCAAATCGGCATGAAAGAAGCCGTCGCGGAATACCTGCTTGAAGAACGCATCGGCGGCATTGCGCAAGAGATCCGGGATCGAATGGCCGGCGGCGACGAGCGCGTCGCGGTCGTCGACGCGGATGCCGGTGATGCGTTCGGTCGTCAGCACGGTGCGGCCGGTGCGCCGCCAATCGACCTGCGGCACTCGTACCGTCGGATCGCCGGCGAAATTCTCGGCGAGTTCCGAGGCGGCCGCCGCCTCGAAGCGCAGATCCATCTCGAACTGGACCGCCTCGGCCAGCGTCTCGACGACCTCGACCGGCTTCAGGCGGCGCAAGGCCGGCCGCGTGCGCTCGATGAGCCGCGCCAGCCAGCGGAACAGGTCGAGGTCGCGGGCAAAGGCGCGAGCGATGCCCGGCCGCAGTACCTTGACCGCGACCTCCCGCCCCTCGGTCGTCACGGCGAAATGCACCTGCGCGATCGAGGCGGCGGCGACGGCGCGATCGTCGAATGCTGCATAGAGGTTGCCGATCGGCTGCCCGAATTCGGCCTCGATCAACGCGCGCGCCGTCTCGCCCGGAAACGGCGGCAGCCGGTCTTGCAACCGCGCCAGGTCCTCGGCGATCTCGTCGCCGAGCAGATCGGCGCGCGTCGCCAGAACCTGCCCGAGCTTGATGAAGCTCGGTCCCATCTCGCTGAGGGCCGCCGCCAGCCGCTCGCCGGGCCTGGCGCCGCCGCGGCGGCGCTG
>JASIAN010000137.1 GCA_030042035.1 Alphaproteobacteria bacterium | reverse complement strand
ACCGAGGTATCGTGAAACAGCCGCTGGTGGTGCACCTCGACGATGTTGCCGCCGAGCCCGCCGATGACGCCCGAAACGCGCGACAGAACGCCCGGCAGATCGGGCAATTCACAGCGCAGGCGGACGAGCCGGCCGCCGCGCACGAGCCCGCGCATCAACAGCGAGGCGAGGAGGCGCGCGTCGATGTTGCCGCCGGTCACGACAATGCCGACGCGCTTGCCGCGAAACCGCTCGGGTTCGGCCAGCAGCGCCGCGACGCCGGCGGCGCCGGCGCCCTCGACGACGAGCTTCTGGCGCTCGAGCAAGAGTTCGACAGCCGCTTCGAGCTGGCGCTCGGTGACGAGCCGGATGCCGGCGACCAGCGCCGCGACGATGCGGCGCGTCAACATCCCCGGCTCCTTCACCGCAATGCCTTCGGCGAGCGTCGTGCCTTCCGTCGGCAGGTCGGGGTCGAGCCCGTGCAGGACGCGGTACATCGACGGGTAAAGCGCCGACTGCACGCCGATGATCTCGGTCTCCGGCGCCAGCGCTGCGGCCGCGACGGCGATGCCGGAAATGAGGCCGCCGCCGCCGACCGGCACAAACAGCGCATCGAACCCCCGGCAATCACCGAGCATTTCGAGCGCGATTGTGCCCTGGCCGGCGATGATCGCGGGGTCGTCGTAGGGGTGCACCGGTACGAGGCCGCGCTCCTGCGCCAGCCGATCGGCGGCGCGGCGCGCCTCGATGAGGCTGTCGCCCTTCAGCACGACCTTGGCGCCGAGCGTCTCGGTGCGGTCGATTTTCGTGAACGGCGTGCCGGCCGGCATCACGATCGTCGCCGGAATGCCGAGACGGCGGGCGTGATAGGCGACGCCCTGCGCGTGGTTGCCGGCCGACATCGCGACGACGCCGGCGCGCCGTTCGGCAGCGCCGAGGCTCTGCAGCTTGTTGAGCGCGCCGCGCTCCTTGAACGCGCCGGTCGCCTGCAACGTCTCGAGCTTCAGCAAGACCTCGCACCCTGCGATATCGGACAGCGCCGCGGCATAGACGAGCGGGGTCTGCACGACTGCGCCGGCAATCGCCGCGGCGGCCCGGCGGACATCGTCGATCGTGACGGGCAGGTCGGTCATCGCTGGGGTTCCAGGGTCAAGGTTGCGACCGCCGTGGCGCGGCCGGGGACGAGATACACGAAATCCCGCCAGCGCCGCACGAGGTCGGAGAAATGCGGCGACAGCGGGTTGCCGGATTGGCCGGGGGCAGCGATCATCCGCGAATCGCGCGGCGAGGCAAGATCGGTGATGATGCGCAGCCCGGCGCCGAAAGTCTGCCGGTAAGGATGCGCGTCATCCCAGATCGTGGTCGAGCCGCGATCGACCGTGTCAGAGCCGCCGCCGGTCGAAATCCTGGGATCGATCCAATCGCGCAGGATCGCGATGCGGCCGAACACCGGATTGCGAAACAGCGCGATATGGGCACGGCCCCAGCGCCACGTCGCCATGTTCGGGCCGTAGCGGCGGCGCAGCGCCGCCAGCGCGCGGCGTAATGCCGACAACAACAGCGCGTCGCAGCCTTTCGTGTGGGCCGCTGGCGGGCCGCACCATTCCGGGTGGTCCTGCAGCACCGCGGCAACGATGCGCGGCCGCAGGCTCCAATAACCCGCCGCCGCAGGGCCGATATGGCCGAAGAACACCGCGCGGGCGAACGCCCGCAGCCAGGCGGTAAACAGGAGCGGCGCCACGGCGCGGCGGTCCATGCGGAAATCCCAGCGGCGCAACCGCGCGATCGCCTGCCGCGCGCCCTCGTCGGCCGGCGCGATGCGGGTCATCAGTGGCACGAGGCGCTTGGCCGCCAAGGACAGCGTGTCGGCCTGAATGCGCAGGCTCGCCGCCGGCGATTGCCGCGGCGTCCTTTGCAGCAGCGCCGTGATGCGCAGGAAGCGGTTCGGCAGGTCCCAGTCGTGCGACAGAAAAAAGGCATAGCTGTCGGGCACGATCTTGTTGTTGGCGCTGACGAGATGCCCGCTCGCCGGGTTCGTCGCCTGCGGCAACTGGGCGAACGGGATATAGCCCTGCCAGTCGTATTGGCCGGTCCAGCCCGGCACCGGCAGCCAACCATCGCCCTCTTTGCGAAGCGGGACACGGGCCGGCGCGATGAAGCCGATCGTGCCGCGGCGGTCGGCATAAACGATGTTCTGCTGCGGCCCGACAAAGGCGCGCAGCGCGTCGCGGAACTGGGTCCAGTCGGCGGCGCGGTCGATGCCCCAGATCGCATCCGCCGTCGTGTCGTCGGGCTGGAGGAACGGCGCCGCCAGCGCCAAGACATAGCCCCGTTTCACATCGCCGGCCGGCAGCGCGTCCGACAGGACCGGGCCGTGGCGGGTCGCGCGCACTGTGATCGTGACCGGCGCCGCGCCGCGGACATTGATGAGTTCTCGGCGGGTGTCGAACGCGGCACTGCCGTCCGGCGTCAGGTAGCGGCGCGGGTCGGCCGGATCAGCCTTCTCGATGAACAGGTCCTCGACATCGCTGCCGGTGGTCGTCATGCCCCAGGCGATATCGTCGTTGTGGCCGATCACGACAAACGGCGTGCCGGCTACGGTGCCGCCGGCGATCTCGCCCGCGGGTGTTTCCAACCGCGCCAGATACCACAACCCCGGTGCGCTGAAGGCGAGATGCGGGTCGTTGGCGAGGAGCGGCTTGCCGCTCGTGCTGTGCGCGCCGTTGACGACCCAATTGTTCGATTCGTAAATCGGCCCGACGACCGAGAGCGGCGGCAACGCCGCGCACAGCCGGTCGAGCGGCAAGCGCCGATAAATCGGCATGAGCGCGGCCAGCGTCGTCGGCGCGTCGGTCGGGTATCGCGAATAGAGGAATGCCAATTCGGCGGGCGACAGGATGCGCGCAAGCCGGGCACGCTCGAGTTCGCCGCGATAGTTGCCGGCGAGCTCCAGGTCCATCAGCTTGCCCCACACGAGGGTGTCGGCCGGGCGCCATTTCCCGGGCGCATAGCGCAACAGCAGGAATTCGGGTGGCAAGGCGCCGCTTCGCATCGCCAGAAACGCATTGACGCCGGCGGCGTAAGCGTTGAGGCCGCGTCGCACCGGCGCCGACAGATGCGCAAATTCGGCCTCTGCCAGACGATAGAGACCTAGGATGCGCATCTCCTTGTCAACCGGCACCGCTCTTGGGCCGAAAATCTCGGCAAGCCGGCCGGCGCCGAGGCGCCGCATCAAATCCATCTGAAACAGCCGATCCTGGGCCTGCGCAAAGCCGAGGCCGAAGGCGGCATCGTCGTCATCGGCGGCGGTGATCAGCGGCACGCCGTCGGCGTCGCGGGCAATCGTGACCCTGTGGCGAAGGCCGGGCGCGACGATTGTGCCGGCAACCTGCGGCAGCGAGGTACGCAGATAGACGTAACACCCGCCGACCAGCGCCGCGCACACCAGCAGAACCGTCGCCGCCGCGAGCGCAAGCCGGCGAGGCCAGCGGGGGCGAGCGGGCATTCCGTTATCGGGCGGCTTCTCTACCGGCCGGCGTAGCGCGGCCTGCGCTTTTCGTTGAACGCGGCGATGCCCTCGCGGCGATCCTGCGTCGGGACCATGCGGTTGTAGGCCTCGATCTCGAACATCATCGCGCTGCCGAGGTCCATCTGCAGCCCGTAATGGATCGCGTGCTTTGCCTGGCGCACCGATATAGGCGCGTTGTCGGCGATGCGGCGCGCCGTCGCGAGCGTCTCGTCGATGAGTTTGTCGGGCGGACAAAGACGATTGACGAGGCCCCAGTCAAACGCTTCCTGCGCCGAAAACGGCCGCCCCGTCAGGATGATCTCCTTGGCGCGCCGCTCGCCGACGGCGCGCGGCAGGCTCTGCGTCCCGCCGGCCCCGGGCATGATGCCGAGCGTCACCTCGGTCAACGCGAACCGCGCGCTCTCGCTGGCGTAGAGAAAGTCGCAGCACAGCGCCAATTCGCAGCCGCCGGCATAGGCCGCGCCGTTGACCGCGCCCAAGACCGGCACCGGACAGCCGATAAAGGCGCGGATCATGCGCTCGAACAGCAGATGCTGCGCCTGCCACTGTTCGTCCGTCATGCCGTTGCGTTCCTTGAGGTCGCCGCCGGCGCAGAATGCCTTGTCGCCCGCCCCGGTCATGACGATGCAGCGCTGCGCCAGGGGATCGGCGTTGATCCCATCGAAAAAATCCAACAGGTCACGCCCCATCTGCGTGTTCATCGCGTTGGCGACCTGCGGCCGGTCGAGGGTCAACAGCAGCAGCCCCTCACCCTTGTCTTCAACCTGCGCCGTCTCGTAGCGGTGATCCATCGTCTGCTCCCGGCCGATTCCGCACCCGTCGTCGCGACCCCCGCAAAGCATGCGGCGCGCGGCCTCAGGGCGTCAATGCGCGCGGGTCCGGCTTGACAGCGAGCGCGCCCCTGCGCCACTCGTCGCGCAACGGAGGGACGGTTGAACGACGTGCTGCTGGCGCCCGGAGCGCCGACCGCCGCGCCATACGACGAGGACGACATCCGGCGCTCGTTGCCCGGCGAAATCGAAAAAGGCCGCAGCTATCAGCTGCGCGGCGCCGTCCGCGACGTGCGCGTGGCCGACGGGGGCGAGCGGCTCATCGCCGCGGTGCAGGGCACCGCCGTCAGGCCCTATGCGGTCGATGTCCAGATCATCAAGGAAAAGCGGGTCAGGCTGGTCGGCCGCTGCAGCTGCCCGGTCGGCTGGAACTGCAAGCATTGCGCCGCGGTATTGCTGGCGGCGATCGAGAACCCGCCGTCGGGGCTGGCGGGCCGGCCGGTCGATCCGCTCTCCGGGCCGCTCGGCGCCTGGCTGAAAGAATTGCCACGCGCCGCTGCGGTTGCGCCCGCGGCGGATGAAGCGCTGTTTTACCGCCTCGATCCCGCGAAGAAGCCAGGCGGTCCGTTCGCTCTCGGCTTGCGGATCGGGCGGCTGCTGCGCTCGTCGAAATCGCAGCGCGCCGGCGCCGGTCGCGCCGCGGTGCTCGGCGATTTGCTGTCCGGCGGGGCGGCTTATGTCGGCGCCGACGATCAGCTGATCGGCCGCCTCTTGCAGAACGGCTATTGGACGACGACGCCGAGCCTGCCCGAAGACCCCGCAATGATGATGCTATTGCTGCACCGGCTGATCGCGACCGGCCGCTGCTGCTGGCGCGACATCAACGCCGCGCCGCTCGCGCCCGGGCCGGCGCGCCGCGGGCGTCTTCACTGGCGGCTCGACCGCGACGGCAATCAGGTGGTGGAGCCGGCGCTCGCCGACGGCGGTGGCGAGGTGCTGCGGTGCTGCGCGCCGTGGTACGTCGATCCGGCGCAAGGCCTCGCCGGTCCAATCGATTTCGGCCTGCCGCCGGCGACTGTCGCCGCTTTCTTACGGGCGCCGCCCGCCGCGCCGCATCAGGCTGCGGCGCTCGCCGCCGCGCTGGCGCGCGAGTTTAGCGGCACCGAAGTGCCGCTGCCGCGCGCCGATGTCATCGAGGAGGTCCGCCGCGATCCGCCGATCAATGTGCTGCGGCTGGTCAATCGCCGGTCGGCGTGGCGCAGCTACACCCGGCGCCGGCGCGAGGAAGACGGCATCGATGTCGCGCTACTCGGCTATGAGTACGACAGCTCGATCATCGATCCGCCGTCGGCGCCGGCGGAGATGCGCTGGGTCGAAGACGGCCGCATCATCGTGCGCCGTCGCGACATGGCGGCCGAGCACGCGGCCCAGGATCGGCTGCTGGCGCTCGGCTTCGAGCGCGCCGGCGATGTCGAAAAAATGAAGGGCGAGGGGAAGTTCCTCGCACTGACCTTCCGCAGCGATCCGGGCGCCTGGGCCCGCTTTCTCTATGCCACGGTGCCGGCGCTGCAAGCGGAAGGCTGGCGCATTGAAGTCGAGGACGGTTTTCGCCCGCGCGTCATCGACGGCAGCAGCGACTGGAGCGCCGCGGTTTCGGAGGGGAGCGGCTGGTGGTTTTCATTGGATCTCGGCATCGAGATCGCCGATAAGCGGGTGCCGCTGCTGCCGGTACTGATCCAGCTGCTGCATCGCGTGCGCAATCTCGGCGCGGCCGGCAGCATCGAGGCGTTGGCGCAGGATGGCGTCGTGTTCGGGCAGCTCGAAGACGGCCGCCACATCGCGCTGCCGCTCGACCGCACAAAGGCGATCCTCGACACCCTCGTCGAATTGTACGATCCGGAGAGCCTCGCGCCGGACGGCACCCTCGGGATTTCGCTCGGCGAAGCCGCGGCGCTCGCCGAGATCGCCGCGGCGACACGGTTGCGCTGGCTCGGCGGCGAGCGGCTGCGCGCTCTTGCCGAGCGGCTGCGCGGCTTTACCGCGGTCGCCCCGGTCGCACCGCCCGAGGGGCTGCACACAACGCTGCGCCCCTATCAGCAGCGCGGCCTCGACTGGCTGCAGTTTCTGCGCGAATTCGAGCTCGGTGGCATCCTCGCCGACGATATGGGCCTCGGCAAAACCATCGAGACGCTGGCCCACATCCTCGTCGAAAAGCGCGCCGGGCGGCTCGACCGGCCCTGCCTTGTCGTCTGCCCGACCAGCGTCGTGCCGAACTGGGTCGCCGAGGCGACGCGCTTTGCGCCGGAGCTGCGCGTGCTGTCGCTGCACGGCGCCGACCGCGCGGCGCGGTTTGCCGCGATCGGCGACAGCGACCTCGTGCTGACGACCTATGCGCTGTTGCCGCGGGACGCCGAGTATCTGCTGCCTGTCGCGTGGCATCTCGCGGTGCTCGACGAGGCGCAGGCGATCAAGAACATCGCGGCAAAGGCGACGCAGCTCGTCTGTCGCCTCGACGCGCGCCATCGCTTGTGCCTGACCGGCACGCCGGTCGAAAACCATCTCGGCGAGCTGTGGTCGCAATTCGCCTTTCTGATGCCGGGCCTCTTGGGCGATTCGCGGCGCTTTGCGCGCGTCTTTCGCACGCCGATCGAGAAGCGCCAGGACGGCGAGCGGCGCGCGGTTCTGGCGGCGCGGCTGAAGCCGTTCCTGCTGCGCCGCACAAAGGCGCTCGTCGCGCCGGAATTGCCGCCGAAAACCGAGATCGTACAGCCGCTCGAACTGGCCGGCGCGCAGCGCGATCTCTATGAAACCGTGCGGCTGGCGATGCATGAAAAGGTGCGGCAGGAGATCGCCGCCAAAGGCTTTGCCCGCAGCCGCATCGTGATCCTCGATGCGCTGTTGAAGCTGCGCCAGGTGTGCTGCGACCCGCATCTCGTCAAGCTCGCCGCGGCGCGCAAGGTGACGACAAGCGCCAAGCTCGATCATGTCATGGCGATGCTGCCGCCGCTCGTCGAAGAGGGTCGCCATATCCTGCTGTTCTCGCAATTCACCAGCATGCTCGATCTGATAAAGCCGGCGCTCGATCGCGCCGGGATCGCCTATGTCGAGCTGCGCGGCGACACAAGGGATCGCGCGGGACCCGTGCGCCGCTTTCAGAGCGGCGCCGCGCCGTTGTTTCTGATCAGCCTGAAAGCCGGCGGCACCGGCCTCAACCTGACCGCCGCCGACACGGTCATCCATTACGATCCGTGGTGGAACCCGGCGGTCGAGGACCAGGCGACCGACCGCGCCCACCGCATCGGCCAGGACAAGGCGGTCTTCGTCTACAAGCTCGTCGCGCAAGGCACGGTCGAAGAGCGCATGCTGGCGTTGCAGGCGAGGAAGCGCGCGCTCGCCGCGGGCATCTACGAAGCGCGCGAGGCCGACGGACCGCTGCTCGATCCCTCCGACCTCGACCGGCTGTTCGAGCCGCTGGCAGGATAGAGCTGCGCCGGATCGACGAGCGGCGCGGCGATCATCGTCCAGGCGCCGTTGCGCCAGGCGCGGAAAAAGCAGTTGCGCCGGCCGGTGTGGCAGGCGACGCCGTGCTGATCGACCAGCAACAGGACCGTGTCACCGTCGCAGTCGAGGCGAAATTCGACGAGCCGCTGCGTCTGCCCGGATATGTCGCCCTTGCGCCACAGCGCCTGCCGCGAGCGCGACCAATAACAGGCCATTCCCTCTGCCAGCGTTACGCGCACCGCCTCGCGGTTCATCCAGGCGACCATCAGGACTTCGCCCGTATCGTGCTGCTGGGCGATCGCCGGGACCAGACCGTCAGGGGCGAAGCGGATCTCGCCGAGCACGCCATCAATAGTGTCAGTCATAGCGGTTCCCTCGATCGGCAGGGCCGGAGTAGGCGCCGGCTCTGCCGCGCACGCCCATGAGCCTATCGCTCGTGCGCGGCAGCGGCTATGTTCGCCGCGCCAGTTTCACATATCCGCGCGATCATCGCAGCCGTGAGCCTCCGCGTCATCCGTCATCCCGGTCCTGCCTCCCATCATCCGCGCGGCGCGGTGCTGGCGCTCGGCAATTTCGATGGGCTGCACCGGGGCCATGCGGCGCTGATTGGCGCCGCCCGCGACCAGGCCCGCGCGCACGGCGCCCCGGCCGCGGTCCTGACGTTCGAACCGCACCCGCGCAGCGTCTTCATGCCGGAGGCCGAGCCCTACCGGCTGACCCCGTTCCGCGTCAAGGAGCGCGAGATCGCGCGGCTCGGCGTCGATCTGTTGTTCGTGCAACATTTCAATGCAGCGCTTGCGAAGAAGAGCGCCGAATCGTTCATCGCCGATCTGCTCGTCGGCGCGATCGGCCTCGGCCATATCGTCGTCGGCCACGACTGCACGTTCGGCAACCGGCGCCGCGGCACACCCGACATGCTGCGCGCGGCGGCGGCCGAGCACGGCTTCGGCCTGACCGTCATGGCGCCGGTGCGTGGCGGCGAAGGCGCGGTCTATTCCTCGACCCATATCCGCGAGCTACTGCGCGAGGGCCGGCCGCGCGAGGCGGCGGCGCAGCTCGGCCGCGAATGGGAGATCGACGGCCGGGTCATGGTCGGCGACCGGCGCGGCCGCACGATCGGCTTCCCGACCGTCAATATCGGGCTTGGCGAATACCTGCGTCCGGCCTTTGGCGTTTATGCCGTGCGCGTCGCAGGCGACGGCGGCGACGACCCGTTCCAGGGCCGCGCCGTGGGCGGCGTCGCCAATATCGGCCTCCGGCCCACCGTCGGCACGCCGGAACCGCGCCTGGAAGCGCATCTCTTCGACATTGATGCGGACCTCTATGGCCGCCACCTGCGCGTCGCGCTCGTCGAGTTCATCCGTCCGGAACAGAAATTTTCCAGCTTCGACGCGCTGAAGACGCAGATCGCCGCCGACGCCGCCCGCGCCCGATCGATCCTTTCGCAGGAGCGTCGGGCATGAGGATAGTCCACCAATGAGCGCTTTGCGTCGCATCGCGCTTCGGATCTTGGGCTTGCTCGTTCTCGGCGGCATCGCGGCGCCGGCGTGCGCGCAGCAGGAATTTCCCCCGCCTCAGGGCAAGGGCCGTGTCGTCGTCGTGGTTTCCGGCCACGACGGCGCACCGGCCTATAGGGGTGTCGCCGGCGTGATCGCCCAGCTCGGGTATGACGCGGTCCTGTTCGACGCCAACAGCATCGCCGCAAAGGATACGGCCGCCACCCTGCGCTCTGCCATTCAGCAGGCCCAGCAGATGCCGCATGCGCTTCCCGGCAAGGTCGGTCTGGTCGGCTTTTCGCAGGGCGGCGGCCAAGTGCTGACCTATGGGTCCCAAATGCCCGATATCGCATCAGTGGTCATCGCCTGGTACCCGGTAACCAGATCGATTACCGACGCGACCGCCTTTGCCGCGCGCTTGCGGCTGCCGGTGCTGATGCTCGCCGGCGAGATGGACCATAACCGCGCTTGCTGCGAAATCGGCACCGCCCGCATGCTCGCCGCGGCCGCGGCCGGCCGGCAGTTCGAGCTCGTCAGCTATCCGAACACCGCGCATGCCTTCATCTACGGGAGCTACCATTACAACCCAGAGGCCTATGCCGACGGTATGCAGCGCACCGCGGCCAAGCTGGCCGAGTATCTCGGTCACCAGTAGCAGCGCCAGCCGGCGACCTGCGGGCAGCAACACCGGCGTTGAAACCCGACTGTTCGACATTGACGCCGATCTCTACGGCCGCCACCCCGCCGGCCGGACGAGCGGCTGTAAATCAATCGGTGTGGAAGTCGGTCTCAAGCCGCGCCGGCAGGCGGGCGAGCAAGCGGCGGACGTCATCACCGATTTCAGGGGGGTGCGCCCCGGCTTCGCCATACCAGAAACAGCTCACGTCAGCGTCCGGCTGCTCCTCGCTGATCAGTCCACGCAAGCGCCGTAAGCGATCGTCCGGCGCTGCGCTTTATCCGATGCAGCGCCGCGCTAAATTGCAGGCGCGACAGACCCAGGCGTCCTGCGACCCACGCCGACGGATTGGGCGAACTGCTCCACAGCCGGACCGTTCGCGCTATCGACTTGGCTTATCTTCACCTAGGTGTAAGATCGACATTCGTTCCTTCCTGAGTTACAGCGCGCTCCTGCGGCTGCCGCCGCCGCCGTCGATCGTGACGATCGTGCCGGTCGTGTAGCCCGAGCGGTCGGATGCGAGAAACGCCGCCATCCAGCCGATTTCCTCGGGTTTGGCGGCGCGGCCGAAGGCGTAGCCCTGCATCAGTTCCTGCCAGCGCTCGGGGTCGCCGAAGCGGGTCTCGGCGCGGGTGCGGGTCAGCGTGACGAGCCGCTCGGTCATGACGGGGCCGGGGTTGATGCCGACGACCCGCAGCCCGTCCTTCGGCCCGGTGCCGCCCATCGCGCGGGTGAACGCCATCAGCGAGGCGTTGCCCGAGGAGCCTGCGATATAGTCGAAATCCGGGTTCTCGCCGGCGGCGCCGAGGATATTGATGATGACGCCCTGCCGCCGCGCCGCCATCAGCGCATAAAAGCGCCGCGTCATGTTGATGTAGCCGAAGACTTTGAGGTCCCAGGCCGCGCGCCAGCGCGGCTCGTCGATCTGCGCGATGTTGCCGCCGGGAATGGCACCGGCATTGTTGACGAGGATGTCGATATCCGCGCACTCGGCGGCCAGCGTATCGACATTTTTCGATTGGCTGAGATCGAGCGGGTAACAGCGCACCGCGACGTTGTGGCGTTGGGCGATCTCGCCGCGCGCCTTCTCCAGATCGGCCGCGGTGCGCGCCACCAGCACGACATCGCAGCCTTCCTCGGCCAAGGCCTCGGCGCAG
>JASIAN010000136.1 GCA_030042035.1 Alphaproteobacteria bacterium | reverse complement strand
CGAACTGTGCTGCCTCGTCGAGCAGCGCGCATTGCGGCTTCGACAGACTCCTCGCTGTAAATTCCTGTCCCCACTCGAACGGCTCTGTCGCGGTCAGCGCGTTGACGATGACGGGATCAACCCGCTCGTAATGCTCGCGCAGATAATGATCGGTCCACGCGGCCGGGTAGTTCGAGATGAGTTCGGGCGCATCGCCCCTTCTAGGCGGCATGGAAAGATAGGCGAAGCAGTTCAGATCAAGTGCGGCACCGGCCTCGGCCAGGACCGCGCGGAGGCCCTCCGCGTCGCTGCTCGCGGCAAGGCCGTCGACAAATCGCTGGAACACGCGGTGCATAGGGCGGTCGACTTCAGTTCATGTTTGTCCTCGTCTCCTCCCTCGCTTGCCTATTCAGAGCGGCTTGAACGCCGATTTCAAGTCGCATGTGGCCGCGTCGAAGATCGGGTCTCCGCGGGATCGCGAACCTTGGCGCTACGCCAGGGTATCCCACGACTTTACTCCAACCGCTTCCATTCCGCTTCCATTCGGTCTTCGCACCTGCCCTGGAAGCAGAAACGGCCCTTTCGGGCCGTCCATAACTGATTGAATCTATTGGGTTATTTTGGAGCGGGCGAAGGTATTCGAACCCTCGACCCCAACCTTGGCAAGGTTGTGCTCTACCCCTGAGCTACACCCGCATGCCCGTCACGTAGCAAAGACCTAGCCCGCCAGCAAGGGGAACGAACGGGGTACGACCTGGTCCGCCCATCACTGCCGGTTCAGCCTTCGCCGGCGATGTTGCGGCGCAGCCGTTCGCGGCTCGCTTCCGGCCAGAATTCGGCGATCCGGTAGAACGACTCGAACACCGGCACGCCGTCCGGCAGCGGCAGCCACGGCATCTTGCTGCGGGTGAAAATGTGCACGTCGGGCCGGACCGCCTCGGGCCGGTCGAGCGTGCCGGCGCGCAATAGCACCGTGTCGCCCGGCGCGGCGTGGTACTTGCTGTAAAGGGCGGTGCCGCAATCGGGGCAGCTGAAGACCTCGTGCGGCTTGCCGCTGCCGCCCTGCAGCATCACCGAACGCAGCGCTCTATGATCGGCCTCGACAAAGCCGCGCTCAATCCAGATGTTCGTCAGGAATGCGCTGCCGCTCAGCCGTTGGCAGTCGCGGCAATGGCAGGCATGGACGACGAGCGGCGTCGCCCTAAGCCGATAGCGCACCTTGCCGCACGCGCAGCCGCCTGCCTCATCCATCGCCATATCCTCATGCGCGGTTCGCGCGACGCGCCATCCTATGGCAGAATGACCGCGAACCGAAGGGGCGGGCTGGCCTCTGGCGACGGGAGGATGCGACATGGCAACAGTCATCGACGGGCGGGAATCCGGGTTCAAGACCAACCCCGACTACAAGGTCCTGCTGGAGCCTTCGCCGCGGCGCGTGCGCGTCAAGTTCAACGGCGAATTTGTCGCCGACAGCACGAACGCGCGGCTTCTGTTCGAGACGAAGCACCTGCCGGTCTACTATTTCCCGCGCACCGACGTGCGCTTCGACCTGCTGGCACCGACCGACCACCATACGTTCTGCCCCTACAAGGGGAAGGCGTCGTATTGGACGATCCGGGTCGGCGATCGGGTGTCGGAAAACGCGGTATGGGGCTATCCCGACCCCTATGACGAGGTGCCGGCGCTTGCCGATCTCGTTGCGTTCTACTGGGACCGCGTCGATCACTGGTACGAGGAGGACGAGGAAATCTTTGTCCATCCGCGCGATCCCTATAAGCGGGTCGATGTCGTCGCCTCATCGCGGCCGGTCAGGGTCATCGTTGGCGGCGAGACCATCGCCGAGACGCGGCGCGCGCAGTTTCTGTTCGAGACGCGGTTGCCTACCCGCTACTACATCCCGCCCGAGGATGTGCGGATGGACCTTCTCGTGCCAAGCGACAAGACGACCCGCTGTCCCTATAAGGGCAAGGCGCGCTACTGGTCGGTCAAAATCGGCGACGAGATTTTTCCCGATATTGTCTGGAGCTATCCCGAACCGATCGCCGAGTGCCCGAAGATCAAGGGCCATTTGTGCTTCTTCAACGAGCAGGTCGATCGGGTCCTGGTTGATGGCAAGGAGATGCCGCGGCCATTGACGCCCTGGTCGAAGGAATGGCGCGACAAGGACCGCGCGATGCCCGATACGCGCGGCCCCGGCGCGCGGCCGTGACATCCGGCGTCAACGGTTGCGGAAGTGGGGCTTGCGCTTGGCGATAAACGCCGCCATCCCCTCCTTCTGGTCTTCGGTCGCAAAGGTCGAGTGAAAGAGGCGGCGCTCGAAGCGCACGCCCTCGGCCAAACTCGTCTCGAACGCGCGGTTCACTGATTCCTTGACCATCATCGCGATCGGCTGCGACAACGCGGCGATCTTCTCGGCCACGGCCATCGCCTCCGCGATCAGCCGGTCGGCCGGCACGATGCGGCTGACGAGGCCCAGACGCTCGGCCTCGGCGGCATCCATCATGCGGCCCGTCAGGCACAAATCCATCGCCTTCGCCTTGCCGATGAAGCGCGGCAGGCGCTGCGTGCCGCCGGCGCCTGGCATCGTGCCGAGGTTGATCTCGGGCTGGCCGAAGCGCGCATTGTCGGCGGCGATGACAATGTCGCACATCATCGCGACCTCGCAGCCGCCGCCGAGCGCAAAACCGGCCACCGCCGCGATGACCGGCTTGCGACACTGCGCGACGCGCTCCCAGCCGCGCGTGATGAAATCCTCGGCATAGGCCTCGATATAGGTTTTTTCCGCCATCTCCTTGATGTCGGCACCGGCGGCGAAGGCCTTGTCGTTGCCCGTCAGGATGATCGCGGCAATCTGCTCGTCGCCTTCGAGATCGTCGAAGGCGCGGCCAAGTTCGGCGACGAGCGCTGCGTTCAGCGCATTCAATGCCTGCGGCCGGTTGAGCCTGACAATACCGACCGGCCCGTGCCGCTCGACCACGATGTTGGCGTATTCCACTTCACTCACCTGTCTGCCTCCGATCTGCCGCAGGGCCGGGCGATCGCGAGCATCGGCGTCGCGCCGGCGCGCGGCTGCATTCCGTTCCCCGTTTTTCCGACTTATACACCAGCACAGCAGGCGAAGCAGACATCGGCATGGAGCAGTTCTCTGGCTGCGTCCCTTGACCGTTCGGCCGCGCCCGCCGGCGGCGACGGGCCATAGCGACTGTCATCGAACGATCACGGCAGTTTCATGAAAGCGGTGTTTAAGGCGATCGATCAAGGGGGTGGACCGATGAGTGAATTTGATCCCGCAGAGATCGCCGCGATGACGATCTATGTGCCGACGACCGGCGTGCGACGCCTGCATCAGGTCGAGATCGTTGCCGCCACCGAGGCCAATCTGCAAGGCTACGGCCATCTGGTCGAGCGGCCCGCGGATCGTCCGATCGAGATCGTTCGCTGGCCGGCGCAGGGTTGGCGGCCGGTCGATGACCATTCGGGCGATCAAGGAGGCATTACCGAAGGGATTTTCGAATTCGGGTGGCGCGGCGACACGCTCTACGCCCGCAACAATGCGGTCGGCGACAGCTACATCTTTGCCTGGAGCGAATGGCCGGAAGACGCAGCCTCCGCCGGCCCGGCAAAGCCGCGGCGACAGGCGCTCGTCTGGCGCGCCAATTACCACCCCGACGGCGGCCAGCTGTTCTATCCGTTGCATGGAGAGAGCTTCGTCGTGCCGCTGGCGCTGCCGGGCGACGACGTGACGCCGGAACACTTCGTCGGGTTTTTGTGCGACGGCAGCTGCGGCCTCTATATCCATCCGAACATCTGGCACGGCGCGATCGTGCCGCTGGCCGACAACGCCGAGCTCCTGGATCGCCAGGGCCGCGTGCACGCCCGCGTCTCGGTCGATTTTGCGAAGGAGTTCGGCTGCTACCTGGCGCTGCCGCTACCGCCGCCCGCCTAGCCACACCGCGCCGTCGCCGGGCTTGCCGGCGCGGGAGGATCGCCCTACCGTCTGGGCGAGAAACCGGTACGAGGAGGCGCGGCGATGGACCGGCCACAATCCGATCGCGAACCCTGGCAATGGCCGGAGGAACACTGGCGCCAGCTCGTCGGCCGGGTGCGCGCCGGGCGGCCGCTGCGGCCGCGCAAATGGCCCGAGGGCGCGCGCTGCGCCGTCGCGCTGTCGTTCGACAGCGACCATGAGACGAACGAATTGCGCGACGGCGGCAAGTCATTGGGCCGGCTCGCCTGGGGCCAGTATGGCGCGCGGGTCGGTGTGCCGCGCATCCTGAAGCTGCTGGAGCGTTACGGCGTCAAGGCGACGTTTTACGTGCCGGCGGTGACGGCCCTCATTCACCCCGACGAACAGCGCCGCATCGTCGCCGAAGGCCATGAAATCGGCATCCATGGCTGGATCCACGAATTGAATTCCGTACTGGAATATCAAGACGAACGCGACCTGATGCTGCGCTCGGCCGACACGCTCGCAAAGATCTCGGGCATGCGACCGGTCGGGCTGCGCACGCCGTCCTGGGATTTCAGCTGGAACACGCTAAGTATCTGCGCTGAAATGGGGCTTCTCTACGATTCCTCGCTGATGTCGGACGAGGATTGCTACGAACTCTTGCTCGACGGCGAGCCCTGCGGCGTCGTCGAACTGCCGGTCGAATGGGTGCGCGACGATGCGGTTTATTTCATGATGAGCCGGTTTGCCGCGCTGCGGCCCTATACGCCGCCGGAGGGCGTGTTCGATGTCTTCCGCCGCGAGTTCGAGGCGGCGTACGACGAGGGCGGGCTGTTCCAATTGACGATGCACCCGCATGTGATCGGCTACCGTTCGCGCATCTGGATCATCGAGGAGCTGATCCGCTTGGCGCGCTCCCGCCCCGGCGTGTGGTTTGGCACGCATGCCGACGTCGCGCGCTGGGCCAAGGAGCACGCCGGGTGAGGGCAGTGCGCCACCTTGACGCCGCATTTTAGCCTCCCCTAATCTCGGGGGAGGGGGGAGAGAGGGTATGCCGATGAAGCCGACAGCGGTCAGCGATGCGAGCTTCGACAGCATGGTGCTGCAGGCGACGGGGCCGGTGCTCGTCGATTTCTGGGCCGAGTGGTGCGGCCCGTGCAAGATGGTGGCGCCATTTCTCGACGAATTGGCGACCGAGATGGAGGGGAGGGTCACAGTCGCCAAGGTCAACATCGACGAGAACCCGCAGACGCCGCGCAAATACGGCGTGCGCGGCATCCCGACGATGATGCTGTTCAAGGGCGGGCAGGTCGCGGCAACAAAGATCGGGGCGTTGCCGAAAAGCAAATTGAAGGAGTGGGTCGAGTCGGTGCTGTAGGCCGGCGATGCCACGCCGCTTTATCAAGCGCGAACGGGCGCAGGCGCGCGCCTATTCGCAGGCGGTCATCACCGAGGGCGGTCGCATCGTCTGGCTGGCCGGCCAGACGGGGCCGGAAGACGCCGCCGGCCGCTCGCTCGCCGGCGATTTCGACGGCCAAGTGCGCGAAGTGTTCCGGCGGCTGGGCGCGACGCTCGAAGAAGCCGGTGGCACGCTGTCCGACATGGTGACGATGACCGTGTTCATCACCGACGCGCGGCTCGGCGACCGCTTCACCGAATTGCGCAAGGAGATATTCGGCGACAATTTCCCGGCCAGCGCGCTGATCACCTGCGCGGCCTTGGCGCGCCCCGAACTCCTCGTCGAAGTCCAGGGCGTCGCCGTCATCGGCTGAACCTCCAATCCGGTCGCGCGTTCATCCGCAACTCGTCATGCCCGGACTTGATCCGGGCATCCGAGATCCGCGGGTCAAGCCCGCGGATGACGACAATGTTGGTCTCCTACCGCGGCGATGGGCCATCTGCCTACTGCATCGCCTCCGGAACCCACGGCGCCGGGCAGGCGCCGACATAGGGGTAATAGGCGCTGTAGGCCGGGCACCAATACCAATACCCCTCTGCCATGCCCGGCGGCGTGTACGGGCTTGGGATCACCGCGACCTCATAGGGATACCAGTACCAGTCGGGGCCGACGATCCACCACCAGCCGAGCCGGCCGCTATAGGTGCCGTGCCACCAATGGCCACCCCGCCACTGCGAGAATTGGCCATCGCCGCGCCAGACGGGATGCGACGTCCAGGCACCGTTCGGCGCCGTATAATGGCCGCCGCGGGCAAACCCGCCGGCGGGCGCATGGAAATGCGCCCCGCCGCCGCCATGCCCGCCGCCAGCGCCCCCGCCGCCGGCGTGCGAATCGCCATGTTGCGCCTGTGCAGCCATCGGGGCCGCTAACGCCGCGACGATCGCAAACGCCGAAATAACGCGTTTCCACTGCATGACCTAGTTCTCCGACTGCGGCAAATCCGCTGCTTCGATGTCGTCTAACATGGAGGGCGATGCCTGAATTTGATCTGCATCAAGCGCTGCCTCTCATGGTTAACGAACAAATTTTAACTATAAATTGCAGATATTTTAAAGCCCAAGCCGTGCTACCCTTATGTGACCAATTTTTGGTTGTAGGGTTAAGGAATTCTAATGAAATGGTTGGTTGGTCTTGCGGTGCTCGCGCTCGCCGTGATCGCCGAAGCGAGCGGGGCAGCGGCTGATGACATAACGGTCACCAATATTGCGATGCCGTATGAGGAGATTTTGACGATCGACGGCCCGATTGCGCCCACCGAGGCCGATGTCGGCCAGCTCGTGCTGACAACGACGACCGATGGCACGATCGATGCGTGGTGCATCGATCTGTTTCACGACGGCTCCCTTGGCCCGCAGGATTCGATCTTCGAGATCGAACCGATTACGACCGACAACAACGGCAATCCGCTCACTGCGGCACAGATCGCCGATATCTCCGGTCTCGCTGCCTATGGCGACAACCTTCTCGCCGCCGGTGGGACAACCGCCGATCTCGATCGGGAATCGGCCGCCGTGCAGTTGGCGATCTGGTCGATCGAGTATGCCGATTTCTCATATTCCGGCGGCGACAGCGCATTGGCGGATCTGACGAACCACCTTGTCAGCGAGGCCGCTGCCGGCGATTTCAGCGGCGAGGCCGATGAGCTGAAGGGCCTTGAGGGCCAGCAGAGCTACGCCGCAGACTCGCCGACGCCGGTGCCCGAGCCCAATTCGCTGGCACTGTTCGCCGCAGCGCTGTGCGGTCTGGCGCTGCGGCGGCGACGCGGCGCCAGCATCGCGCTCAAGCGCGCTTGAAGAAGCGGTCGGCGTTACCAGCCATCAGCTTGGTGCGCGCCGCCGGCTTCATATCCCAGGCCAGGAAATTGCTGACCGTGTCGGGAAACTGGCATTCCGAGTGCGGATAGTCGGACGCGTACATCAACACGTCGTCGCCGAGGAAGCCCCGCACCATGTCGAGCATGTCCGGCCCCTCGTGCCGCTCGACGCTGCAGAAGTAGCGACCGCTTTTCAGGTATTCGCTCGGCTTCATCTTCAATTGCGCGGTCGAGCCGACATAGGCGTACTGCTCGTCCATGCGGCGACCCCAGAATGGCAGCCAGCCGAAGCCGCATTCCAAGGTTCCGAAGCGCAAATTCGGATAGCGGTCGGGGATGCCGCCGCCGATGAACGAGGCGACAAAGCGCATCGCGCCCCACGGGTGCGACGCCAAGCGGCCGAGGAAGATATTGTCCCACAGGTCGAACACGCCGGGGAAATAGGGCGGCGTCCACGTGAAGCTGTGATGCGCAATCGGCAGGTCGTGCTCGACGGCCGCCTGCCAGATCGGTTCGAGCTTTGGATGGTCGGCGGGGATGTCCTTCGTGACGAGCGGCATGATCGCGACCGCCCAGCGCGATTTGCCCCACTCGCGAATTTCCTTTACCGCGGCGTCGACGTCGCGCGCCGAAGCGACGATCATGCTCTTCAGCCGGTCCGGGTATTGGCTGCTGAAATCGCCCATGTGGCGATGGAAGGCGCGGATGATGTTCACCTCGATCGCCGGGTCCTCATGGCCGACAAAGCTCGTCCACGAAGTCGGGATCAGGAAGTGCGTGTCGGTCCCCTCGTCGTCCATATCGTGGATGCGGGCCGCGGCATTGTCGTCCTGCACACCGGGGCGCGGCTGCTTCGACCCCATCCAATGCGTGTCGCGGCCGCTGTGCGCGTCGCGCGGCGCCGCCTCGCCGAGGATGCGCTTATAGGAGATCTGGCCGAAGCGGTAGACGTGCCGGCCGGGCGAGGCGCCGGGGCCGCCGGCGCGGACCGGCTGGCGGTATTGCGCCAGATCGGGCAGGCGCGCGCGAAAGGCGGGATCGACGTATTTGTCGAGCACTTCGGCGGTCGGTTCGACATGCGTATCGGCGTCGAATACGCGCAACCCGTTCTTCATCTGGCGTCTCCGTGACTGGCTTCTTCCCACCCTATACACCCGCCCCGGACGGGCGGGAATGGCTGCCCCGAGTGTAGCGGAAAATGCTCGACCGCGAGGCGCAGATTTCGTAAGGCTGGCACGCCTTCACGAACGAGGACGACAAGCACGATGCCGCGCGTCACGTATATCGATATCGCTGGAAACGAGAAGACGCTCGACATTCCCGTCGGCACCAGCGTCATGCAGGCCGCGGTGCTGAACGGCGTCGACGGTATTGTCGCCGAATGCGGCGGCTCGTGCATGTGCGCGACCTGCCACGTCTATGTGCGCGACGATCAGCTGGCGATGACGCCGCCGATGGCCGAGGATGAGGATGCGATGCTGGAGGGCACCGCCAGTCCGCGCCGTCCGAACAGCCGGCTCTCGTGCCAGCTTGTCGTGTCGCCGGAAATGGACGGGCTCGTCGTCTACACCCCCGAGACGCAGACCTGATGCCCGGCGAGCGCGTCGTCATCGTCGGCGCCAGCCACGCCGGCTTTCAAGTCGCCGCCTCGCTGCGCCAGCACGGCTTTGACGGTACGATTACGCTGCTCGGCGACGAGCCGGTCTTGCCGTACCAGCGGCCGCCGTTGTCGAAGGATTACCTCGACGGCAAGATCGGCCTCGACCTCCTGCTCATGCGTCCGGAGGCATTTTACCGCGACCACCGCATCGACTTCCGGCCCGGCATACGGGTCGCTGCGATCGACCGCGCGGCGCGCCGGGTGCAGCTGGCAACCGGCGGGCATCTCGCTTACGACCATCTCGTGCTGGCGACCGGTGCGCGCAACCGCGTGCCGCCGCTGCCCGGCATCGAGCTCGATGGCATCTGCTATTTGCGCACCTTGGCCGAAACCGAGGCGCTGCAATTGCGGCTCACCGTCGCCCGGAACATCGTCGTCATCGGCGCCGGATTTATCGGCCTCGAATTTGCCGCCGTCGCGCGCGCCCACGGGAAGCATGTGCGTATCGTCGAGCTGGTCGATCGCGTCATGGCGCGGGTCGTCTCGGTGCCGACCTCGCAATTCTTCGCCGCGGCCCATCGCGCCGCCGGCGTCGAATTTACCTTCGGCGCCGCGGCGCAGCGCATCGCCGGGCACGCCGGCCGCGTCGATCACGTCGAACTGGCCGACGGCGAGCGCCTCGCGGCCGATCTCGTGCTGGTCAGCGTCGGCGTCGTGCCGAACAGCGAATTGGCGTCGGCGGCCGGCCTCGACGTCGCGAACGGCATCGTCGTCGATGCCGAGCTTCGGACGGCCGATCCGGCAATCTCGGCGATCGGCGACTGCGCGTCCTTCCCGTGCGTTCACGCCGAGGGCCGGCCGATGCGGCTCGAAGCGGTGCAGAACGCCACCGACCACGCGCGCTGTGTCGCCGACCGCCTCGTCGGCAAGCCGCACCCCTATAACGCGCTGCCGTGGTTCTGGAGCGAGCAGGGGCCGCGCCGCCTGCAGATCGCCGGGCTGACGGCCGGCCACGACCAATACGTGCTGCGCGGCGATATGGAAAGCGGCCAGTTCTCGGTGTTCTGCTACAAGGACGGCAGATTGCTCGGCGTCGAGTCGATCAACCGCCCGGCCGACCACGCGATCGCCCGCCGTATCCTGTCTGCCGGCCGCGAGGTGACGCCCGACGAGGCCGCCGACGCCGGCTTCGACCTGCGCACCGCCGCCGCCCGCCCGGCCTAATCTTGCGGCGGGTCGGCGGGCGGCGGAGCGAGGCGCGCGACCTCGCTCATGAACGCGTCGGGCGTGCCTTCAAGCAATAGCGGCAGGGTTTCGGCGACCGCCTCGACCAGCTTTTCGACCCATTCCCGCTCGTCGGCCGCAAAGTTCTGCAATACGTAAGGATAGACCAATTCCTTGACGCCGGGATGGCCGATGCCAAGCCGCACCCGCCAGTAGCCCCGGCCGATCATCGCGTCGATCGAACGCAAGCCGTTGTGGCCGGCGCTGCCGCCGCCTTTCTTGACGCGCACCTTGCCGGGCCGCAGGTCGAGTTCATCATGGAAGACGACAATGTCGGCAGGCGCGATCTTGTAGAAGCTCATCGCCGCCAGCACGGCTTCACCCGAAGCATTCATAAATGTCTGCGGCAGCAGCAGCAGCCGCTTTGCGCCGGCGATCACTGCTTCCGACAATTCGCTTTTGAAGCGGCTGCGAAACGGCGGAAAACCCCAGCGCCGCGCGATCGCCGCGACCGCCATGAAACCGATATTGTGGCGGTTGCCGGCGTGCCGCGCGCCGGGGTTGCCGAGGCCGACGATGAGCCGCATCGCCGCCCTTTACACCTGCGCGCGCACGAAAGCGGCGAGCGCCGCGACGAGGCGGCCGAGATCGGCCTTGAGGCGATCGAAGCCCGGCAGCTTTTCGAGGCTGTGCTGATCCATATAGAGCGCGCGGTCGACCTCGATCTGCAGACTGTGGCGGCGCTCCGGCGGGCGGCCTTGCCGGCGCACGATCTCGACGCCCTTGTAGCCGTCATTGATGCGCACCTCGTAGCCGCGACCGCGGAGAAAGCCGGCGACGAAATCGGTGAACTCCGAAGCGCACGTCGTGCCGTCGCGATCACCGAGGACGAAATCGCCGTGCTCGCCCTTTTCGCCCGGGCGGCGCCCGTCGGACGGCATCGAATGGCAGTTGATATGCCACACCGCGCCGAATTCCCGGTGAAAATGGTTGCAGGTCTCGTCGAGCACCCGGTGATAGGGCGTGTGGTAGCGCTCGATGCGGGCCAGCACGTCGTCGGGGTCGAGCTTCTTGTCGTAGATCGGCACGCCCGGCCGCGCATGCCGGCGCACCAGCCCGACCCGCGTTACCGGCCGCGGCACGAGATGCGGCGGCAGCGGCCGCGCCAGGATCGCGGGGTCGAGATCATCGGGCGCGCGGTTGACATCGATGTAGCTGCGCGGGAACAGCGCGGCGATCAGCGTCGCGCCATGCTCGGGTGCGGCTGCGTAAAGCTCATCGACATAGGCGTCTTCGGCGCGGCGCAGCGCCGGGAGCGGGCAGCGATAGGCAAATTCCGACGGATAGGCATTGCCGCTGTGCGGCGAATCAAAAACGAGCGGCAGGCTTTCGCCCGCCGGCGCATGACGTTGCAGCACTCCGGGAATTTCGAGGCCTGTCGCGCGCTGCATGCGCGTGTCATCGCATAGCGCAGACGCCGAGGGAAGCACCGATCTCCCGAAGAAAAAGGTGCAGCCAAGTGCCGCGGGACAGCGCAGGATGGCAAGGAACCGCCACGGAGGAAACGATGATCCATGACGCCCAGGGGCAGGCGCTATCCGGCGCAACGGCCGCGGCGGTGCGCGCTTACGATGAGGCGGTGCGGGCGTACAACCTGGTTTGCGGCGATGCGGTCGGCCTCTATGACAGCGCGCGCCAGGCGGCGCCCGAGTTTGCGATGGCGCATCTCGGCAAGGCCTGGGTGTTTGCGCTGGCCAACGACCCCGGCCTTCGGCCAAAGGCCGCCGCGCTCGCTGAAACCGCGCGCGACCTCGCGCTGAACGAGCGCGAGGCGGCGCATCTCGCCGCGCTGACGCAGTTGTGTCGCGGCGCCCGCGCTGCCGCCGTTGCGACGCTGGACCGGCATCTGATGAGCTACCCGTTCGATCTCGTCGCGCATCAGGCGGCGGCGCTGATCGATGGCTTTCTCGGCCGCTTCGATTTTTTGCGCGACCGCGCGGCGCGCGCCGTGCCGCTGTGGTCGAGGGACCGACTGGGTTATGGCACAATCCTCGCGCTGCACGGTTTTGGCCTCGAAGAAGCCGGCGATTACGCCCGCGCCGAGGACGAGTCGCGGCAAGCCGCCGATCTCGAACCGCTGAGCTTCTGGCCGCATCACACCGTTTCGCATGTGATGGAAATGACCGGCCGGCCGGAAGACGGGCTCGGCTGGATGGCGGCGCGCGAAACGCTGTGGTCGGGCGCCGATCACCTCAACGAAGTGCACATCTGGTGGCACAAGGCGCTGTTTCACCTCGAACTCGGGCAATATGACGCGGCGCTTGCGCTCTATGACGGGCCGCTCACGACGACGCAGCGCCCGCTGGCCCTGAGCCTCACCAACGCGGCAGCGCTGTTGTGGCGGCTCGACCTGCTCGGCTGCGACCTCGGTGACCGGTGGCAGCAGCTCGCGCCGTTATGGCAGGGCCGTGCCGACGGAAAATGCCTTGCCTTTGCCGACATCCATGCCGCGATGGCCGAATTGCGCTCGGGCGATGAGGCGGCGGTTGATCGGCGCTTCGGCGCGATGCGCGAAACGGCGGCGGGCGATGCCGAGGCGGCCGCACTTTACCGCGATGTCGCGATCCCGATCGTCGAAGGTTTTCGCGCGTTCGATCGCGGCGCCTACGGCGAGGCGCTCGACGCGCTGTTGCCGGTGCGGTTCGATCTGTGGCGGATCGGCGGCAGCCACGCGCAACGCGATGTCGTCAGGTGGACGATGGCCGAAGCGGCAATCCGCGCCCGGCAGCGCGATGTCGCGGTCGCGCTGGCCAACGAGCGCCTCGCCAGCCGGCAGCGCAGCACCCCGAACCGACGCTTTCTGCAACGCGCCGAATCGCTCGCCGCGTGACCCCGGCGATGCTTACCGGCGCTGCTCGGCGACAAAATCTGGCGCGGCGCGGGTTTCGGCAAGCTTCCATCCGTGCGGCGCAGCGTCGAGGCGACCGTTTGCCAGAATATAGGTCGCCTTATTGGTCTCGACATTGAATTCCGGCAGGCCCTCGCGGGGCGGAAACTGCCGCCGGGCGGACAGGCGCGCGGCCAGTTCCAGGTGGTTGCCGATGTCGAAAAACTCGATCGAGTCGCGGTGGTATTCGGCGAATTCGAGGAACGCGTGGGTGCGCGAGGCGACGATGCGGCAGCCGAGTTCGAGGGCTTGCGAGATCGGCCCTGACGATGACTGGCCGACTTCGAGATAAGGAAATACGACCGTATCGCAGATCGCCATGCCCGCGAGGAAATCTTCTTCGTCGAGCGCCCCCATGAAGTGCACGCGGGACGACAGCTCGCGCGGATGATTGCCCATCAGGCGGCGCAGCCCGGCATCGCTGTCGATGACGAGCCGGGGTGTTCCCGCGGTCGCCAGCGCGCCCATCTTCTGGTAGAGGGTCGTGTCCATATAGGCCTGGTCGAACAGCGACGAAATGTAGGGATGCCGCGCCTGCCGGGCCCGGATGTCCTGCGGATGCACGCCGCCGAAGATGAGCAGGTGATAATTATCCGGCAGATAGTGCAGAGCATCGATCGCGGTCCCGATTCCTTTGTATTCGTTGAGGAACCCGAAGACGCCGACCAGCGCGGCGTCAGCCGGCAGCCGGTCGAGAAGGGGAAATCGGCGGCGCGACGCGGCGGCCCGGACCGCCGCCAGCTCGGCGGCCGAACAATAGGACAGCGGATGGTCGAACACGTGTGCGACGCCATAGAGATAGTGCACGTCGCGCCGGTCGCGGCGGTTGTGCACGATCGCGCTGACCTGTTTGCGGTGCTGCAACTGCCGCAGCTGGCGGGCGAAGCCGCGCGACAGCAGGCGCGCGCGCCGACGGTCGCGTTCGAGCCGCGCAGCCGCATTGATGTTGACGGTCGTGACGGCTTTGAGAAAGGCAACCGTGTCGAAGATCGGCGGCAGCGGCAGCGTGTGGAACGTCACCGACAGCCGCGGCGCCGCGTCGGTGAGCCAGCAGAAGCGTCGGAAAATGTCCGAGCCGCGGCGGCCGAGCGTGCCGTGTTCGAGCTGCAGGTTGACGACATCGGAATGCCGGATCGCGCGGCAGATTTCCATCACCTGGCGGTCCGCGAATTTGCGCACCCGGCGGTCCGGGCTGCGCATCAGGTACTGGTCGAGATTGAACACTGTGACATGGAACGCATCGGCAAGCTGGCGCTTGAGGGCGGCGGTGTATGCGGCGACGCCGCACAGCCGGCTGCCGGTCGAGACGATGGCAAGGGTTTCGCGGCGGCTTGGCGGCGCGGCCTGTGTTCCGGGGCACTGCGGCGCAGGTGCCGCAGAGCCGCGAAGGAGGGACATTGCCATGGTGCGATCCTCAAGATGCGAAATTGCCGGAGGGATCTCCCTCACCCCAAATGATCGCGGACCGATTGCAGCGCCAACCCGCCGATCGCCCAGACGGCAAACGCCATCAGCGCCACGACGCCGAGCGAACGCCAGCGGCGCGGATAGGTCGGTTCCTGCGGCAAAGCGGGCGGCACGAAGCTGGCGACGAACACGTGCTGACGGTCGGCGTTGGCCCGCGCTTCGTCCACGCCGCGCAACGCCAGTTGATAGGCCGCCTCGGCGAATTGCCGCTTGCTCTGTAATTCTTCGTATTCTCCGAGAATACCTGACAGGGGCACTGCAGCGCCGCCGTCGCGATCGGTCATTCGGCGGGCCAGTACCTGACGCTGCTGGTTGAGCGAGTGGATGCGCGCGCGCAGAACGCGAACAGTCGGGGCATTGTCCCCCATGTAGCGTCTGAGCGTTGTCAAATTGGTGTCGGCGGCGATCAGCCGTTCATGCAGGCGGGCGGCGAGCAGGCTTTCCGTCTGGGCGGCCTTGGCGGGGTCGATCAGCCCGGTGCGATCGCGGAACGCGCGGATATCGCTGAGCGCGGCGGAGAGTCGTTTTTCGGCACGCGCCGATTCGCTCTCGGCATTGCGCAGCGCATCGCCGCGTGCCCGCAGGGACAGCCGGTTAGCCAATCGGTCGCAGGCGGCGGCGATCGCCTGTGCCAGGCGGAACGCATCGACCGCGGTAAACGCGCGCACCCGCACCGTCACGGTGCCGGTCGCCGGGTCGTAAAACGGATCGACCTGACCCCGCCAGTAACGCACCACTTGCTCGATCGGAGCGGGCTCGGGCAGCCGCGACCACCAATCGGCCCGCGGCGTCGCAAACAGCTGGCGCAGATCGAGCGAGCGGCCGATGTCGTCGACAATGGCGCGGCTGGCGATGTATTGGACCAGGATCTGCGACTCGAGCGCAGCCGGTGCCCGTACTGCGCTGCCGGAGAGCAGCGCTAGCGGATCCTGCCTAGGCGCCTCGGCAGTACTCAGCGTGAAGCGGAATTCCGCGACGTACTGGGCCGCCGCCATCGCGAAGTAATAATCGGCGGCTACGGCGACCGGCAGCACCACGACGAGGATGAACGACAGCACGCGCAGCGTCGGGCGCGGCAGCCGCAACCGGGACGCCGCCGCTTCGCGGTCCGCCGATGCCGGCCAGCGGCGCGGTATCGCGGCAGGCGCTTGCGGAGCTCGCGCTCGCGGCCATCGCCCCAAGCCGAGCGAACGCCGTCGCGCAAGCGCGCGGGTCTGCATCAGCCGGGCCGCCAGTCGCATAGCCGGTTATCCGAACGGCGGCTATGCCGATAATTTGCAGCGCATGCGGTGCGCAGGCCGAACCGCAAGAAACATGATACGCATGCCTGACCCGGGGACTCGGCACATACGGAGGTATAGATCGCCGCGCCTGTCGCTTGCGGCAGTTTCATGCTTGCGTCCTTTCGGGAGGCGGCGGGGCCGAGAGGATGCGCCGATAGCACTCGAATGCGCTCGTGATGTCATCGAATAGCTGCAGGCGGCCTTGCGCCAGCACAGCGCCGCGATCGCAATACTGCCGCACGGTATGGTGGTTGTGCGTCGCCAGAATGATGTCGGCGCCGCGCAGCCGTTCGCGAAACGCCGCCGCGCATTTGCGGCGAAAGCGTTCATCGCCGACTTCCGTGACCTCGTCGATCAGGTAGACATCGAAATCGATCGCAAGGCAGGCGCCGAAGGCGAGCCGGGCGCGCATGCCGGCGGAATAGGTATTGACCGGCATCGCAAAGTAGCCGTCGAGCTCGGCAAATTCCTCGACGAAACGGACCGTCCTACGCACCGGCGCGCCATAGATGCGGGCGATGAATTCGACATTTTCGCGGCCCGACAGCGCGTCGTGAAACGTGCCGCCAAAGCCCAGCGGGAAGGACACCCGGACATCGCGGCGGATCGTGCCGCGGTCGGGCATCTCCGATCCGGCAATCAGCCGGATCAGCGTCGATTTGCCGGCGCCGTTGGCGCCGAGAATGCCGAAATTGTGGCCTGGCCGGAATTCGGCGCTGGCGTCGTCCAGCAGCTGTTTGCGGCCGTGCGCGGTCGCATAGGATTTGGCGACATGGTCGAGCGCGATCACAGCGGGGCGCTCAGTCGGCGACGGCAGCAGCGCTGCAATGACAGGCCGCCGAGCAGCACCAACGTCGCGAGGATGACGAGGTAGGGCCGGTCGAGCCAATGCGGCCGGTAACTCGCGAAAAAGCCGGCGCGGAACCAATCGACCGCCTGCAACAGCGGGTTCCAGGCGAGCAGATCGCGCGCCCACCCCGGCATAATCGCCGGCACGTAGAAGATGCCGGAAATGAAATAAAGCACCCGCAGCACCTGGTTGTAGGCCTTCTCCCAGGAGCGCCAGAACACGGTCATGACGGCGTTTATAAAGCCCAGCCCGCAGCCCAAAACGGCGGTGACGAGGAGCGCCATCGATGGTTCCCACAGGTCGTCCGGCATCCGCGCCAGCCGGAGCGACATGAAGGCAGCGAGCAGGACCGTCGCGACAACGATATCGGTCATGATTTCCAATAGACCGCGCGCCGCGATCGCATCGAAGCTGGTGACCGGCGGTAATTGTAAGAGCGGCGCGTTGCCGGTAATCGCGTGGCTCATGCCGCTGCTGGTATGAACGAACAGCAGATAGGGAATAAGGCCCGTGTAATAGAACAGAAAGAAATGCCGGCCGATCGGCGGGCGGCCGTGCATCAGCACCGCGAACATCGCCGACAACAGTGCGATGTGGAGGATCGGTTCGAGCAGCGCCCAGCCGTAGCCCAGCTTGTATTCGGCGAAGCGGGTGCGGGTCTCGCGGATGATCAGCGCGCGGATGACGCGGCGTTGCGTGCGCAGCCGGTCGCGCCACCCGGGGCTGGGGCGCGGCGGCGGCGGTTCGCGCATCCCGCCGGTTGCCACGACGGCGTCGCCGTCGATCGTGTCGAGGCGATGGTTCAGCACGTGCAGCACCGCTTCGGCCGAACCGCGGTCGTCGGGCCAGCGCTGCAGCAGGTCGCCGCCGGTCATCGTCGCCTCGCGCACGAGGCCCGCGGCGAGATAGAGGCTCACCTGCGCACGGCGGACGCCGCTTCCGTCGGGATCGCGGGCAGCGGCCTCTTCAAACGCCTGCGCCGCGCTGGCCAGATCGTCGAGCTGCCACAGCAGATGCCCGCGATGCAGATGATATTCGGCATTATCCGGCGCCAGCGCCAATGCGCGGTCAATCGCTGCTAAGGCCGCGTTCGGCTGGCCGCGCGTCATTTCCGCCGCCGATAGCACCCGCAGCAGCCGGGCATCGCCGCCGGCATC
The DNA here is from genome assembly GCA_030042035.1 of Alphaproteobacteria bacterium. Lineage (GTDB taxonomy): Bacteria > Pseudomonadota > Alphaproteobacteria > ATCC43930 > CGMCC-115725 > DATARH01. The sequence goes on along the minus strand of JASIAN010000136.1, from coordinate 24,529 downwards.
GGCGGCGGCCAACAGCTCGGCAGCCGCCGCGGCGCGGCCGCACCGCATCAGGAATTCGGCGGCGTCGGCGACGACCCGCGGCTCGCCCGCGGCGTGCGCAATGGCGCGATCGAGGTAACGCGCGGCCTCTGCGCTGCACTGCGCCGCGATGAGCAGTTGCGCGGCGTGGAGCGCATATTCGGGTTCGCCGGGCGCGTGGTCGCTGGCCGTCATCGCCGGCGCGATCGCCGCGTGCGCATGCCCGGCGGCCGCCAGCGCGGCGCTCAGATGGCGATACCCGTCGATCCACTCCGGGCACACGGCGAGCAGCCGGCGATAGGCCGCGGCAGCCTCATCGTGACAGGCGGCGTTGCTGAACACCCAGCCGCAGATGCGCAACAGGCTTGGATCGTCGCCGATCTGCGGCCACGCGCGGCGGCAGCACTCGGCCGCTTCCTCGGTTTGTCCCTGATGCAGCAGCGTCTCCGCCAGTCGGCAATCCGACGCGGCAGATTCACGGACAACCGAGCGTGTGTCGGCATCGGGCATTGGGGGAATACCGCCATGCACGTCAAAGGATTGGCATCCCGGGAAGGATGCAATCCCCACGCTAACGATAATCCCGTGTCGCCGGGCCGCTCAATACGATTGTATGCGCGGCGCGATTGCGTATGCACCGCGGGATTGCACGCCCGCGTTAAAGCGGCTCGCCTCTTGCCAACCGCGGCAGCTCGCCGAGGAGGCCCATCGCGTGGCGCATCAACAGGCGCTTTGCCGACGGCAGGCGATTGACCGCCGCGAGGCCCAGATCGCGCGCCAATCGCAGCGGCGCCAGCGTGTTCGAGAACAGGCGGTTGAGGCCGTCGGTGACGGTCGCGAGCACGAGCGCGTCGGTGCGGCGCTGGCGCTCATAGCGCGACAGCGGCGCGGCGTCGCCGATATCGAGGCCGCGCCGCCGCTGATCGATAATGAGCTCGGCCAACGCGGCGACATCGCGGATGCCGATGTTGAGCCCCTGTCCGGCGATCGGATGGATCACGTGCGCCGCCTCGCCGACCAAGGCGAGCCGCGGCGCGACATAGCGCTCGGCCAGCAGCAGCGAGAGCGGATAGGACCAGCGCGGCCCAAGCGGTTCGAGCGCACCGAGAAAATCGCCGAAACGGGCCTCGAGTTCCGCGGCGAATTCCGCCTCCGGCAAGGCGAGGATCGCCGGCGCGAGGTCGGTCTGCTCGGTCCACACGATCGACGAGCGGTTGCCCCGCATCGGCAGGATCGCGAATGGTCCCGCCGGCAGAAAATGCTCGATCGCGATACCGGCATGCGGCCGCGCATGCGCGACGGTTGTCACGATGCTGGTTTGCGCATAGCGCCATTCGACGGCGTGGATCTGCGCGCCGCGGCGCAGCGGCGAATCCTTGCCGTCGGCGGCAGCGACGAGGCGGCAGCGCAGCCTCTCGCCGTCATCGAGCCGCGCGACCGCGCCGCCCGCCTCCGCCTCAACTGCAGCGATCCGCCGCCCGGCAAAAAGGCGCAGGGAGGGCAAGGCGCGCGCCCGCTCCAACAGCGCGCGGCGCAGCACCCGGTTTTCGACAATATAGCCGAGCGGCGGCGCCGGGTCGTCTCCCGCGGCGAGGTCGCGATGGTCGTAATGCAGAAAGAGGGGCGAATTGTCGTCGGCGACGCGGATTTCGAGGATCGGCTCGGCCTCGCCGGCCACCGCCGGCCACAGCCCGATGCCGGCGAGCACGCGCTGCGAGCCATACGCGATTGCCGAGGTGCGCCCGTCGAACCCCTGGTCGAGCATCGCCGCCGGGTCCTGCGGATCGACGACCGCGACGGAGAGCCCCGCGCCGGCGCAGGCGACCGCGAGCAGCAGGCCGTTGAGCCCGGCGCCGGCTACGACCAGTTCGGCATCATCGGCCATGCGGGCGGAGGACCGGTTACCCCTGGGCGACCTGGTGCTGCGCCAGGTGCTCCAACACCCGCACCAGGCCGGAATGGTCCCACCCCTTGCCGCCGAGCGCTGCGGCGCAATTGAACAATTCCTGCGTCGCCGCGGTGTTGGGGAGAGACAGGTTGAGGGCGCGCGCGCCGGACAGCGCGAGGCCAAGGTCCTTCTGGTGCAGTTCGATGCGGAAGCCGGGGTCGAATGTGCGCTTGATCATGCGCTCGCCGTGGACTTCGAGGATGCGCGAGGAGGCAAACCCGCCCATCAGCGCCTCGCGCACCCTGGCCGGGTCGGCGCCGGCCTTTGACGCAAACAGCAGCGCTTCGCCGACCGCCTCGATCGTCAGCGCAACGATGATCTGGTTGGCGACCTTGGTCGTCTGCCCGGCGCCGACCTCGCCGACCAGTGTGATGTTCTTGCCCATCAGCTCGAACAGCGGCCTGACACGCCGAAACGCGGCCTCGGAGCCGCCGACCATGATCGTCAGCGTCGCCGCCCTGGCGCCGACCTCGCCGCCCGATACCGGCGCATCGAGATAATCGCAGCCCTGCTGGACGATGCGTGCAGCAAACGCCTTTGTCGCGATCGGCGAGATCGAGCTCATGTCGATGATGGTCTTGCGGGGGCTGAGGCCGGCGGCGATGCCGTCCTGGCTGAACAGCACGTTCTCGACATCGGGCGTATCGGGCACCATTATGATGACGGCTTCGGCGTGCTGGGCGACCTCGCGCAGCGTGTCGCACACGGTCGCGCCGTCGCGAATCTCCGGCGGCACGGTGCGGCGGCCGTAGACAAACAGCCGGTGCCCGCCTTGCATCAGGTTGTGGGCCATCGGGCGGCCCATGATACCGAGGCCGACAAAACCGATCTGCATGGGAGCCTCCGTGTGAGCTAAGGGCGACAGGCCACGATGCTACAGGATGGCCGCCCGGCTCAAGGTTCGCTGCGCGGTGGCGAGATTTTGCGGATGCGCGTTGCGATGCATTGGCGGATGCGCGTGGCGATGCAGGGGTTCCTTGACCGGCGGGCGCCGGCCGGAGAGAAAAGCGCGGCGGCATGACAGGCGACAGAGATTTCGGCCGGCTTGATCTTGTGTTCATGGGAACGCCCGAGTTTGCGGCGACAATCCTCGACGCGTTGATCGCGGCCCGGCATCGCCTTCGCGCGGTCTATACCCAGCCGCCGCGGCCGGCCGGCCGCGGCCACCGGATGCAGCCATCGCCGGTGCAGGCATTGGCCGAGCGGCACGGGATCGCTGTGCGCTGCCCGACGACGTTGCGCGATGCCGAGATGCAGGCAGCGTTTGCGGCGCTCGATGTCGATGCCGCGGTCGTCGCGGCCTATGGCCTCATTCTGCCGCGGGAGATACTCGCAGCGCCGCGGCTCGGATGCCTCAATGTCCATGCCTCGCTGTTGCCGCGCTGGCGAGGCGCGGCGCCGATCCAGCGCGCGATCCTCGCCGGTGACCGGGAAACCGGCGTCACGATCATGCAGATGGACGCGGGTCTCGACACCGGGCCGATCCTGCTGCAGGAGGCGGTGCCGATCGGGCCCGATACGACTGGCGGCGGATTGAGCGAGACGCTGGCGGCGCTCGGCGCTCGTCTCATCCTCGGCGCCCTCGACGGCGTTGCGCGCGGCTGCCTCAAGCCTCGGCCGCAGCCGAGCGAAGGCGTGACCTACGCGGCAAAACTGCGGCGCGACGAGGCGCAGCTCGACTGGCGCCGGCCGGCCGATGCGCTCGAACGCCAGGTGCGCGCGTTCGACCCGTGGCCGGGCGCGTTCTTCGCGGCGAATGGCGAGCGTATCCGCGTGCTCGCGGCGGCCGCCAAACCGCAGTCGTCGACGGCGCCGCCCGGCACGGTGCTCGATGAGCGGCTGACGATCGCCTGCGGCGTGGGCCGACTGCGTCTGCTGCGCGTGCAGCGCGCCGGCCGCGGCGCGCTCGATGCGGCCGCTTTTCTGCGCGGCTTCCGCTTGCCGCCCGGCATGGTATTGCAATGCCCCGCTACCGGCTGACGATCGAATATTGCGGCGCCGGCTTTGTTGGCTGGCAGCGCCAGGCGAACGGCCTGTCGATCCAGGAGGCGCTGGAGACCGCGATCAGCCGCTATTGCGGCGAGGCCGCAACCGTGTTCGCCGCCGGCCGCACCGATGCCGGCGTGCATGCGCTGGCGCAGGTCGCGCATGTCGATCTGGCGCGCACCGCCGATCCCGACGAAATGCGCAACGCCGTCAATTACCATCTGCGCCCGCACCCGATCAGCGTGCTCAACATCGAGCGGGTCGGGCGGGAGTTTGATGCGCGGCTGTCGGCGACCGGCCGCCATTATCTCTACCGCATGCTCAACCGCCGGGCGCCGCCGGCCTTGGAGCGCGGCCGCGTCTGGCACGTCGCACCGCCGCTCGATTTGGCCGCGATGCAGGCAGGCGCGCGGCATCTCGTCGGGCACCACGATTTTTCGACATTCCGCGACGCGCAGTGCCAGGCGAAGTCGCCGCTCAAGACGCTCGACGCGCTCGACGTGACCGGCGCCGGCGAGGAAATCCACATCGCCGCGCGGGCGCGCTCGTTCTTGCACCATCAGGTGCGCAACATGGTCGGCACGCTGAAGCTCGTCGGCAGCGGGCGCTGGCGGCCCGACGATGTCGCGGGCGCGCTCGCCGCCCGCGACCGCCGCGCCGGCGGTCCGACCGCGCCGGCCGAAGGCCTCGTGCTCGTCGCCGTCACCTACGAGCTGATCGCGACCGACGGCACCCCTTAATAAAGCGCCTCGGCGATGCTCGAGAGTGCGGTGCCGAGCAGGAGGTCGATCAGCACGATCAGCAGCGCCGCCGCGCCGCCGATCGCGAGCGCGACCCGCGCAATGTACCACTCGTAAACCATTGTCGCGAGCGCGGCGACAAACTCGGCGCCGGGCAGCGAACTCGGCGCCAACAGGCCGGTCAGCCCGTCGATGCCGATGACCGCGAACAGCGCCGTCTGCGGCACCTGCGACCAATTATAGGCGACCATGAACGCGAAGAAGCGATCGTCGCGCCGCAGCCAGCCGCACAGCGGCGGGATCAACAGCGGGAAGGTGACCCAGGAAATGACGTAGTCGATCGTCTCGACGATGAGGATCGTCACGACTCCCGATTGCTGCCATTGCGCATGGCTGATCCGCAGCGCCAGCAGGAACAAGTAGAGCGGGTAGCAGATCGCAGCGGCGCGGAACGACCGCCAGAACCCGTCGATCGAGGCGTCAAAACAGCGCAGCCCGCGGCGATCGCCGACTGCGAGCCGCAGCGCGCCGCCGAGCGCCAGCCGCACCTCGCTCCACGCCGATGCCGTCATGCGCGTCCGAAGAACCGGTCGAGAAAGGCCTCATAGATCGCGCTCAGCTGCGCCAGGTCGGCGAGTGCGACGCGTTCGTCGGCCTTGTGCATTGTCTGGCCGACAAGGCCGAATTCGGCGACCGGGCAATGGGCCTGGATGAAACGCGCATCGGAGGTGCCACCGGTTGTGCTGAGTTCGGGCGTGCGGCCGGTCACCGCAGCGATTGCGGCCGTGAGGCAGTCGCTGACCGGCCCCGGCGGCACCAGAAACGACTCGCCGCTGACCTCCCACTGGAGCCGCCAGCCGCCGCCGAATGCCGCTAGCCGCTCCGCAACCCATGCCTGCAGTTTGTCGCTCGACCAGCGGTCGTTGAAACGGATGTTGAATGTTGCGCGTGCCTGGCCCGGAATGACATTCGTCGCGGGATTGCCGATATCGATCGTCGTCACCTGCAGACTGGATGGCTGGAAATGCTCGGTGCCGGCGTCGAGCGGGCCGGTCGTCAGCGCAGCGAGCAACGCAATGAGCCGGTGCGCCGCATTGTCAGCGAGATGCGGGTAGGCGACGTGGCCCTGGACGCCCTCGACGGTGAGCCGGCCGGTCATGCTGCCGCGGCGGCCGATCTTGATCATGTCGCCGAGCACCGCGGCCGAGGTCGGCTCGCCGACAATCGAAGCGTCGAGCGTCTCGCCGCGCGCCTCTAGCCACTCGAGCACCTTTTTGGTGCCGTTGACCGCGACCCCTTCCTCGTCGCCGGTGATGAGGAGGCTGATCGACCCGGCAAAGCCGTCGCCGCGCGCCGCGAGGAAGCGCTCGGCGGCGGCGATGAAGGCGGCGATCGCGCCCTTCATGTCGACGGCGCCGCGGCCGCACAGCGCGCCGTCGCGGCGTTCGGCAGCGAACGGCGCGAACGACCAGCCTTCCGGCGGGCCGGGCGGCACAACGTCGGTATGGCCGGCAAAACACAGGTTCGGCCGGCCGCTGCCGCAGCGCGCATAAAGATTGGCGATCGCCGCTATTGCTTCGCCATTGGGGCCGGGATCGTCGAACACGAGGCGATGACAGGTGAAACCGAGCCGTTCGAGCTGCGCCGCGACGATATCGAGCGCACCCTCATCCCGTGGCGTCACGCTCGGCCGCCGGATCAACTCGGCGGTCAGTTCGACCGGGTCGATTGCTGCTGCGTTCGGCGCTGCTGCATTCATTCGCGCAGCAACTCGTTGATCGAAGTCTTGGCGCGGGTCTGCGCATCGACCTGCTTGACGATGACGGCACAATAGAGGCTCGGGCCGGGGCTGCCGTCCGGCAGGTTGCGGCCGGGCAGCGATCCCGGCACGACGACCGAGTAGGCCGGCACGCGCCCGATGATGATCTCGCCGGTGTCGCGGTTGACGATCTTTGTCGTCGCGCTGATGAAGGTGCCCATCGCCAAGACCGCGCCCTGCTCGACGAGGACCCCCTCGACGACTTCGCTGCGCGCGCCGATAAAGCAGTCGTCCTCGATGATGACGGGTTCGGCCTGCAGCGGCTCTAACACGCCGCCGATGCCGACCCCGCCCGACAGGTGGCAGTTCCGCCCGATCTGCGCGCACGAGCCGACTGTCGCCCAGGTGTCGACCATCGTGCCGCTGCCGACATAGGCGCCGACATTGACGAAACTCGGCATCAGCACGACGTTGGGCGCGATATAGGCGGAATGCCGCACGATCGCGCCCGGCACCGCGCGAAACCCGGCGTCGCGAAAGCGGTTCTGCGACCAGCCGGCGAATTTCGAGGGGACCTTGTCCCACCATTTCGCGGCGCCGCGCGCGGGATCGACGGGACCGCCCGGGATTTCCACCATGTCGTTGAGGCGGAACGACAAGAGCACCGCCTTTTTCAGCCATTGGTGGACGCGCCAGCTGCGCCCTTCCTTTTCGGCGACGCGCAACTGCCCGGCATCGAGGCCGTCGAGCGCTTCCTCGACCGCTTCGCGCCAGGCACCGCTCGTTGCCGGCGAGACCTGGTCGCGGCCCTCCCAGGCCGCGTCGATCGTCCGCGCCAGATCGCTGTCGCTCATCGGCATTGGCTCGCTCCCATCGTCGCGGAGGTGTGACAGCACGATTCGCGAAACGTCCGCGCGATGTCAACCGAGGCCGCCCCGCCGGCGCGCTGTGCCCGCTGGCCGCCGGCGAGGGCTTGCTTTATTTATGCGTGGCCGCCGAGCGGGCGGCAGCCCCGCGCCTCCGCAACCAACCCGGCGGACCCATGCTCGCGTTTTATGCCTATGCCCTCGCGGTGCTGCAAGGCATCACCGAGTTGTTCCCGATCAGCAGCCTCGGCCATGTGGTCATCGTGCCGTCGCTGTTGCATTGGACGCTCGACCAGCACGCGCCGTCGTTTCTGCCATTTGTCGTCGTGCTGCATGTCGGCACGGCGGCGGCGCTGCTCATCTATTTCTGGCGCGACTGGGTGTTTGTCGTGCAGGGGCTGGCCGGCAGCGGCGGCCGGGACGAGGTAGGGGAGGCGCGGCGACTGTTGGGGCTCATCGTCGTCGCGACGCTGCCCGCCGTTGCAATCGGATTTGTTGCGGAAAAGACGGTGCGCAGCCTGTTCGCCTCGCCGCTCGTCGCGGCGCTGTTTCTGATTATCAACGGCGTCCTCTTGCTTCTTGGCGACCGGCTGCGCCGGCGCGGAACACGCGAGCGCGGCAATCGGCTCGGCTCGCTCGGTTCGCTCGGCTGGCGCGGCGCGCTGGCGGTCGGGTTCTGGCAGTGCACCGCGTTTATTCCCGGCATCTCGCGCTCCGGCGCGGCGATGGTGGGCGGCTTGTTTGCCGGCCTGCACCACGAGGACGCGGCGCATTTTTCGTTCCTGATCGCGACTCCGATCATCGCCGGAGCCGCCGTGCTGGAGGTGCCGAAGCTGCTGCGCCTGCCGGGCCACGGCATCAGCGCCCTGGCGATCGGCGCCGGCCTCGTCGCCGGCGTTACCGCCTATCTGAGCGTCGCGTTTTTGATGCGCTATTTCCGCCGGCACAATTTCGACAATGCGCTGATGCCGTTCGCGATCTACTGTTGGTTGTTCGGATGTGTCGCGGCGCTCGCCTCATGGTGGGGCTGAACGCGCTGACGACCACTTGCGGTTCGCGTGACGCCGCCGGCACTATGTAATACAGTTTAGATTCCAACTTCCCGGATCGGTTCTAGGCCTTTATTGTTAGTTCTAGTTCTGGACAGGGACGGGTGCGGATGTCGACAGAAGCTGCTCAGCTTCGGGAAATTTCGCGGTTGTCGAGGCGCAGCGCGTTTGCCATCGCTCTCCTCATCGCCGCCGCAATAGTCGCGATTCTCGGAAGCCTGCGCTGGGTCGGCTATCAAGGCACTGATGATGGCCAGTACGTTGACGCGGCGCTTGCTTGGTATCACCGTGTACCGCAGATCGACCGTTCAACTTGGACTTGGGGTCTTCGCTATCCAGTCATATTTGCGATCGATACGGCATTCTGGCTGTTCGGCGTCAATGTCTTTGCCGTGGGCGCGGCGATGCTGGCCTATCTGTTCGCCCTGGTTGTCGTGTCGATCTGGATGCTGCAGCGCTGGTTCGGATTTGTTGAAAGCGTTATATTCGCTGTTATATTTTGCGGGATGCCCGGCGTCATCGTCCTTGCGACGATAGCCAATGACGATATTACCGAACTGTTTTATGTGGCGGCTTCGGTTGCTTGCTTCTGCGCCGCATTTGACAGCACCTATCGCCGCTATCTGCTCGTCGCGGCCGGCATCGCTGCCGGTCTTGCCTTTGCGGTACGCGAGACGACAGCCGGTTTGATCATCGCGTATGGCCTGCTGTTTCTGTTCCGCCCAGGGATAAGACGGTCGGATTATTTCCTGATCGGCGCCGGCTTCGTCATCGTCATTCTGGCGGAGATGGCATATTTCACAATTGAAACCGGCAATCCGCTTTGGCGATTTATGCTCGATTTCTCTCGTGAACCCAACCTCAATCGCGCCGTTGCCTTGGCGCCCAAGCATTTCATTGATCGTGAGGGTAACCTCGGCATCGGTGGACCCGCCGGGACCGGGTTCTTTATGTTCTTCTTTAGCCAGAAATACGCCCTGATTTTTTATGCGATGCTGGGCGTTGTGCCTGGTTTGGCGCGGAGTGCCTGGACGAGCAGCCAAAAGACGGTTCTGATTGTGCTCGGAACGCTGTTCGTCGCGTGGGCGGGCTTCGTTATTGGCAATGTCAAGCTCCTCGATCTGGTGCCTCGGTTTATTGTGGTGACGGCTTGGGTCGCGGCGATGCTCGCGGCGATCGGCCTCGCCCGATTGCGACGCAATCATTTGGGCCTTGTTGTTTTGTCGCTTCTGGCACTGATCATGTCGGAGGCCGTTTGCCTGTATCTTGAAAATACCGATCCCAGCCAAGCCTCCTTCGCCGCAATTGACCTCGCACTGCAAACTCATGATCCCGTCTACACCAATACCGCGACCAAACTGCGCGGCCGCTTTGTTGCGCAAATCGACGGGGTTGCCGATAAGATCCGCATCGGCAAGCCGACGCCCGGCTCGCTATACGTGCTGGCTCCCGATGACCTGAAGCGATGCGACTATGGTGGCTGCGAAGCAGACCGGGCCGTCCTGAGCGGTCTCAATCATTGGAAAGAAATCGAGCGTATCGTGCCGCGACCGCGGGCGATCGGCAGCCTGCTCGACACGATAGGGGTGACGCACCTGATCCCGCCGGAATTCCGCAAGAAGATAGTGCAGCCGAACTCCGGGGTCGTCATCTATCGGGTTCCGTAGCAGCCGTATGAAGTTCGCCGCGAACGCGACGAGGCGGCAAGGTTCTGCGCCGTTTTGTTGCGGTGCGCAGCGGTGCGTTTGCACGCCACGAGTGCCCAGGTAATTGGTCAGCACAGGGACCACCACGGATCATGCAAGATATCGCTCTGCAATCCGCCGTAACGGCCATTGATGCCCGCCGCATCGCGGCAGCCCCCGAATTGGCGATCGTCATCCCGACGCTGAACGAGCGCGACAACCTTGAGCCTCTGGTCGCTCTGCTCGCCGAGGCGTTACCGGACGTGGCGTGGGAAGTCATCTTTGTCGATGATGATTCCACCGACGGCACCGCCGACCTCGCCCGCGCCCTGGCGCAACGCGACCTCCGGGTTCGCTGCCTGCAGCGGATCGGACGCCGCGGCCTCGCCTCCGCCTGCATCGAGGGTATTCTTGCCTCCGCCTCGCCTTATGTCGCGGTGATGGACGGCGACCTGCAACATGATGAGCGCCTGCTCGGCCGGATGCTTGAACGGCTGCGGCGGGGCGATTTTGACCTCGTCGTCGGCAGCCGATATGTCGCCGACGGTGCCGTCGGCGACGGGCTGAGCGATCGGCGGGCGCGCGCCAGCCATCTCGCCACCCGCTTGGCGCGCCTGGTCTGCAAAGCACAAATTGCCGACCCGATGAGCGGGTTTTTCATGTTTCGCCGCGACGTGTTTCACGCTGCGGTCCGCCGCCTCTCCGGCGAGGGCTTCAAGATACTGCTGGATCTGCTGGCCTCGTCACCGCAGCACCTGCGGGTCTGCGAAATCCCCTTCGAGTTCCGCAAACGGCGCTACGGCGAGAGCAAGCTCGACGTAATGGTCGTTTGGGAATACGGAATGTTGCTTGCCGACAAGATGATCGGTCATCTCGTGCCGGTGCGATTTGCGTTATTCGCGTTGATCGGCGGTCTCGGGCTATTTGTGCACCTGGCAGTTCTCTGGACCGGTCTCAAGCTGTTTTCGTTAAGTTTTCTCGAAGCCCAAGCCGGCGCGGTAGTGACCGCGATGACATCGAATTTTTTCCTCAACAACTTTTTCACCTACCGCGATAAAAGATTGCATCGCTGGCAGCTGGTTCGCGGTCTTGTTTCGTTCTACGCAATTTGCAGCCTTGGTGCGGTCGCCAATGTTGGCCTGGCTTCGTACGTCTTCCGGATCGATCAGATTTGGTGGCTGGCTGGCATTGCCGGCGTGATCGTCGGTTCGGTGTGGAACTATGCGATTTCTTCCGTCTATACGTGGCGACGCTGAGCGGGTGGATTAGCGGGCGGAGGGCTCAAGACCGGCGCAGCGCCCGCGCTGGTGCACCGAATTCGTTGCTAAAGCCACTGGCGCCGCGCGCCATACGCCGGCGCTCGCCACCAATCCCCAGCGCCGCCAGGGCACGTCTATTCCGGTGGCGCGACATGCAATCACGGATTGCGCAGCGGCACCTCGATCGGGGCGCAATTGCGCCGGCCGGCCATCAGGCAGTCTTCGAGCGCCGCCTCCCGGCGCAGCGCGCGCACGAGAATGACGCCGGCAATCGCCAGTACGAGGATCACGACCAACCCCATCAGCGCCGCGGTGCGGCGCGCCTCGCCGTCGTCGCCTGCGTTGCGCCGGTCCATCGCCGGCCTGGATAGCCTCTCACTCGGTTTGGCGCTAGGATTCTTGGCTTGCCCGACGGAGAACGCGATGGCCGATCTGCTCGCCTTGTCTGCCCGCGACGCTGCTGCCGCGATTGCCGCTGGCCGGCTCGCCGCCGAGGAACTGGTCGCGGCCTGCCTCGACCGCATTGCGGTGCGTGAGGGGACGATCGGCGCGTGGCATTATCTCGACCGCGAGGCCGCGCTCGCCGCGGCTCGCGCCTGCGATGCCGGTCCGCCGCGAGGGCCGCTGCACGGCATCCCGATCGCGGTCAAGGACCTGATCGACACCGCCGACATGCCGACCGGCTACGGCTCGCCGATCTACGAGCGTCACCGCCCGGCCGCCGATGCCGCCTGTGTTGCGCTCGCCCGCGCCGGCGGCGCGATCGTGCTCGGCAAGACCGTGACGACTGAATTCGCCTGCTTCACGCCCGGCAAGACCGCCAACCCGCACAACCCGGCGCACACGCCGGGCGGCTCGTCGAGCGGCTCGGCCGCGGCGGTTGCCGACCGCATGGCGCCGCTCGCCTTCGGCACGCAGACCGCCGGCTCGACGATTCGCCCGGCGTCGTATTGCGGCATTGTCGCCTTCAAGCCGAGCTTTGGGCTGCTGCCGCGGGCCGGCGTCAAGATGCTGGCCGACCGCCTCGATACCGTCGGCACAATGGCGCGCAACGTCGCCGATGCGGCATTTTTCGCCGGCGTTCTGAGCGACCGGCGGGCGCTGCGCGAGATCGCCGTGCCGGCGACGCCGCCGCGTTTCGGCCTCTACAAGACGCCGATGTGGGAAGCGGCAGAGCCCAGCACCGAACGCGCGCTCGATCATGCCCGCACTGCGCTCGAGCACGCCGGCGCGTGGATTGCCGAGATCGCCGTGCCGCCCGAGCAGCGGGGGCTGACGCAGGCGCACGATCGGATCATGGGCTACGAACTGGTGCGCAGCCTGGCGCACGAACGGGTGCAGCGGAGCGCCGAATTGTCGCCGCGGTTGGCGCAGATGCTGGATGCAGGCATGACGGTCGGTGCCGACGAGTACGACAGGGCGGTTGCCGAGACGGAAGCGGCGCGCGCCCGGCTCGATGCGTTTTTTGGCCCGTGCGCGGCGCTCGTCGTGCCGGCGGCGCCGGGCGAAGCGCCGCGGGGCCTCGGCTACACCGGCGACCCGGTGTTCAACCGCATGTGGACCCTGCTCGGCGTGCCGTGCGTGACGCTGCCGGCGGTATGGGGCGACAGCGGATTGCCGACCGGCATCCAGCTCGTCGGCCGCCTCGGCGACGACGCACGCCTGATGGCGGCGGCGCTGTTTGCCGAGCAGGCCTTGGCCGCGGCGGCGTGATGCGCCTTCTTGCCGCGGCGCTGGCCTCGCTCGCGACGCTCGCTTGTGTCGCCGGCTGCTCGGCGCTCGATCCGTTTCCGACGCTGCCCCAGCCTGCCAAGCCAGCGAAGCCCGGCCAGCCGGCGGCGCCGGCGCGCGTTGCGATCTGCTACGACGGGCTCGCCACCAGCCGCGCCGAGGCGAAGGCGGAGGCGCAGCAGCAATGCCCGAAGGGAACGACGGCCGATCCGGTTGCAACCGATTACCGGCTGGATTATTGCCCCGTGCTGCTGCCGGCGCGCGCTACCTTCGCATGCCGGCCCGCCGCCGGGGCGCGACACAGCGCCCGCTGACGCGAAGACGGGGGGATGCTAGGATGATCAAACTTGCGGTTACGGCGACGCCATGAACTTCGATAATTTCTTCAAGGCGCGCGTCGACGCGCTGCATGCCGAGGGGCGCTATCGCATCTTTGCCGATTTGGAGCGGCGCTGCGGCTGGTTTCCGCGCGCCTTCGACCACCGCATCGGCAGCGAAGTGACGGTGTGGTGCTCGAACGACTATCTCGGCATGGGGCAGCATCCCAAAGTGCTGGCGGCGATGCAGGCGGAACTGCGCGGCTCCGGCGCTGGCGCCGGTGGCACGCGCAACATCTCCGGTACGAGCCACGCGCACGTGCTGCTGGAGCGCGAACTGGCGGCCCTGCATGACCGCGAGGCGGCGCTGGTGTTCACGTCGGGGTTTGTCGCGAATGAGGCGGCGCTGTCGACGCTCGCGGGCAGCATGCCCGGCATGGTCGTGCTGTCGGATGCGATGAACCACGCCTCGATGATCGCCGGCATCCGCAACAGCCGCGCCGAGCGCGTCATCTTCCGCCATAACGACACGCAGCATCTGGCCGAGCTTTTGGCCGGCATCCCGGAAGACCGGCCAAAGCTCGTGTGCTTCGAATCGGTCTATTCGATGGACGGCGATATCGCGCCGATCGGCGAATTGTGCGATGTCGCCGACCGCTTCGGCGCGATGACCTATCTCGACGAAGTGCACGCCGTCGGCCTTTACGGCACGCATGGCGGCGGCATCGCCGAACGCGACGGCGTCTCGCAGCGCCTCACCGTGATCCAGGGCACGCTGGCGAAGGCATTCGGCGTCATGGGCGGCTATGTCGCGGGATCGGCGCTGATGGTCGATTTCCTGCGCGGTCATGCGCCGGGGTTCATCTTCACCAGCGCGATGCCGCCGCTGCTCGCGGCTGGGGCGCTGGCCGCGGTGCGGCATCTGCGAGAAAGCGGGGCCGAGCGCGCCACCCATCAGGAGCGGGTCGCGGTCACAAAGCGCCGCCTCGCCGAGGCCAGACTGCCGGTCATGCCGAACGACAGCCACATCGTGCCGGTCACGGTCGGCGATGCCGCGATGTGCCGCGCTGCCTCCGACCTGTTGTTGCGCGAGCACGCGATCTATGTGCAGCCGATCAATTATCCGACGGTGCCGCGCGGCACCGAGCGGCTGCGCATTACGCCGACGCCGTTGCACAGCGATGCCGATATCGACGCGCTTGTCGCCGCGCTCGATGCCGTCTGGCGCGATCTCCAGTTGCGGCGGGCGGCGTAATCGAGCGGTTCAGCGCCGAGGTTGGTGCCGGCATGCGGCGGGCCATGCGCGAAACACGCTGGCCAAGCGCCTCGGCGCCCCTTAGCCTTGCGTCATGTTCACTGGAATCGTCACCGATGTCGGGCGGGTGCGGCGGCTGCACCGCGGCCGCGACGCCGAGGGCAGCCTCGCCCTGACGATCGCGACCGCCTACGATTGCGCGGCGATCCCACTCGGCGCCTCGATCGCCTGTTCCGGCGTCTGTCTGACGGTTGTCGCAGTGGAGAGCGGCGCGTTTGCCGTCGAAGCGTCGGCGGAGACGCTGGCGCGCTCGACGCTTAGCGACTGGGTCGAAGGAACGCCGGTCAACCTCGAACGGGCGCTCAAAGTCGGCGACGAATTGGGTGGCCACATCGTCGCGGGCCATGTCGACGGCGTGGCGCGGCTGCTCGATCGCCGGCCGGAAGGGGATTCGGTGCGGCTCGTCATCGCGGCGCCGGCGGAGTTGATGCCGTATATCGCCAGTAAAGGCTCGGTCGCGCTCGATGGCGTCAGCCTCACCGTCAACGAGGTCGCGGCGGCCTCGTTCGGCGTCAATCTGATCCCGTACACGCTTGCCCATACAGGGTTCGGTGAAGCGCGGCCCGGCCAGCGCATGAACCTCGAAATCGACCCGATCGCGCGCTACCTCGCGCGGCTCCTTGGCGCCCGGTCGGAAACGTCGGAGCAATCATGAATATGGCGCGACCTCCGCATCTGCTGTTTGTCGAGGCGCCTTATTACGCCCATCTCGCGGCCTTGCTGCGCGATGGGGCCGAGCGCGCCGCTGCCAGTGCCGGGGTGACGCATGAGAGCGTCTCGGTGCCTGGCGCCTTCGAGATCCCGGCGGCGATCGCGGCGGCGGCGCGGCTTGCCGGCGGCAAATTCGACGGCTATGTCGCGCTCGGCTGCGTGATCCGCGGCGAGACGACGCATTACGACCACATCTGCGCCGAGACCGCGCGCTCCTTGCAGGACCTGGCGGTGCGTGATGGGCTGGCGATCGGATACGGCATCCTGACCGTCGAGAACGAGGCGCAGGCCTTGGTGCGCGCCGCGCCGGCGGGACCCGGTGGGGGCGGGCGCGACAAGGGCGGCGAGGCGGTGCGCGCCTGTCTTGCGCTCGTCGCAGTGCAGCGCCGCTTCGCCGCACCGGGCGCATGACCGCCGCGCCGGCCGCCGATGGTCAGCCGCGGCCGGGCGGTGCCGCGCGACGGCGCAGCAACGCCCGCCTCGCCGCGGTGCAGGCGCTCTATCAACTGGAGCTGAACCCCGGCCGCGGCGTCGATTCGGTGATCGGCGAGTTCATCCATCATCGCCTGGGGCGCGAAATCGATGGCGAGCGCTATGGCGCGGCGGACGAAGCGCTGTTTGCCGACATCGTGCGCGGCGTCACCGCCGACCGCGAGCGGCTCGACGAAAGCATCTCAGCGGCGCTCAGCGACGCCTGGCCGCTCAGCCGGCTCGAAACGCTGCTGCGGCTGATCCTCGAAGCCGGCGCCTACGAACTGGTGCATCGCCCCGATATTCCGCCGCGCGTCACGCTCAGCGAATACGTCGCGATCACCGACGCATTTTTTGACGGCCGCGAGCCGATCCTTGCCAATGGCGTGCTCGATCGCCTCGCCCGCACGCTGCGCCCCGCCGAGCTCTGACTTAGCGGCGGGTCACACCGTCGCCTTTGGGCGGAACCCCGCGCTGCCGTCATCCTCGGCCTCGCTGACCGCAACGCCGCCGACCCGCGCCGCGAACGGGCCGTCGCGACAGGCTGCGATCATCGCCGCGACCGCCGCCCCGTCGCCCGTCACCAGCGCCTCGACCGAGCCGTCGCTGCGGTTGCGCACCCAGCCGCGCAACCCCAGCCGCTCGGCCGTCTCGATCGCCCACGCGCGATAGCCGACGCCCTGCACCCGGCCGGTGATGCGCAGCCTGACACTCCGCACGGCTGCTCGCCTCGCCCCTACTCCAGTTCAAGGATGACCTGATCGACAGCCAGGCTGTCGCCGGGCCGCGCCCGCAATTTTGCGATATGGCCGTCGCGTTCGGCGCGCAGCACATTTTCCATCTTCATCGCCTCGACGACGACGAGCGCTTCGCCGGCCTTCACCTCCTGCCCCTCGGCGACGATGACCTGCGTCAACAGCCCCGGCATCGGCGACAGCACGAGGCGCGAGGTATCCACCGGCTGCTTCGCCGGCATCATCTGCAGCAGTTCGGCGGCGCGCGGCGTCAGAACGCGAGCCTCGCGGATGACGCCGCGATGCACGAGGCGGAAGGCGCGACCCGGCAGCCGCTCGATCTGCACGGTCGCGATCCGATCTTCGACACGCAGGTGCATGACCGGCTGGCCCGGCCGCCAGTCGGTCGCCGCCAGCGTGCTGCCGCCGCCGGTCTCGACGAGGAATGCGGCGCCCTCGGCGCGCAGCGTCGCGGCGTGCGCGCGCTTGTCGAGCAGCACGATGAGTTGACGCTCCGCGGGTTCGCAGACTGCACCGTCGCGCGCGACTTCCGCCGCATGCAGGCGGGTCTCGGCGAGCGCGGCGGCGACCAGCAAGACCCGGTCGGCGGCGACTGGTTCGGTCGGCGGCGCAAACCCATGCGGAAATTCTTGGCCGATGAAATCGGTCGAGAGCTGGCCGGCGGCGAAGCGTTCGGAGGCGGTGATCGCTGCGAGAAAAGCGACATTGTGCCGGACGCCGCTGATTGCAAACGCGTCGAGCGCATTCTGCAGCCGCCCGGTCGCCTCCGCGCGGTCGCGGCCGGCGGCGACGAGCTTTGCGATCATCGGGTCGTAGTAGAGCGTGATCTCGGCGCCCTCGTAAACGCCAGTATCGACGCGAATGCCGTCGCCATCCGGCGGCCGGTAGCGCACGAGGCGGCCGATCGACGGCAGGAAATTGCGCTCCGGGTCCTCGGCATAGACCCGCGCCTCGATCGCCCAGCCCTCGAGCCGCACGTCGTCCTGCCCGAACGGCAATTCCTCGCCCGCGGCGATACGGATCATCAACTCGACGAGATCGAGACCGGTGACGCATTCGGTGACCGGGTGCTCGACCTGCAGCCGCGTGTTCATTTCGAGGAAATAGAAGTTGCGGTCGCGATCGACGATGAATTCGACCGTGCCGGCCGACTGGTAGCCGACGGCGCGTGCCAGCGCAACGGCCTGCGCCCCCATCGCGGCGCGCGTCACGTCGTCGAGAAAGGGGCTTGGCGCCTCCTCGACGACCTTCTGGTGACGCCGTTGGATCGAGCATTCGCGCTCGCCGAGATGCACGATATTGCCGTGCCGGTCGCCGACGAGCTGGATTTCGATGTGGCGCGGCTCCTCGATGTATTTTTCGATGAAGACGCGATCGTCGCCGAAACTGGCGCGCGCCTCGTTCCGCGCGCTTGCGAAACCCTCGCGCAGTTCGGCGTCGCTGCGGGCGATGCGCATGCCCTTGCCGCCGCCGCCGGCCGACGCCTTCAGCATGACCGGATAACCGATGTCGCGCGCGATCCTGGCCGCATGCTCGGGATTGCCGACAACCCCGAGATGGCCCGGGACCGTGGAGACACCGGCGGCAACAGCGAGCTTTTTCGATTCGATCTTGTCGCCCATCGCGGCAATCGCGGCGGGCGACGGGCCGATGAACGCGACGCCCGCTTCGTGGAGGGAGGCGGCGAATTCCGCCCGCTCCGACAGGAAACCGTAGCCGGGATGCACCGCCTCGGCGCCGGTCCGGCGGCATGCTTCGACGATCCTGTCGATGCGCAGATAACTTTCGGCCGATGGCGCCGGGCCGATCGCGACCGCCTCGTCGGCCGCGCGCACATGCAGTGCCTCGGCATCGGCCTCAGAATAGACCGCGACCGTCGCGATGCCCATGCGCCGCGCGGTGCGGATGACGCGGCAGGCGATCTCGCCCCGATTGGCGATCAGGATCTTTTTAAACATTGGACAAATTTCTATCGTCATGGCCGGGCTTGTCCCGGCCATGACATCAATAGGTTGGCTGGTGAGGCTGGTCACAGCGGGATGTTGTCGTGTTTCTTCCACGGGTTCTGCAACTCCTTGCCGCGCAGCATGTGGAGGGCGCGGGCAAGGCGCGGGCGGGTCGCGGCCGGCTCGATCACGTCGTCGATGAAGCCGCGGCCGGCGGCGACAAACGGGTTGGCGAATTTCTCGCGATATTCCTCGGCCCGCGCCGCGATCTTTGCCTTGTCGCCCAAGTCGGCGCGGAAGATGATCTCGACCGCGCCTTGCGGCCCCATGACCGCGATCTCAGCCGAGGGCCAGGCAAAATTGACGTCGCCCCGCAGGTGTTTCGAGCTCATCACGTCGTAGGCGCCGCCATAGGCCTTCCTCGTGATCAACGTTACCTTCGGCACCGTCGCCTCGGCGAAGGCGAACAGGAGCTTCGCGCCGTGCTTGATGATCGCGCCATATTCCTGCGCCGTGCCGGGCAGAAAGCCGGGGACATCGACAAACGTCACGATGGGCACGTTGAAGCAGTCGCAGAAGCGAACGAAACGCGCCGCCTTCCTCGCGCTGTCGATATCGAGGCAGCCGGCGAGGACCATCGGCTGGTTGGCGACGATGCCGATCGTCGCGCCTTCGATGCGGGCAAAGCCGATGATGATGTTGCCGGCGAAATTCGGCTGCAATTCGAAGAAATCGCCGTCGTCCACGACTTTGAGGATCAGTTCCTTCATGTCGTAGGGTTTGTTCGGATTGGCCGGGACAAGCGTGTCGAGCGACGGTTCGCGCCGATCGCGCGGGTCCCAAAAGGGGCGCACCCTCGCGCCGGCGCGGTTTGAGCCGGGCAGGAAATCGATGAAACGCCGCAATTCGATCAGCGCCTCGACATCGTTGTCGAAAGCGAGATCGGCGACGCCGGAACGGGTCGTGTGAGTGACGGCGCCGCCTAATTCCTCGTGCGTGACTGTTTCGTGCGTGACCGTCTTCACGACATCGGGGCCGGTCACGAACATGTAGGAGCTGTCCTTGACCATGAAGATGAAGTCGGTCATCGCCGGCGAATAGACAGCGCCGCCGGCGCACGGCCCCATGATCAGCGAAACCTGCGGGATGACGCCCGAGGCCAGCACGTTGCGCTCGAACACCTCGGCATAGCCGGCGAGCGAGGCGACGCCATCCTGGATGCGGGCGCCGCCGCTATCGTTGAGGCCGATCACCGGCGCGCCGACCTGCATCGCCTGGTCCATGATCTTGCAGATCTTCTCGGCATGCGCCTCGCTGAGCGAGCCGCCGAACACGGTGAAATCCTGGCTGAAGACAAAGACCAGCCGGTCGTTGACCATGCCGTAGCCGGTCACGACGCCATCGCCCGGCACCTTCTGTTCGGCCATGCCGAATTCGCTGCTGCGGTGCTCGACGAACATATCCCATTCCTCGAAGGACCCAGGGTCGAGCAGCAGTTCGACGCGCTCGCGCGCGGTCAGTTTGCCGCGCGCATGCTGCGCCTCGATGCGGCGCTTGCCGCCGCCGAGGCGGGCGGCCGCGCGTTTTTCGTCGAGGGCGCGCAGAATGTCGGCCATGGCCGCGGGATAGCATCAAAGAGGCGACAAGACCAGCACGTGCCGGCAAGATGCCGCTTGGCGTAGAACGACGGGAGAGAGGGGATGCCGGACAGCGAGAACTATCGCAAAGGCGCGGCGCTGCGGCGGCAGCTGATGGGCGACGAAGCGGTCGAGGCCGCCGCCAAAGGCGTCTACAGCGATCCGGTCATGCAAAAATTCCTCGATGTCGCAATCGAGAACGTGTTCGGCGCGCTATGGACGCGCCCCGGCCTCGATCTGAAGACACGGGCGCTCATCTGCGTCGTCTCCGACACCTGCACCGGCCGCGAGCCGGAACTGGCCTTGCACCTGCACATGGCGCTGCGCCAGGGCTGGACCGAGGAGGAGCTGACCGAAACCCTGCTGCACTTGTCGGGCTATATCGGCGTCCCGATCATCCGCGAATGCCTGCAGGTCGCCTCGCGCGTCTTCAAGGAACACCGGGCCGAAGACGGCGGCGCCAATACCTGAACCGAGGGGATTAGCGCGCGCTGGGCGCCGCGAGGTGGGCGGCGAGCAGATCGTTGACCCGCGTCGGCGCCTCGACCTCCGGCAGATGGCCGATGCCGGGCAAGATGACGAGACGCGCATCCGGTACCGCGCTCAGCAGCTTTACAGCGTTCGTCTCGGCCGGCGTGACGCGGTCTTCCTCGCCCTGGATCAACAGGAGCGGCAGCGCGAGGCCGGCGCCGAGCGGCGCCGCGACGCCGGCGGCGATGTAGCGCGCCGCCTGCATGAACCCCTCCGGGTTTGTCGCGCGCAGCACGTGTTGCACAAGCGCGACGGTCGCGGTCGAGGCGGTCGAGCCGAGTAAGGCCCGGACCCGCTCGCCGAAGCCCCAGCCGCCCGACGCGATCATCGCCGCGCGCGCCGCGATGCTGCGCTCGCGCTCCGCGGCCGACAGGTTGTGCGCAATCGCGGTGCCGGTGAAGACGGCACGGCCGATACGGCCTGGATGGTGACAGACGAACGCCTGCACGACGCGCGTGCCGAAGGAATTGGCGACGACATCGAATGCGGCGATGCCGAGCGCCGCGAGAAAATCGGCGAGCGCGTCGGCGTAATCCTTGCCGCTCGGCATCTCGACGGCGAGGTTGTCGCTGAGCATGTAGCCCGGCGCGTTCCACGCGATCGGCCGCCAGCGCCCGGCCAGCGCCGCAAGCTGAAAGCGCCAGTGCAGCGAGTTGGCGCCGATGCCGTGCAGCAGCAGCACCGGGCGGGCGTCGCGCGGCCCCGCTTCCATATAGCTGAACCGGTCGCCGCGATAGCGTCGCCGCGACCCAGCCGGGATTTCGGCAAACGAGAGCTCCGGCAGTCGCGGCAGGTCCGGCACGGCCGCCCGCTCACATTTTCAACAGGCGCTTGGCGTTGCCGCTCAGGATCTTGGCCTTGTCCTCGGCCGACAGTTGCGCCCGCTCCATCCACGCCGTGCCCGGCGCATTCTCGACAAACGGGTAATCAACCGAAAACAGAATGCGGTCGGCGCCCAATTCCAACATGCAGCAGAGAAGCGCCGGATCGGAGAAAAAGCCGCTCGTCGTGACCCAGAAATGCTCGCAGAACGCGTCGCGAAACCAACTCGGCCCGGCGCCGTCGCGGGTCAAGGCCATATTGATGCGCCACAGGTAGAACGGCAGACCTTCGCCCAAATGGCCGAGGATGATCTTGAGCCGTGGATAGTGGTCGAAGATGCCGCTCAACACGAGGCGGATGCCCTGGGTCGCGGTCTCGACCGTAAAGCCCCAGGCAGCGCGCAGAAGGTTGGGGAATTTCTCGGCGTATTCCCTGTAGTAGGTGTCGATGACCGCCGGGTGCGGCACCGCCGGGTGCATATAAAGCGGCACATCGAGCGCCTGGGCGCGCTCGAAAATCGGCCAGAAGCGGCGGTCGTCGAGAAACCGGCCGCCCGCCAGCCCATGCACCATCGCGCCCTTGAAGCCAAGCCGGGTGACCGCGCGCTCCAATTCGTCGGCCGCGGCGTTCGGGTCTGCGGTCGGCAGCATCGCGAAGGCCGCGAAACGGTCGGGATGGGCGCGCACCGTCTCGGCGAGGCGGTCGTTGGCGCCCTGCGCGAGGCGCACCGCCAATGCCGCGTCCGCAATCTTCTGGATCGACGGCGCGCCGTGCGACAAGACCTGGATGTCGATACCGGCCGCGTCCATGTCGGCGATGCGGCCCTGCCCGACATCGTCGAGCAGCGCCGCGACCCGCCCGGCGCCGGCCGCCGCGTCGGGGCCGGCCATGTGCGGCTTCACCTCGGCGTCGAGATAATGCTCTTCAAGCGCGATGACCTGCGGCCGCGGCGCCATGGGAATCTCCCTTCAGCAGAACACTACACGCAGTCCGGCCGAAAGCCGCGGCCCACGGTTCGAGCGCAAGCCGGGACTGCGCGGAGCGGCCGGGCGCCGTTCAGGCCGCCCGTTCGTACGGGTAGCGGCGAATCGTCTCGACGTTCCGGCCCTCGATGCGGATCAGCTTGGTCGAGCCGTCGCGCCGCGGCGAGTGCAGGTCGCCCTCGTTGTAGACATAGGCGGCGCCGGGCTTCAGCGCGTAGTCGCGGACGTGCTTCACCTTGCCGATCTGGGTTTCGCTCGCCGGCGACACGAGCGACCAATCGGTCATGATCGTCTCGCCCTGCGCCTGACCGTAGATCGCCCAGGTCGGACCATGGTCGTGCGGTGCGCTCTGCTTGGCGCCGTGATAGACATGGCCGAGAATGCAGAACCCGAGCTGCGGGTCCTCGTAGAGGATCTTGCGCTCCGGCCCGTCGTCCGGCAGGTGCCGGCGGACGAAATCGGCGTCGGTGCACGCCTTCTGCACCAGTTCGCAGACCTTCCCGCGGCCCTCGGGCCCGGGATCGGCGGCGAGGATGCGATGACAATCGGCCGAGAATTGTTCGAGGGTGTATGCCATAGCCGACTCCCTTTTTGGCATTTTGGGGCAGTCTCATGACGGATGCTTTCGACAGTAAAGCGCGCCGCCCGCATAGGCAAGCGGACCCGATGGCAGCCATAGAGACATGAACCGGCTTTCGTCCGATCCGCCGCCACGGCCGACCGCCGTCGGGACCGCGCCGCCGAACGAAGCTTCGTCGGCTTGGCAGACCGCCGCCCGCACCGCGCTGGCGGTCGCGGTTGTTGGGTTTGGCGGCTGGATTCTGTTCGATTTCCTGCCGGCGCTGGCGTGGGCCGGGGTGCTGGCGATCGCCCTGTGGCCGCTTTACGACCGTCTGCTCAAGCTGTTGCCGGGCGAGCACGAACATCTCCTCGGACCGGCGCTGGCGACGCTGGTGGTCGGCATCCTCATCGTCGGGCCGCTCGTGCTGATCGGCATCGCGCTGGCAAACGAAGTGCACGTCGTGATCCAGCTCGTCAACGAAGCGCGTCATTACGGCATCCCGCCGCCCGCTTGGCTGGGCGACCTGCCGCTCGTCGGCACCCCCCTGGTGAGCTGGTGGAAGGATCACCTGAGCGACCCGCTGCTGGCCCAGGAGATGTTCGGCAACATCGATGTCCACACGCTGACCTATTCGGCGCGCCATTACGGCGGCGAAATCGTGCAGCGCCTCGTCATTCTCGGCTTTACGTTGCTGACGCTGTTTTTTGTATTCCGCGACGGCAGGCGGCTGGCGGCACAGTTGCGCGGCCTCAGCGACCGATTGCTCGGGCCGCGCGGCGAGCATATTGCCGGCCACATGATTGCGGCCGTGCATGGCACCGTGACGGGGCTTGTGCTGGTCGGCATCGGCGAAGGCGTGCTCCTCGGCGTCGTCTATTTTCTCGTCGGCCTGCCATACCCCACGCTGGTTGGTGCCGCGACCGCCGTCGCCGCCATCATCCCGTTCGGCGCCGTTGTGACCTACTGCCTCGCCGGGCTCTATCTGTTCAGCGCGGGCAACCCGCTCGGCGCGGCGGTCGTCATCGCGTCGGGCAGCGCGATCCTGTTCGTCGCCGATCATTTTATCCGTCCAGTGCTGATCGGCGGTGCGGCGCGCCTGCCGTTTTTGCTGGTGCTGCTGGGGCTGCTCGGCGGGCTGGAGACGATGGGAATCCTCGGCCTCTTCCTCGGGCCGGCGGTCATGGCGGCGCTCGTTGCGTTGTGGCGGGAATGGACCGCGCCGGAGCCGGTCGCCGACCGCGTGCCGGCGGCGCCGCCGCGGCGCACCGCCGGCGCTCGCCGGACCCGCCGCTAGGGCGCGTTTCCAGCAGTTTCGGCTGCCTTTAGGTTGCTGTTGACAGCGCGCGGCCGGGGGATTTTGCTGCGGCCGACGTCGCATCCCCACCCTCGATGCCGGACGATGCCGGAAGCCATGATGGAGGAAGCATGAGGTACGTTT